>NZ_JBGLYQ010000044.1:0-60642 GCF_047304105.1 Duganella sp. Dugasp56
CCCCCCCCCCCCCCCCCCCTCTGGGGGGGGGGGGGGGGGGGCGCGGGCCCCCCCCCCCCCCCCGCGGGCCCCCCCCCCACGATGGCGCGGGCGATCGCCACGCGCTGCTGCTGGCCGCCCGACAGCTGGTTCGGGTAGTGGTCCATGCGGGCGCCGAGGCCGACTTTTTCCAGCGCCTCGCGCGCCAGCCGCTGGCGCTTCTTGGCCGACATGTCGCGGTACAGCAGCGGCAGCTCGACGTTGTCGATCACGCGTAGGTCGTTGATCAGGTGGAAGCTCTGGAAGATGAAGCCGAAGGTGCTGTTGCGCAGCTTGGCCACGTGCTTGTCCTTGTACGAGGCGACCGGTGCGCCGCCGACATGGATGGCGCCGCTGCCGGGACGGTCCAGCAGGCCGATCAGGTTCAGCAAGGTGCTCTTGCCGCAGCCGCTGGGGCCCATGATGCAGACGAATTCGGATTTTTCGACGTGCAGGTCGATGTCCTTCAGGGCCAGGGTCTGGACCTTGTCGGTCTGGTAGGTCTTGCTGACGTTTTGCAGGCGTATCATATGCTCTCTCCTTATTGGGCCACGCGGATGCTGTCGCGATCCTTGTAGCGGCTGGTGTCTGAAATGATGAGGCGGTCGCCGGCGCGCGCGCCGGACAGGATTTCCACGGACTTGCCATCGCTGGCGCCGATGTTCAGTGTGGTCTTGCGCGCGATGCCGTCGCGCACCACGAAGATGTCTTGCGGGCCGCGGCCGTTGAAGGCGGGGCCGTTGTCGGCCACCAGGGCGTTGCTCTTTTGTTCGGTGACGATATTGACCTCGACCCGCAGCTTGTTGCGCAGCATAGGGTGGCTGGGTTGCGCCAGCGTGACCAGCAGCTTGACGGTGCCGTTCTGGATTTCCGGCAGGATGGTCTGGACCGTGCCGTCCAGCCGCACGTTGCCTTGCTCGATGCGCACCGGCTGGCCGGCGCTGAGCGCGCGGGCGTGGAAGTCGGACAGCGAGGCTTCGACCTTGTAGTTGCTCAGCTCGGACACCTTGGCCACCAGCTGGCCGGTGGCCAGGCTGGCGCCTTCGTCGGCCAGCAGCCAGGTCAGCATGCCGGCGAACGGCGCGCGCACCTGGGTTTGCGCCAGCAGCTGTTCCTGTTGCTGCAGCTGCTTTTGCAGGATGTTCTTTTGCAGCCGCGCGCCTTCGATGCTGGAGGAGGTGACGCGCTTGCTGTCCTCGATCTGCTCGTGCTGCTGGCGCAGCTGGATCTCGTTGCGCTTGACGTTCAGTTCGGCTGTCAGCAGGTCCTCGGCCGACACGCCGCCGGCCTTGCGCAGGGTTTGATAGCGGCCCAGCTTGACGCGGGTCGCCTGCAGGTCCAGCTCCAGCAGTTCGATGGCGCTGACGATCTGCTTGCGTTTCTGTTCCATTTCCAAGGTCAGCGCGAGGATGCGGTTTTCCTGCTGCGCCAGCTGCTCCTTGATGCCGTCGATGGCGAGGATGATGGTGCGGTTGTCCAGCTCCAGCAGCAGTTCGCCTTGCTTGACCTGTTGGCCCAGCTTGGCGTAGACCCTGGACACGCGGGTCTGGATCGGGCTGGAGACGAGTTCCTCGTGGACCGGGATCACCAGGCCGGAGGCGTTGATGGTGTTGGCGATATTGCCGACGCGGACTTCCGCCAGCAGCACGCTGGCCGCGTCGACGCTGGGGCTGACGACGCGGTTAAGGCCCCATGCCGCCGCGCACAGCGTGGCGAGCGCGGCGGCGATGACGATGGCCGTCCTGCGGTTGCGGCGGGAGATGATTGTCGGGCTGAGCGCCTGGTCCATGGGGATGCGATGAGTGAGTTTGCGTTGCTCCCTCTATTGCAAGCCCCGTGCCACGCGGTTGATATAAAGACAAAACCATATAAATCAAAGGCCTAGCATGAGTGAGCCGGGCGCTGCCGCATGCAGCGCATGCCCGTCTCCGCCCAACATCGTCCGTATCCGGACACCCTTGAAAGGATAGGCCATGGACCTTCTTCAGTTTCTGGCTTGGGCCGTTGTACATATGAGGCTGTCGAGGATAATGCTACTATCAATTTTGGTAGCCATGGTTTCTGCATTTATCTTCGCCGAAGCCCATTATCTCATCGGTAGATCATGAGGGCGTTCATCATGAAAAATCCACTTGAATCGTTTTTTGAATACGTCGCGGTTCGCGAGCAGCGTGAGCGCCTGATGACGTGGCTGACCGCGATAGCGGTTGTCCTTGGTGTAGGCTATACAATCGCAGTAATCATCTATTTGGCCACGCATTAGCTAAATACTTACTCATGCTGGTGTAGGCGAAATCCTGGCCGTCGATGTTGAACATGGCGGCGATTTCGCCGGTTTTGTGGAAGCCGTTGCGTTCATAGAGTTTGATGGCGGGCGCGTTCACGGACAGCACCTGTAAATCTATCCATTCCAATCCCGCCGATTCCTGTGCCCACTGCGCCGCGTGCGGAATCAAGCGGTTGCCCAATCCTTGTTTGCGATGCTCCCGGTCCACGCCCATGCCAAGCAGGCAGCGATGACCGGTGTAGCGTTCCGCATGGGCGCGCAGGTCGATGTGGCCGGCGATGCGGCCTTCGCCGTCGCGTGCCACCCATACTCGCCGCCAACCCGTCATCCCGACTTCGGTCGCCATGCCGGTCTTGAACGCCTCGGCCTTGTCGGCAGGGAAGCGCGAGTCGTCGCGCGACAGCGGCTGGAAATAGGCGGTACCGTCCCGGCCGTTGTCGGACAGGTGGTCGTTGAGGTAAAGAAGGAAAGCGGCGAAGCCGGCCGATTCCAAGGCTTCGATGTGCAGTGGATTCATGCCGCGATTGTAGCGTGGCCGGCGCCGTCAGCGGCTGAGAGATGTTAGTTGTGTTTATTGAAATCGTTTTCATCTACACTATGCACTCCTATTCACTGCCAAGGTTGATGGAACATAATGACTACAAACACCTCCCGCCTGGATGTCATCGACGCTTTGCGCGGCTTTGCCATTGCTTCGATATTGCTGTTGCACAACATCGAGCACTTCGACTTCTATTTTCTCCCGACCGGTTTGCCCGCTTGGCTGCAAGCGGTGGACAAAACAATCTGGGATAGCCTGTTCTTCCTGTTCGGCGGCAAATCCTATGCGATCTTTGCGCTGCTGTTCGGCATGACGTTCTACATCCAGAATCGCAACCGGGAACTGCGCGGCGAGGACTTCCGCCCCCGCTTTGCCTGGCGACTGGTGTTGCTTCTGGGATTCGGCATATTCAATTCAATGTTTTACCACGGCGATATCCTGAGTATTTATGCCGTATTGGGATTGGCGCTGATACCGGTGGCGCGGCTGCGCAGCGGCCTGGTATTGGCGATTGCGGTATTTTTACTACTGCAACCTTATGCCTGGATTGAATTCTTTCAGGCGTTGCCTGCGCCAAATGAAAAACTCGCGGACCCTGCATCATGGGCTTATTTCGGCCGTGCAGAGAAATATATGGCACATGGATCCGCGTTCCAGGTGTGGTGGGGTAATTTAACCAACGGGAAGATCGGTGTTATCCGTTGGAGTTGGGAAAATGGCCGCATATTCCAGATTCCGGCTTTATTCATGTTGGGTATGCTGGCTGGGCGAAAAGAGCTGTTTATTCCATCCGATGCGAATAAGTTGTTTTGGCGGAAAACACTGCTGACAGCGGCGCTGGCATTTATTCCGCTGTACCTGCTGAAATCCAATCCGGATGCCTGGCATATAGGCGAAGCCATCCGTCGCCCGCTGTTGGTAATTATTACCTCCTGGTCGAACCTCGCGTTTATGGTGGTTCTGGTATCCGGATTTACGCTACTGTCTTATTCCGGAAATTGGCTAGGAATATTCTCTCCACTAGGCCGTATGAGTCTGACCTGTTATGTGACGCAATCCGTTGTCGGTACATTGATTTATTATGGATTCGGCCTGGGCATGTATCAATATACCGGCGCCAGCTTTGCCTTGACGATAGGCGTGGTACTGGCCTTGCTGCAGCGGCAGTTCAGCGTGTGGTGGCTGCGCAGCCACAAGCAGGGACCGCTTGAAACGCTGTGGCACAAAGCCACCTGGGCCGGTGCCCGTAGTGAAGCCATGCCAAATATTGGCGTGAATATACCAAAAAATGGCTAGGGAAGGGCGAGCGGCGGGTATGGCCGCTCGCCGCCTTTATTCGTCGTCGGGGGAGATCCATTGAATGCGGCCGTGACCGGCCTCATTCAATCGGTGGACCAGCTGTGCTGCCGCGCTATCGGGCAGGCTGAACTCAAATTGAACGTGATCTGAATGGACCACATTATCGAGGCGGGCGCCGGCAGATTCTATTTCCCGGCGCACCATACCCTCCATCGCATAAGGCGCGGTGCAGGTCAGGTAATGCAGCTTGATAATGGCGACTTTATCGGCTTTTAATAATGCCTGGGCCACGCTGTCGGTATAAGCGCGCACCAGGCCGCCTGCGCCGAGCTTTACCCCGCCGAAATAACGGACCACGGTCGCCAATACACCTTCCAGATCCTGATGGCGTAATACATCGAGCATCGGCCGGCCGGCGGTTCCACTGGGTTCGCCATCATCGACGGCAGCTGATTGACCGCCCGCTAATAATGCCCAGCAAACGTGGGCGGCACCTGGATGTTGCGCCCATAATTCCGCCACCACTTTTTGCGCTGCAGCCCGGTCGGCCATAGGCTGGACGCAGGCGATAAAGCGGCTTTTTTTAATCAGCAATTCGCTGTGGACGGGTGTGGCGATAGAGAAGGGCATGGCGGGGATTTCTGGCACGACGGCGGTGTAAACCGGGTCATGGTGCCAGAAATCGGAGAGAAAGACAAAACGTCTTAGCGGTTGGTAATGCGCAGGCCGTCGCTGTCGGTGAAGTTGCCAATGACGATGATAATGAAGTCGATCAGCGCCCAGATGCCGAAACCGCCAAAGGTGAGCAGCATCAAAATGCCGGTGCCGATTTTACCGGCATAGAAGCGGTGCACGCCCAGGAAACCAAGGAAAAAGCACAGCAATACGGTGACGACGAAGTCCTTGTCGGATTTGGGGGCGCCGGATGCGGTGACGTGTTGCGGCGCGCCGCAATGTGGGCAAGAAGGAGCCGTTTCGTGAATTTCTTTACCGCAGCCGCGGCAGAATACCATGCCCATTTTTTCCTTTTGTAGGTTTAGTTGATGAAATGATGGACGGGGCTGGCAGCCCCGGCGGAGCATTATAGGTGGCCCATAGGCAATGCTTTCTCTCCAACTGTAACGATCTGCTAAAATCCAGGGCCATCACCCCGAGTATTGAGATATGAGCAATTCCTCCCCCGCGACCCACTTGCCCGCCACGGACAGCGACCAGGGGGAAGACGACGACCTGATGCGCCGGCTCGGACTGGCCGCCAAGGGCATCGTGCTGGCGCGCCAGGAGGGCCGGGTGTTCCTGCGGCTCAGCGGCATCATCGAATATGGCGGCCTGAAGGTGCCGTACGACCTGGTGCCGGCGCAGGGCGTGCTGGCCAAACCGTCCAAATGGCGCAAGATGGATACGGACACCCGCTCGTCGCTGCTGCGCGAGCGCGCCAGCGACGAGGTGATCGCCGAGCTGCACGGCTTCGTCAGCGCTTTCGTGACGGAAATGTCCGACGCCTGCGACGACTGCGGGCTCGACGCGCAACCCTTCCTGGGCGCGCTGGCCGACATGCAGATCTCCGAGCCGGCCGGCACCGTGTTCGACCGCATCCGCCAGCGCCTCGAGCATGCCGTCGAGCGCGAGATGGAGGAGCAGCACGCCGAGCGCACGCGGCAAAGCATCAACCTGGCCGAATATCCCGCCTCGTTCGACGTGGCGCGGCGCATGAAGCGCAAGTTCATCGCGCTGCTGGGGCCCACCAATTCCGGCAAGACCCATCAGGCGATCGAAGCGCTGGCCAAGGCGCCCAGCGGCGTATATCTGGCGCCGTTGCGGCTGCTGGCGCTGGAAAACTATGAACGCCTGCAGGGCATGGAGCAGCACGGCAAGCCGCTGAAGGTCAGCCTGGTGACCGGCGAGGAGCGTCGGCTGGTGGCGGGCGCGACCCATGTCGCCAGCACGGTCGAGATGCTCGACACGCGCACGCCGGTGGATGTGGCCGTGGTCGATGAAATCCAGATGCTGTCCGACCGCGACCGCGGCGCCGCCTGGACCGCCGCCGTGTGCGGCGCGCCGGCGCATGTGGTGTACCTGGTCGGCGCGCCGGAAGCGCGGCGGGCGATCGAGGTGCTGGCTGCGCGGCTGGAGTGCGAGCTGGAGGTGCATGTGCTCAAGCGCAAGGGGCCGCTGTCGATGGAAGCGTCGGCCGTGCGCAAGATGAGCAACCTGCGCCGCGGCGACGCCGTGATCTGCTTCTCGCGCCGCGAGGTGCTGATGTGGCGCGACATGGTGACCGAGCTGGGCCTGTCGGTCGCCACGGTGTACGGGAATCTGTCGCCGGAAGTGCGGCGCGCGCAGGCACAGCGCTTCCGCGACGGCGCCGCCGATGTGGTGGTCGGCACCGATGCGATCGCGATGGGCTTGAACATGCCGATCGCGCGCATCATCATGACCACCACCGTCAAGTACAACGGCTACGAAGAGGAAGAGATTCCGGCCGCGCTGGCGCGCCAGATCGCCGGCCGGGCGGGGCGCTTCGGCGTGCATGAGGAAGGGCTGGTGGCCGGCTACGACAACGAGACGCACAAGGTGATGCGCTCGCTGCTGCAGGAAAAACCGGTGCCTTTGAAGACCACCGGCTTTGCCGTCGCGCCCACGCTGGAGCATCTGCACCGGATTTCGTCGGTGACCAACGAGCACGGCCTGGCCAAGCTGCTCAAGCGCTTCGTGCACAACATCGACGTGCCGGACGGCTTCTTTTATCCGCGCATCACAGAGGACCAGTTCGAGCGGGCCGCGTGGCTCGATACGCTGGAGCTGACGGTGGCGGAAAAGTTCGCGCTGTCGCTGGTGCCGATCTCGTCCAAGGTGCCGTCGCTGCAGCGCGCATGGGAGCATTGGGCGACCGCGCTGGCGGCCAAGAAGATCACGCCCATCAAGCCGGAGCAGAACCCGCTGCACTTCATGAACCTGCAGGAGGTGGAGGATGCGTGCCGGCTGTATTCGGCCTATGCGTGGCTGGCGTATCGCCAGCCCGAATATTTCCCCGACACGGAAGCGGCGCAGCAGCTGTCGCGCCAGGCTTCGGAGCGGGTCGACTCGATCCTGCAGGATCAGAACTCGGCTGCACGCAAGCGGCAACCGAAGAAGTTCCGCCGCTGAAGGCGGTTTACAACTCCTGCATTGACTCCCGATTGGTTGTCGATACTGTAATTTTGAGAATTACATCTCGGTAACTTGCGCCACCGATTTCCCAACCTCGGCTATTATGGCGCCCGGCCGGCAAATCACTAGCAATTTGCTTGCCTGGCATGCTGTGGAGGAATAAATGCATATGGCAAAAATAGGAATGAATTTGGTCGCAGGGAGAATTTCGAGAGCAACGGAGGCGGTTTCGCCTCAGTTTGGCCTCATTAACTTGTTGAAAGCGGGAGCAGCGCAGCTGATCGTCCTGCATCACCTGGCGTTTTATGGCCCGATGGCCGATCACGTCCGCCCCCTGTTGCCCGCCTTGATCGACTGGCTGGGTACCAGCGCGCGCATTGCCGTGCAGGTATTCCTGGTCATCAGCGGTTTTCTGGTTGCCAAATCGCTCACTCCCTCCGGCTATCCTGGACTTCGCGATCCCTTGGGGGCGATCTGGCGGCGCTACGCCAAGCTGGCGCCTCCCTTTATTGTGGCGACGCTGCTTGCCGTCGTGGCCTCCGGCGTGGCCCGCACATGGATGACACATGATTCGATTTCGGCGCCGGCGACCTTGAGCCAGCTGGGCGCGCATATGCTGCTGCTGCACGGCGTGCTGGGCTACGAGTCCCTGTCGGCCGGCGCGTGGTATGTCGCCATCGATTTTCAGTTGTATGCGCTGATCGCCTTGACGCTGTGGCTGGCCGGGCTGGTCGCGGGCAAGCGCCCATGGCTGTGGCTGATGCCTGTGGTGATCGCGTCGGGCATCATGTTCTCCCTGCTGTATTTCAATCTGGATGCCGACTGGGATAATTGGGCGCCGTATTTCGTCGGCAGCTACGGCCTTGGCATGATGGCTTGGTGGGCGAGCGATGCGCGCCGCAAGCCGGGCGCTGTATTCCTGCTCGTGCTGATGGCGCTGGTGCCCGCGCTGGTCGCGCTGGTGGTGGACTTCCGCAGCCGCATCGCGCTGGCGCTGGTGGTCGCCTGCGTGTTGTTCCTGTTCGGCCGCGTGAAAACCGTTTCGGACGGCCAGGGATGGTCTGTCGTCAACGGCCTGGGCCGGATATCGTATTCGGTATTCCTGATTCATTTCCCCGTGTGCCTGCTGGTGAACGCAGTGTTCACCCGGTTTGCTCCCGCCGAGCCGCAATGGCAGGCCATGGGCATGCTGGTCGCGTGGGCCTCCAGCCTGTTAGCCGGCGCCTTCTTCTTCGAATGCGTTGAAACTCCGCTGGGCCGCGTCTTCCAGTCGACTGCGCGACGTGTTGTTGTGCGGCCGTTGCCGGCATAGGCCTTTGCCAGCCGCGCGGGTTGGACATACAATTGCGGCCGACCGGGATTTTTACCTCGGATTGGATAAAAAAGGAAAATAATGAGTTTGCCGCAATATATTACGATCAATGGTACGTCCTACGCATCCGAGAAGCTCAGCGATGCCGCAAAAATGCAGGCAGTGAATGTGCAGATAGTGGATGCCGAGCTGGCCCGCCTGCAGCAGCAAGTGGCAATCGCCCAGACCGCCCGCAACACCTATGTCGCCGCGCTGATCGAATCGGTGAAAGGCAAGGGCGAAGCCGTCGCCGCTGAAAAGCCAAAGAAGCCGCGCGCACCGCGCAAGGCCAAGGCCACGGCGGAAGCTTGATAAGATCGACTGCAGGAAACGGAAAAGCCCACGAACCGAAATTTGTGGGCTTCCTTGATTTATCTCGGTAGGCCATACGGGACTCGAACCTGCGGCTAATGCCTTAAAAATCCGCGAAACAGCAGGCATTGGCTCACCACGCCGCTGTAAGTCCCTTGGTCGCCTCAGGCGTACCTATTCGTCAATTGGCCTGCGCTGGCTCGCTAATATATCTGGTATCACTGATTTTAAAGGTCTGATATTCAGATTTTTTATTGATGAAACTTCTGGTTTTTCTTTTCTTACAGTGATAGGCTTTGGAGGCAACTCGTAGCCTGTCATAATCTTAAGAGCAGCGTTTTTCGTGAAATATCGAAGAACGTGTTCCTGAAGAACAGTTTTAGTCGGACTCAGCGACCTAGCCAGTAATAATGTGTACGCCTCCTTCTTTTCGGTCGTATTCAAACAGTTGATTTGGTCAACTTTTAAAAAGGCCTTAGCGATATGCTCCCAAATTCTTATTTCTGGTTCTGGATTTTTCTCGCGAGAGAAAGAGTCATACCAGCTTTCTTCGCATTCTGGAAACACTTCCTGAAGAATAGCGTCGATGGTAGATATTCTTTCTTTTTGAAGTTTGCTTAATGTACTAGTTCCAATGGGTAGTTGCCTGATCTTGTCAATAGGGATTGATAGGATCTCGCCATACTTTTCTTGGTATTGATCACTTGGAGGTAACTCCGGTTCTTGGACAGTGATCAAATCCACTGTAATGATGGGGCGCTCATGCTGGCGATCAATATTTATTTCCGAGCAAACGTCGAAAACTATTTGTCGAGCTGCCATAGCAGAAATTCTAAAGAATTCTCTAGATTCATTTACACGATAGGCCGCAAGACGCCGATGGACTTGGCGTTCTGCAATGCGACAGTCTGCAACGCTACACGCAAACAGTACGTCAAATGGCTCCGGTACACCGGTAGCTCCATTGTATATTTGCTTTGCTCGAGCATTCACTTGTTTATTTGTCATTCCAATCTTTAAAACATTTTGCTGAAAAGATCGGTTTTTCAAAATGTATAGCTGACTGGCTTCCATATTGTCCCCGGTGAGATATGGGAGGAAAAACACTCCCTAACATTGTGTTTTCTTAAAGATGAGCATGTCGATCGTTGATCAGGATATTTTCGGGCTGGGTTTCAGGCAACACAGATGACTGTGTTTATGTACAGTATAATCGAAGATCAATTTGCTAGCTAGCAAAGATTGATTTTTGTTTCATGAGTGAGGAGAGGCGAATCCCTCGGTTAGTTACGGCAGTGAGATGGAACGGAAAGCCAGAAATGGACCAGAAACAAAAAAGCCCACGAACCGAAATTCGTGGGCTTTTCTGAGATGTCTTGGTAGGCCGTGCGGGATTCGAACCTGCGACCAACGGATTAAAAGTCCGCTGCTCTACCAGCTGAGCTAACGACCCAAGGGTGCTTCGGTGGTAGGCCGTGCGGGATTCGAACCTGCGACCAACGGATTAAAAGTCCGCTGCTCTACCAGCTGAGCTAACGACCCCCGAAGAAGCGAGATTATAGGGGGTAACCACGCTAACTGTCAAATACCCCCAAGTAATTATTTACCGCTCAGGCGCTCTTTGGCCGCCGCTGCCGCCGTCGAGTCCGGATAGGTCTTGATCAGGTCCTGCAGCGTTTTCTTGGCGGCCTTATCCTTCAACTCGGTCTGGCAGCTGGCGATGTTCAGCATCGCGTCCGGCGCCTTCGGGCTGTCCGGATAGTTCTTCAGCACCAGCAGCTGGGCCGTGATGGCGCTCTTGCAGTCGCGCTGGGCGTAGTAGGCGTTGCCCAGCCAGTACTGCGCGTTGGACGCATAACTTGAGCCCGGATAGCGCTGGACGAACTCCTGCAGCGCCGCGCCGGCCGCCTTGTAGTCGCCGGCCTTGAAGGTCTGCATCGCCGCTTCATAGGTGCGCTGTTCGTTCGGGTCGACCTGGGCGGTCTTGCCGTCGATCGTCACTTCGCGCGGCTCCAGCTTGCGCAGGCGGGTGTCGAGGTCGACGTAGAAGTCTTTCTGGCGCTTTTGCGCGTTGGCGATATCGTTGGCCAGCACTTCGATCTGGCCGCGCAGCTTGGCCACTTCCTGCAGCGTCACTTCGTTTTGCGAGACCAGGTCCAGCGTGCTGGATTTGTCGGATTTGGTGTCCAGGCGGGCGTTCAGCTCGATGCGCATGGCTTCGACCTTGGCGCGCAGGTCGAGCAGGGCCTTGCGGGCCTCGTCGTCGTCGAACAGACCGGCGTGGGCTTGCAGCGGCAGCCAGGTCAGCGCGGCCAGCAGGGCGGCGCTCAGGCCGGATTTGGAGAGTTTCATCATGTCGGGCGCTTTCACACAAATCTAAATGGAAACGGGGCAGGACGCGGTGTTATCCGCATGCCGCCCCGTATTATGCCTGTGACCCGGCAAAAGGGTAGTGCTTTCGATTACTTGTAGACGATGTCAGCACGACGGTTTTGCGCCCATGCTTCTTCGTTCGAACCGGTGGCTTTTGGTTTTTCCTTGCCCAGCGATACGGCTTCGATCTGCGATTCCGGCACGCCCAGGGTGCTCATGGCTTTACGGACGGCTTCCGCGCGCTTCTGGCCCAGGGCCAGGTTGTATTCGGCGCCGCCGCGTTCGTCGGTGTTGCCTTGGATCAGGATCGAACGGTTTTTGTTCTTGGCCAGGTAGGCGGAGTGGTTTTCCACCACTGGCTTGCCGTCGGCGCGCACGACGTAGCTGTCGAAGTCGAAGTAGACGCTACGGTTGGCCAGCACGCCTTTTGGATCGTCCAGCGGATCCAGCGATTTGGTCTCGACCGGGGCGACGGTGCGGGTGTCGGCTTGTGGCGCAGGCGCTTTTTCAACTGGACGCTCAACCACTGGTGCCGGCTCGGCAACTTTGACCGGGGTCGAGCAGGCGGACAGGATGGCGGCGGTGGTGATGATGAAAGCTAAGCTGCTGAGTTTGCGCATTTGATTCTCCTAGTAGTGAAAGGTAAGGTTGCTGCTTGAACTTACTGCATGAACGGACCCCAGGTGGGCTCCTTGATGTTGCCCGCCTGAGTCGTCAGGCGTTGTTTTACACGTCCATCCACCGACACCACGGCCAGCGACTTGCGGCCGCCGGCTTGCGTGGCGTACATGATGTATTTGCCGTTCGGGGCAAAGCTTGGATTCAGGTCGTCGGTGCTGTCGGACAGGCGCTGCTCCTGGCCGCTGGCCAGGTCCATCGCGTACAGCTGGTAGTTGCCGTCGCGGCGGGAGATGTAGGCCAGCGTCTTGCCGTCGGCAGACACGTGCGGGCTGATGTTGTAGTTGCCGGTGAAGGTGACGCGCTTGGCGTCGCCGCCGTCGGCGTTCATGCGGTAGATCTGCGGGCCGCCGCTGCGGTCGCTCATGAAGTAGATGCTGCCGTCCGGCGCGAAGTGGGCTTCGGAATCGATGCCGGCGCTGTTGGAGACGCGCTTGAGGCTGCTGCCGTCGGCGTTGACGGTGTAGATCTGCGTGTGGCCGTCCTTGGACAGCGACACGGCCAGCTTGTTGCCGGCCGGCGACCAGGTTGGCGCCGAGTTGCTGCCTTTTTCGTTGGCGATCACGGTGCGGGCGCGGGTGATCAGGTTTTGCACGTAGACCACCGGCTTCTTCTGCTCAAACGACACGTAGGCGACCTTGGTGCCGTCCGGCGACCACGATGGCGAGATGATGGGCTCGTTCGAGCGCAGCGCCATCTGTTCGCCTTCGCCGTCGGCGTCGGCCACCATCAGCTGGAAGCTCTTCGGGCCGTCCTGGCGCACGTAGGCGATGCGGGTCGAGAAGGCGCCGCGGATGCCGGTCAGCTTCAGGTAGATGTCGTCGGCGATCTTGTGCGCGGTCAGGCGCACGAACTGCGGCGTTGGCGACAGGCCCAGCTGCGACAGCTCGCTCTGCTTGACGGTGTCGAGCAGCTTGTAGCGCACTTCATAGTTGCCGTCGGCCAGCTTGGCGACGGTGCCGACCGCCAGCGCGTCGGCGCCCTTGGCCTTCCAGCCGCTGTAGTCGATGTTGTTCATGCTGGTGACGACGCCGGCGTCGATGATCTTGAAGGCGCCGCTGCGCTCCAGGTCGGCCTTGATGATGGCGGAGATTTCCTGCGGTGCGACGTTCTCGTCGGCAAAACCGGCCACGGCGATCGGGATCTGGTTGCTGCCGACGCCGGAAATCTCGATCCGCATCTGGGCGTAGGCGCTGCCGGTGGCGGCCAGCGCCAGGCCGGCGGTCAGGATCACTTGGTTCAGTTTTTTCATGGTGGTCATCAGTGCATATCCTTCATGTTGAAATCGGCGACGAATTCGCGCTCTACCGTACCATCTTTTTTCTTGGGTAGTGGTGACGATTTGGCGATGGCGTTTTCAATCGCGCTGTCATAGGCGGCCGAGCCGCTGCTCTTCATCTTGCGCACGCCGATGATCTCGCCGGTCGGCAGCTGCGTGATCTGGTAGGTCGCGCTCAGCGTGTCGTCGACCGTGCCGTAGACCAGGTTGCTCTTGATCTTGGCGCGGATCGCCGCCTGGTAGCCGCCGTCGACCTTGCCGCCGGTCGACACGGCGGCCGTGCCTGCCGTGCCCTTGGCGGCGGCGCCGGTGATGCGGCTCATCTCGGCCGCGAAGGCCTTGTCCTTGGCGGCCTTGTCGGCTTTTTCCTTGGCCAGTTTCTCGGCGGCGGCTTTCTTCTTGTCCTTTTCAGCCTGCAGCTTTTCTTCCTTCAGCTTGTCCTCCGCGTCCTGCTTTTCCTGTTTCTCGGCCTTCTTCTTCGCTTCCAGCTTGGCCAGCTTCTCGTCGGCTTCCTTCTTCAGCTTGGCCTGCTTGGCTTCTTCCAGCTTTTTCTCTTCGTCGAGTTTTTTCTTCAGCTTCAGGCGCTCCAGCGCGATGTCCGGCTCCTTCGGCACGGGCGGCGCTTCCACCGGCGGCGGAGGCGGGGCCTTGACCACTGGCGCCGGCTCGGGTTCCGGTTCCGGTTCGGGCTGCGGCGGGGCCGGGGGCGCGGCTTCCTGCACTTTCATGTCCCAGATCTCGGCCTGCACTTCGGTCGGCTCGTTGTTTTGCCAGCTCACGCCCACCCACAGGAACAGCAGCAGCACGGCGTGCATCGCCGCGGCCAGCAGCACGGAGCGCCAGCCTTCATTTTGTCGCGGCACTCTGTAAGGGCCGCCTGCCGTTGCGGGTTTCATCGTTTGCACTATGGTTTACTTGGTGGCCAGGCCAACGCGGGTTATGCCCATCTTCTTCGCTTCCGAGATCAGCTGGATCACGTCGTCGTACTTGCTTTCCTTGTCGCCGGCGATCAGCACAGGGTAGTCGGGATGGTCGGTATGGATGGTGCGCAGCTTCTTGACCAGCGCGTCGCGGTTGGGCGCCGTCTCCGGCGCTTCCTCGCCCTTGCCCTTGACGCCGATCGACAGCGCGCCGTTCGGCTTGATGACGATCTGCACGAAGTCGCTTGGCGGCTTGGTGGATTTCTCCGCGTTGGGCAGGTTGACCACGCTCGGGTCGTTAGCCGACGGCATCACCATGAAAATAATCAGCAGCACCAGCATCACGTCGATGTAGGGCACGACGTTGATCTCGGACTTGAACTTGCGGCCGCGGCTGCCGCGCATGCTGCTGGAGAATGAGGAAGCCATGATCTGTCTGCCTTCTTAACGCGACTGGCGCTGCAGGATATTGGAGAACTCTTCGACGAAGCTTTCGAAGCGGATCGCCAGGCGGTCGATATCGTGCGAAAAACGGTTATAGGCAACCACGGCCGGAATCGCCGCGAACAGGCCGATGGCGGTGGCGATCAGCGCTTCGGCAATGCCGGGGGCGACCGCCGCCAGGGTGGCCTGCTGCACGTTGGCCAGGCCGCGGAAGGCGTTCATGATGCCCCACACGGTGCCGAGCAGGCCGATGTACGGCGACACCGAACCGACCGACGCGAGGAAGGCCAGGTGCGATTCCAGCACATCCATCTCGCGCTGGAAGGCGGCGCGCATGGCGCGGCGGGCGCCGTCGAGCACGGCGCCGAAGTCCATGGTTTCGCGGCTGGAGGTGTAGGCCGCCTTGCTCTTGATGTACTCGCCCATGCCGGCTTCGAAGATGCGCGCCAGCGGGCCGCTGTTGGCGCGGTCCTTGCCGGCGTTCTGGTGCAGCGCGTGCAGGTTGCCGCCGGCCCAGAAGGTCTTTTCAAATTCGATCGTCAGGCGGCGCGCCGAGCGCACGGCGAAGATCTTGCTGAAGATGTAGGTCCAGCTGGTCAGCGAAATGATGAACAGCAGCGCCATGATCAACTGCACGATCAGGTGCGCATTGGTGATGAGGGACAGGAAAGATAGGTCTTGGGTGACGTTCATGTAGTTTTCAGTCTGATCAGTCTGTTTTAGTGGTGACACTGTTGCGCATTTTTTCCACAACCGCTGGCGGTACGGCGCGCGGATTCAGGTCCGAGCCGACGCAGCCGACTTTAACCCTGGCCGTGTTCAGCAACTGTTCGCCGCACCACGCCTGTTGCACGAAGATAATCGAAGCGCGGCCCAGCTTTTCGATGCCGAGTGTTAATTTTAGTTCATGGTCCAGCCTAGCAGGCGCATGATACTCCGCGCTGACGCTTTTGACGACGAACATGACGTCGTGTTCCCGCAGCAGGGCGTGCTGTTCGACATCGATCGCGCGCAGCCATTCGGTGCGGGCGCGCTCAAAGAATTTGAGGTAGTTCGCGTAATAGACGATACCGCCGGCGTCGGTGTCTTCGTAGTAGACCCGTACGTTCCAGATAAACTCTGCAGGCATGTTATTTTGACTACTAGTGAGATTGAGCAACATTCTACGCGATTTTGTTGTTTTCGTTGAAGCATGGACGGGTGAATTCACGTCAAATCCGATAATTAGCCGGATTTTTCAACTTGCGCGCAAAAAATTGCACTTGCGACAGTAAAGCGTTTTACTGGCAACTTGCCAAGGTTTGTAACAACCGCTTACGAATCAATGCATGAATGAATGGTCGGCTAAGCCCCTCTTAAGCAAGAGGGGCCGCAAATGCGCTAGCGGCTACGTCAAACGCTGCGCTTGATGTTGAGCGGGCCGTAGCCTTGGCAGGTCGGCATCATCTCGATGCGGTTGATGTTGATGTGCGGCGGCAGCGTGGCGATCCAGAACGCGGTGTTGGCGATGTCCTCGGCCGTCAGCGGCTCGGTGCCTTCGTAGACCTTGGCCGCCGCCGCGTCGTTGCCCTTCAGGCGCACATTGGAGAACTCGGTGCCGCCGCACAGGCCCGGCGCCAGGTTGGTGGCGCGCACGCCGGTGCCGACCAGGTCGGCCCGCAGGTTGAGCGTGAACTGTTCGACAAACGCCTTGGTGGCGCCGTAGACGTTGCCGCCCGGGTAGGGCGTGTCGCCGGCCACCGAGCCGAGGTTGATGACGGTGCCGCTGCCGCGCGCCACCATCGAAGGCAGGATCGCGCGCGTCATCGCCACCAGGCCGCTGCAGTTGGTGGCGATCATCGTGTCCCAGTCTTCCAGCGACGACTCATGCGCCGGCGTGACGCCCAGCGCCAGGCCGGCATTGTTGATCAGCACGTCGATCTGCTGCCATTCGGCCGGCAGGCTGTCGAGCGCGGCCTTGATCGAGGCTTTGTCGGTCACGTCCAGCACGATGGGGCGGGCGGCCGCGCCCAGTTCCGCCGACAGCGCCTGCAGGCGGTCTTCTCGGCGGCCGCTGATCAGCACCTTGTGGCCGTTCTGGACGAAGGTGCGTGCCATGGCGGCGCCGAAGCCGGCGGTGGCGCCCGTGATGAAGACGATCATGATCTATCCTTGGTGGTCAATGTTGGGGAAAATTGTAGCCGAAATGACTGCTTTGCTTATGGCGGCCATGAAAAAGGCTTTAAAGTTATTTTTAAAGCAATCATTTCCTTGCTCAATTCTGGCGCATAAATTACAATCGGGCTTCCATTACGTCTCACGTAACTGGCGAAAAGCTGCAGGAATCGGCAAAACGTCCCTGATTTGGTGCGTTTTCCGACTGTCGGCGAAAGGTGGGCATCCACCGGGAAACGTGAGATTTCAATAGCCGTTCGCCTGGGCAGCCCACGATGGAAATGCACGAAGAGGCTGCCTGTCCGCTATCGGCTTCCCTCATTCGATCCAACTGCCAGTAACAAGCTACTCAATCGATTGGAGTTTTTCATGTTCGCAAAAGATCACACCCTCGCCAGCGTTGACCCGGAACTGTTCGGCGCCATTCAAAAAGAAAACACCCGTCAGCACGATCACATCGAACTGATCGCCTCAGAGAACTACACTTCGCCAGCGGTGATGGAAGCCCAGGGTTCGCAGCTGACCAATAAATACGCCGAAGGCTACCCAGGCAAGCGCTACTACGGCGGTTGCGAGTATGTCGACGTCGTCGAGCAACTGGCGATCGACCGCGTCAAGCAGCTGTTCGGCGCGGAAGCGGCCAACGTCCAGCCTAACTCGGGCTCGCAGGCCAACCAGGGCGTGTTCTTCGCCGTGCTGAAACCAGGCGACACCATCATGGGCATGTCGCTGGCCGAAGGCGGCCACCTGACCCACGGCATGCCGCTGAACATGTCCGGCAAATGGTTCAACGTCGTCTCCTACGGCCTGACCGCTGCGGAAGACATCGACTATGACGCCATGGAAGCGCTGGCCAAGGAACACAAGCCCAAGCTGATCATCGCCGGCGCCTCGGCGTTCTCGAAAAAGATCGACTTCGAGCGCTTCGCCGCCGTCGCCAAAGCGGTGGGCGCATACTTCATGGTCGACATGGCGCACTACGCCGGTCTGATCGCCGCCGGCCTGTACCCTAACCCTGTGCCGCACGCCGACTTCGTCACCTCGACCACGCACAAATCGCTGCGCGGCCCGCGCGGCGGCATCATCCTGATGAAGGCCGAGCACGAGAAGATCATCAACTCGGCCATCTTCCCAGGCATCCAGGGCGGCCCGCTGATGCACGTGATCGCCGGCAAGGCTGTCGCGTTCAAGGAAGCTCTGACCCCCGAGTTCAAGGCTTACCAGCAACAGGTCGTCATCAACGCCGACGTGCTGGCCAAGACCCTGATCAAGCGCGGCCTGCGCATCGTCTCCGGCGGCACCGAGTCGCACGTGATGCTGGTGGACCTGCGTCCGAAGAACCTGACCGGCAAGGAAGCGGAAGCGATCCTGGGCACGGCGCACATCACCACCAACAAGAACGGCATTCCTAACGATCCGCAGAAGCCATTCGTGACTTCCGGCATCCGCCTGGGCTCGCCGGCGATGACCACCCGCGGCTTCAAGGAAGCGGAAGCGGAAGAAGTGGGCAACCTGATCGCCGACGTGCTGGACAACCCGCACGACGCGGCCACCATCGATCGCGTCAAGGCGGCGGTGAAGGTGCTGGCTGACAAGTTCCCTGTCTACGCCAAGTAATTGCAGCATCGTGACGCCGGCGACCGCCGGCGTCACACTATCACCGAGGCGCATGCCCATATGAAATGTCCGTTCTGCCAGCATGACGATACCCAGGTTCTCGATACGCGTGTATCCGAGGAAGGGGATTCCATACGCCGGCGCAGGCGCTGCGGTAAATGTGATAAACGATTTACCACGTATGAGCGCATCGAACTGGTGATGCCGTATGTGGTCAAGAAGAACGGCAGCCGCACCGAGTATGCGGCGGCCAAGCTGCGCGGCAGCCTGACCCTGGCCTTGCGCAAGCGGCCCGTGGCGGCGCCCGCCGTCGATGCGGCCATACTGTCCATCGAAGAAAAGCTGCTGACCAGCGGACAACGCGAAGTCGACACCGGCTACATCGGCGAGCTGGTGATGCAGGAGCTGAAGCGCCTGGACAAGATCGCCTACATCCGCTTTGCGTCGGTGTATAAAAACTTCGAAGACCTGGCCGAGTTCCAGGATGCGATTGCCGAAGTCGGCCAGGACCGCAAGCCACGCAAGGCTTGATCGTCCGCCGGCCTACGGCTGGCGCACTTTTGATACATCTCATACTCTCTGCAGTAAGCGCTGCTAACTTCTAGCACAGTCGTGATCGACTTTGCGGAGGTGTGCCGTGCGCGCACGTGCTTTGTTGTCCGGTTTTACGCTGGTGGAAATACTGGTCGCCGTGCTGTTGCTGGCGTTTGGTATCGTCGGCGGCGTGGCGATGCAACTGGCGGCGCTGCGCACGCGACATCAGGCGGTGCTGGTGTCGCAGGCAACGCAGCTGGCCACCAGCCTGGCCGAGCGCATGCGCGCCAACGCCGATCAAATGCGCCTCGGCGACGGCGCCAATCCCTATTTGCTGCTCAACTACGACGCGCTGGCCGATCCTCATCCGTCGGCGCCGGCGGCGCTGTGCTATGGCGGCGCCTGCGATAGCGCGCAGCTGGCATCGTTCGATCTGTACGAGATCAAGGTGCAGGTGCGCGACCGGCTGCCGGCGGGGCGCGTGCTGGTGTGCCGCGATGCCGGCCTGTGGGTGGGCGGAAAATTGCGCTGGGCCTGCGGTGGCGGGGCCGGCGCGCCGCTGGTGGTCAAGGTCGGCTGGCATGGCAAGAATCCGGACGGCACGCCGCGCAAGGACGATGCCGGCGAATTCGCGCCCGGCGTCGCGCTGGCGGTGGGAGCGACGCGATGAACGCGCCGAGGCTGCTCATGCGATCGGCGCCCTCGCACCCGGCCGGCTGGACGCTGGTCGAATTCGCCATCGCGCTGCTGTTGGGCCTGCTCGTCACCTTGGTGGCCGGCAGTTTGCTGTTGGCGGCCGCCGGCAACTACCGCAACCACAATGAAAACTCCTGGCTCAACGACGACGGCCGCCAGGCGCTGGACATCATGGCGCAGGCCATACGCCAAAGCGCCTACGTCAACTGGGACAGCAAGGCCGCGCCGGCCGAACTGGCGGCCGACGCGCCTGCGCCCGTTGCCGGACTGGACGCGAGCAGCATCGGTCGGGGCAGCGCGGACATCTCCGCGCCATTGCCGGCCGTGGCGCACGGCAGCGACGTGCTGGCGTTGCGCTTCTCCGGTTCGGGCGAGGGCGGCAACGGCGACGGCTCCAGCCTGAACTGCGCCGGCTTTGGCGTCGCCATACCGCACGCGGAGGCGGAGCGCGGCTGGAGCATATTCTATGTCGCCGCCGATGCTGCCGGCGAAGCGGAACTGCGCTGCAAATACCGTGGCGCCTCCGGCTGGGGCGCCGATGCGATCGTGCACGGCGTCGATTCCTTTCAAGTGCTGTACGGGCTGGACACCGACGTTGCGGCCGACGGCATTCCCAATACTTACGTCAACGCCAGGACGGTCGACGCGCTGGATGCCGCGCTGGCGCTGGTCGGCGGCACGCCAGATGAACGCCAGCGCGACCTGAACCGCAAGAGCTGGTGGAAGCGCGTGTGCAGCATCAAGGTCGCCTTGCTGCTGCACGGCGACAGCAACTCGCGCGCCGACACGGTGGCGACGCAATTCGATCTGTTCGGCGCCGCGTATTCCGAAGCGCACGGCGACGACGAGGGCGTGCGCATCATGGAAGGCAGCTTGCCGGCGGCCCAGCGCACGCGGGCGCGGCGCGTGGTCGGCATGACAGTCGCGTTGCGCAACCGGAGCGGCGGATGAAGCGCGCGCGGCGGCAGCAGGGTGTGACCGTGCTGGTCTGCTTGATGATGCTGATCCTGGTGATGCTGCTGGGTGTGTCGGCGGCGCAAATGAGCTTGCAGGGCGAGAAGGCCGCGCGCGGTGAGCGCGACCGGGACGTGGCGTTTCAGGCGGCGGAGGATGCCTTGGCGGATGCGGAGCGCGATATACAGGCCGGCCCTGCGGTGCCATGCGACGCGGTGCCCGGTGCTGCGCCGGTCTGGCAGCGGGTGGATCTGTCCGGCGTGGAAGACGGCGGCAAATGCACGCTTTCTTATGGCGCGCGAACCGGCGCCGCGATGTCGACCGGCGAGGGCTTCCTGCCGTTCAAGAAGCCGCGTTATGTGATCGAGCGCATGGAGTGTCATCCGCCGGGCGAGGATGCGTCGGCCGGCGCGGCGGCCAGCTATTGCTACCGCGTGACCGCGATCGGCTTTGGCGCCAGGCCGGCGACCGAGGTAGTGCTGCAAACCGTGTTCAGCAAGCCGGATTGAGGGGAGTGTCATGCATGTCTTAAAAGTGGCGCCGGTATGGTTGCTGATGGCGATGGACGTTTGCGCCGCGCCACCGGTGTTGAATATTGCCAGCGAACCTCTGACCGCTGCTTGCCGCTCCGTGACACCGGGCAGCGCGACCGTCAGCGTCGCGGGTCCCACGCTGCTCGTGGCGGCCGCGGGCGGTGGAGATCTGTTTCAGGCAACGATGGATATAGGCGACTGGAGCGGTCACTTTGAACGCATCGCCTTGCTGTTGGCATCGCCCACCGCGTCGTGGGACGCCGGTGCCATCCTCACCGGCGACTCCGCGCATGCACCGTTGCCGCTACCGGCCGAGCGGCGAATCTACACGTCGGTTGTGCAGGCGGATGGCACGCTGAGTGGCGCGCCCTTCGAGTGGTCCGCCTTATCCGCCGCCCAGCAGGCGTTGCTGAATCAAGCACCGCCGACGGCAGCGGCCAAGCCCGTTCGGACAGCAGACGGTTTGGGCGAATTCCGACTTGCCTATCTGCGCGGCGACCGTAGTGGCGAAGGCACGCTGTTCCGCCGCCGAGGCAGCGTGCTGGGCGACTCGGTCCATGGCACACCGGTGTTCGTCGGCCCGCCTGCTGGCGCTTCGCCGGGCGCCGACTACCAGGTTTTCCGGATGCGCCACAAAGCCCGCCGCCAAGTCATCTACCTGGGCGCCAACGACGGCATGCTGCACGCTTTCGACGCCGACACCGGCAAGGAGCTGTACGCCTATGTGCCCGACGCCCTGATGCCGGTACTGAACCGGCTGCCGGGCAAAGACTACGTCCACCGCGCCTACGTCGACGGCCCCGCCGGCACGGCAGATGCGCTGATTGCCGGCAACTGGCGCACCGTCCTGGTGTCAGGCATGGGCGGGGGCGCGCAAGGCGTGTTCGCACTCGATGTCACCGATCCTGAACGCCTGGACGCCACCACTGCGCTGTGGGAATTTACGGACCGCGACGATCCCATGATGGGCAACGTCACCACATCACCGCAGATCGCGAAGGTTCGCATGAGCATGAGCGGCGGCGTGGCCAGCTACCGCTATTTCGCCATCGTCGCCAGCGGCTTGAACAACTATGCCGGCGATGGCCACGCCAGCACAGCCGGCAAGGGCGCCTTGTTCCTGCTGGCGCTGGACAAGGCGCGCGACGCACCGTGGCAGATCAACAGCAATTACTACCGCCTGATCACTCCGATCGCCGACGCCACGTTGGCGAACGCGCTGAGCGCGCCGGTGCTGGCGCTGGACCACGACGGCGCGCTGGCCTACGCCTATGCCGGCGACCTGCAAGGCAATCTGTGGCGCTTTGACTTTGGCGGCCCCGCTCCGTGGAAAGGCGCAGGCAAAACGCCGTTGTTCAGCGCCCGGGATGCGAGCGGCAAGCGCCAGCCCATCGCCCAGCAGCCGATGCTGGCCTACGCCACGGGCGGCGGCTACATGGTGCTGTTCGGCACCGGCGCACTGATAGAACGAGCAGACCTGTTGCCCGCCAGTTTCTCGACGCAGTCGTTCTACGCGATCCATGACAGTCTCGCCGTGCCCATGGATGCTGTGTCCGGTCGGCGCCAACTAACGGAGCGTGTGCTGACGGCAGGCGCAGGTGTGGCCGATTTGCTCGGCATCAGCGGCCGCGAGGCGGAGCCTGGCAGCAAGGGCTGGTATATGGACTTCCTGCGGTCCGCCAGCAGCGGCGAGCGCAGCATCGACAGCGGCAGGCTGCTTGGCGTCGAAGTGGTGTTCAACACGCTGCTGCCCGGCACCGGTGCATGCGGCGCCTCCAGCAGCCGCAGCTACGCCTTGAACGCGCTGAGCGGCTTGCCCGATGGCTATGCTGTTTTTATGCCGTCGCCAGTCAGCATCGGTTACCCGCTGATAGGCGCGCCAATGACTGCCTATGCGGCGACGCCGTCGTTGCTGTTGGCGTCCGTCACTCGCACGGCACCCGATTCAACCGGCCAGGCCCGCATCGACAAGACCTACAACCTGATCAATCCGGCCGCACCTGGAGCCGCGCCTGTTGGCAGCATCAAGGTGAAGTTGCGAGCCGGCCGGCTCAGCTGGCGCGAGGTGGCCAACTGGCGCGAACTGCATGAGGCCTTGAAATGAACGGGGCGCGATGCAAGGCGTTCAGCATGATCGAGCTGTTGGTGGTGCTGGTGATCCTGGCCGTGCTGGCGGCGCAGGCGATGCCGAGCTACCAGCAGCACGTGATACGCGCGCGTCGCGCCGAGGGGCAGGCCGCGCTGCTGCAGTTGATGCAGCAGGAAGAACGGTTTTTCACGCAGACCAATACCTACATCGCATTCTCCGCCGGCGTCACGGAGCCGGAGGCGCGGCAGTTCAAGTGGTGGAGCAGCAATGGCGCGCTGACCAGCGCTTACGAAATCGAAGGCAAGGCCTGCGATGGCGAACTGATTTCCCAATGCGTGCAACTGATCGCCAAGCCGGGAACAGCGGTCGTGGATCGCAATTTCCACGACGAAGATTGCCAGCAACTGACGCTGACCAGCACCGGCCTGCGGCTCGCGTCCGGCCCGTCCACGCGGTGCTGGCCATGAGCGGCTCAACGCGACGCGGTTACTCGCTCACCGAATTGCTGATTGTGCTGGGGCTGGCCGGCATACTGCTGGCGGTCGCGGTGCCCAGTTATGTCGGCGTGCTGCGGCGCCAGCAACTGCGCATCGCTGTCAACGACCTGGTCGCCGCTATCAACCTGACCCGCTCGCATGCCGTCGCGCGCGGCGGCAAGGTATTGCTGGTGCCGCTGGACCCGTCCGGCAGCTCCTGGCGCGAAGGTTGGGTGGTATTTGTCGATGAAAACAACAACCGTCGCCCCGACGCGGGCGAGTTGCTGCTGTTCCAGCATGGTCCGCTGGAGGAGGGCATCAGTGTGGCCTCGGTTTTTTCATCGAGTGCAACACCGGCCTACCTTGCCTATAATAGCGCTGGGCGTGCTTGCAGCGCCGGCAACAGCCTGGCGGCCCGCTGGGGCACGCTGTCGCTGGTGCAGGGGGATAGCACGCGCAATATCAAGATCAATATGCTGGGCCGGGTGCGCGTATGCGATCCGGCGGTGGACGGCGCAAGCTGCTCCAGCGCTACTGACTAAGGACAAAGTGAACATCAGCAACGATCTCGAAGGCATGACGCTGGCGCTGGAATGGGCCGCGAAAGGCTTGTACACCACGTCGCCGAACCCGCACATCGGCTGTGTGATCGTGCGCGACGGCCAGGTGATCGGTGCCGGTGTGACGCAGCAGGCCGGTGGCGACCATGCCGAAATCCAGGCGCTCAAGGATGCGCAGGCGCGCGGCCACGATGTGCGCGGCGCCACCGCCTATGTCACGCTGGAGCCTTGCAACCACTATGGCCGCACGCCGCCATGTTCGGACGCGCTGGTGCGCGCCGGCCTGGGCCGTGTGGTGGCGGCGATGGAGGATCCGAATCCGCTGGTGGCCGGGCAGGGCATGGCCAAGCTGGCCGCCGCCGGCATCGAGACCAGCACCGGCCTGCTGGCCGCGCAGGCCTACGAACTGAACATCGGCTTTTTCTCGCGCATGACGCGCGGCCTGCCGTGGGTGCGCATGAAAACCGCCGCCAGCCTGGACGGCATGACGGCGCTGCACAACGGCGTCAGCCAATGGATCACCGGCCCGGAAGCGCGCGCGGACGGCCATGCCTGGCGCGCCCGCGCCTGCGCCATCCTGACCGGCATCGGCACCGTCAAGGCCGACGATCCGCAGCTGAACGTGCGCGCGGTGGAAACGCCGCGCCAGCCGCGCCGCATCGTGGTCGACAGCAAGCTTGATATCAGCCTTTCCGCCAAGATATTGGAAGGCGGCGGCACGTGGATCGCGGCGGCGGTGGCCAATCCTGAAAAGGAGGCGGCGTTGCGCGCGGCCGGCGCCGAGCTCATCATGCTGCCCAACGCATCGGGCAAGGTCGACCTGCCCGCGCTGATGCGCGAACTGGGCCGCCGCCAGATCAACGAGCTGCACGTGGAGGCGGGTGGCAAGCTGAACGGCTCATTGATACGCGAGGGCTGCGTCGACGAGTTGCTGGTGTACCTGGCGCCGTCGCTGATCGGCGACGGGCAGGGCATGTTCGCCTTGCCGGCGTTGACCGACCTGTCGCTCAAGCAACAGTTGAAATTTCACGAGGTTAAGCAGGTCGGCGAAGATTTGCGTATCCTTGCACGATTCACTCATTAATTTAGATTGCACTCACATGTTTACTGGAATTGTCGCCGCTATCGGCAAAATTGAATCGGTCAAACCGCTTGAAGGCGGCTCGTTCGCAGGCGTGCGCCTGGACATCAACGCCGGCGGCCTGCCGCTGGCCGACGTCGCGCTGGGCGACTCGATCGCCATCAACGGCGCCTGCATGACCGTGGTCGAGAAGGACGACACCAGTTTCCGCGTCGACGTCTCGCGCGAGAGCCTCAATTGCACCGTCGGCCTCGACACGCTGACCGAAGTGAACCTGGAAAAGGCGCTGACCCTGAACGAACGTCTCGGCGGCCACCTGGTTTCCGGCCACGTGGACGGTCTGGGTGTGGTGCGCAAGTTCGAGGCGGTGGGCGAATCGTGGGAGCTGGTCATCGAAGCGCCGCACGACCTGGCCAAGTTCCTGGCATTCAAGGGATCGATCGTCGTCAACGGCGTGTCGCTGACGGTGAACCGCGTGACCGACATCGGCAGCGGCAAGGACCTGGTCTGCCAGTTCTCGATCAACCTCATCCCGCACACGATCGCCATGACCACGCTGAAGCATCTGGAAGTGGGCAAGCAGGTCAACCTGGAAATCGACTTGATCGCCCGCTACGTGGAGCGGATGGTGTCGGTGTCCAGCATCATCGGTAAGTAAAGGGGGAACCTCAAGCGGGCGCGGCAAGGCCCCTGAGCCGGGCCAGCGCTTCGTTGACGATTTCGCCAAAACTGCGTTGTTCCGATGCGTCGACCCACTGACCAAAGGCCACGCGGAAAACTGCGATGCCCGTCTCGGCTGCGAGACTGGCATCCGGCTCGGGAACGCCGCGCGCGCGCAAGCCTGCGGCCAGCGCCAGCGCCAGGTTGGCGAGCTTCATCAGCTCGCGTTCAAGAAGCTCTGTATTGGCGGCGATCACCGCACTGCGCTGCCGCGAAAACGGGCGATGCGTGGCGACGAAGAAGTCGGCCGTCCCGTTCAACGCGGCCGCAATAGCTTCCATCGCGGAAGCGTTTGCCGGCGCGTTGCCGAGCCCATCCATCATTACCTGCTGCAGGCGCTCAGACCCGTTGAAAAGTACTTCCCGCTTGTCGGCGAAGTAGCGAAAGAACGTGCGCGCAGTGAGCCCGGCCCGCGCGGCAATGTCGGCAACGGTCGTTTGCTCATATCCCACATCACCGAACAATTCCAGTGCCGCCTGCCGAAAGCGGCCTGCGGCATCCGGTTCCCATCGCCCCATGATTTTTCCTGGTGTTGACACAAAGTGACATTATAGGTCTATACTGATGACACTTGATGACATCACTTCGAAAGGAAATCCCATGCGCTTACTCGTTACCGGTGCGTCCGGCTGGATCGGCTCGGCCACCGTCACCGAACTGATCGCCGCAGGACATCATGTTCTTGGGCTGGCCCGATCGGATGAAGCCGCCGCCAAAGTTGACAAGCTGGGCGCCGAAGTGGTTCGCGGCAGCCTGAATGACTTGGTCAGCCTGCGCGCGGCCGCCGGGCGGGCAGAGGGCGTGGTGCACCTCGGCTACAGCCACGACTTCTCTCAAATGGCGGCCGCCGCGCGGATGGACCGCACGGCCATCGAGACGTTCGCCGATGTGCTGGAAGACTCGAATGGTCCGCTGCTCATCGCCTCCGGCACGCTGGGGCTGGCTACGGGGCGGATCGGCACGGAACGCGACATGCCCAATATCTCGATGCATCCGCGCCTGGGGAATGCGGCGTACACGCTGAGTCTGGTGGAGCGCGGCATTCGGGCGATGGTGATGCGCTTTTCGCCGACTGTGCACGGCGCCGGCGGCGATCATGGATTCGTCTCCGTGCTCGCCAGCATCGCGCGCAAGAAGGGCGTGTCGGCGTACATCGGCGATGGCCGGAACCGGTGGTCCGCGGTGAACCGGCTGGATGCAGGCAAGCTGGTTCAACTGGCGATCGACAAGGCTCCTGCGGGCAGCGTGCTGCACGCTGTTGGCGAGGAAGGCGTCGCCACGCGGGAGATCGCTGCTGCGCTGGGCCAGTTTCTCAACGTGCCAGTGACGACAATCCCAGCGGACCAGGCGCGCGAGCATTTTGATTGGCTCGGCATGTTCTTCGGCCTGGATGCGGCCGCATCGAGCGCCGCCACCCGCGAGTTGCTGGATTGGCAACCACGGCATCCGACACTGCTGGAAGATATCGCAGCCGGGCACTATCGAGGAGAATAGGACTGTCACCACGTTGGGTAGCGGTTTTTCGCGGAAAAACCGGCGTTTCCGGTTGGGGTGGCGTAAATCCTTTAAAATAGCGGGTTAAGAAACGTTCTAGCTCAGCTACAAAGGATTAAAAATGTCTATTTCCAGCACCGAAGAAATCGTCGCCGAACTGCGCGCTGGCCGCATGGTGATCCTGGTCGACGAGGAAGACCGGGAAAACGAGGGCGACCTGGTGCTTGCGGCGGACTTCGTCACGCCTGAAGCCATCAACTTCATGGTCAAGCACGCGCGTGGCCTGGTCTGCCTGACCCTGACCGAGGAGCGCTGCGACCAGTTGAACCTGTCGATGATGTCGGCCCGTAACGGCACCGCCTTCGGCACCAACTTCACGGTGTCGATCGAGGCGGCCGAGGGCGTGACCACCGGCATCTCGGCGGCCGACCGCGCCAAGACCATCCAGGTGGCCGTGGCCAAGGACACGCTGCCGTCGGACATCGTCCAGCCGGGCCACATCTTCCCGCTGAAGGCGCAAAAGGGCGGCGTGCTGATGCGCGCCGGCCATACCGAAGCCGGCTGCGACCTGACCTCGATGGCCGGCCTGACGCCGGCCTCGGTGATCTGCGAGATCATGAAGGACGACGGCACCATGGCGCGCCTGCCGGACCTGCTGGAATTCGCCAAGGAACACGGCCTGAAGATCGGCACCATCGCCGACCTGATCCACTACCGCAGCCGCAACGAGTCGCTGGTCGAGAAGATCGGCGAGCGTCCGCTGAAGACGGCGCAGGGCGACTTCCGCATGATCGCCTTCCGCGACAAGCCGAGCGGCTCGGCGCACCTGGCGCTGGTGCACGGCGACATCGAAAAGAGCAAGGAAACCCTGGTGCGCGTGCACCAGCCGGTGTCCATCCTGGATATCCTGGAATCGGAAGCGACCACCCACTCGTGGAACCTGTCGTCGTCGCTGGCGGCGGTCAAGGCGTCCGAGCGCGGCGTGATCGTGCTGCTCAATTGCGAAGAAACGGCGGAGCAGTTCTTCGCCCAGTTCGACGCGCTGGGCAAGCCGGAAACCAAGCCGAAGGGCCGCGCGGCCAGCATGGACCTGCGCAGCTACGGTATCGGCGCGCAAATCCTGCGTGAAGTCGGCGTCTGCAAGATGCAGCTGCTGGCCAGCCCGCGCAAGATGCCGTCGATGACGGGCTTCGACCTGGAAGTGACCGGCTACCTGGCCAAACCGAACTAACAACCCAACATATAAAGAGGCACTCCATGACTGTAGGAAGCTACGAAACCAATTTGTCCGGCGATGGCCTGCGTGTCGGCATCGTCCAGGCCCGCTTTAACGAGGACGTCTGCCACGGCCTGCTGTCGGCCTGCCTGGCCGAACTGAAACACCTGGGCGTGGCCGATGAAGACGTGCTGCACGTGACCGTGCCGGGCGCGCTGGAAGTGCCGCTGATTCTGCAGAAGATGGCGGAGTCGCAGCAGTTCGACGCGCTGATCGCGCTGGGCGCGGTGATCCGCGGCGAAACCTATCACTTCGAACTGGTGTCGAACGAATCGGGCGCGGGCATCACCCGTATCGGCCTCGATTATGGTATTCCTATCGCCAACGCGATCCTGACCACCGAGACCGATGAGCAGGCCGAAGTGCGCATGGCCGAGAAGGGCGCCGACGCGGCGCGCGTCGCGGTTGAGATGGCCAATCTGACCATCGCCCTGGAAGAGCTGAACCAGGACAACGGCGACGACGAGTAATCAGTAATTTTGTAAGTATTTAAGAACAGGTATAACCATGACAGATAAAATTTTGCACGCCAACCCTAGCAAGAACCGTACGCCGCGCCACCGCGCGCGCGAGTTTGCGTTGCAGGGTTTGTATCAGTGGCTGCTGAACAATGAAGACGCCGCCACCGTGGTGAACAACATCCGCGCCGCGCACGGCTTCGACAAGGCGGACGGCGATCACTTCACTGTGCTGCTGTACGGCGCGATCAAGGATTCGGTGGCGCTGCGCGAAAGCTTCGCCTCGCTGGTCGACCGCGGCGTGGCGGAACTGTCCCCGATCGAGCACGCCGTGCTGCTGATCGGTGCGTTCGAGCTGAAGAACAACCTGGAAATCCCTTACCGCGTCGTCATCAACGAAGCGGTCGAGCTGACCAAGTCCTTCGGCGGTATCGATGGCCATAAATATGTCAACGGCGTGCTGGACAAGCTGGCTGCCAAGGTTCGTCCCGACGAGGTCGCCGCCGATAAGAAACGCTAAGCGGCGTCCGGTACTGTTAAAAGCCACCCAAGGTATCTTGCGGTGGCTTTTTTTATATTTGCTTTGACGGGCAGAGGAGGGCGCAGCAGTATCGCTTGGTTTTAAGCTAACTTGAGGCGATATCATCGAACTGAATCGACCATCCGGCCCGCAGGCCTGGCGACGGCGAGGCTGGCTGGCGCTGATCGGCTGCGCGCATATCGTGGCGTTTCTCTGCTGGCGGACGCCTGAGCGGCCTTTGGCGGCCCCCGTGGCGCCCCAGGCGGGCATCACCTATATCCTGGCCCCTGTCCAGCCGCCGCCTGAGCGGCCGAAGACGGCACAGGCGCCAGTCAGGCGGTTGCGGGAAGCGCCGGCGTCGTCATCGTTGCCGGCGCCGGCACCGGCGGTGCATCCGACCGTGCCGCAGGCCATCACCCAGACAGCGCCACCGCCCGATCCCTTCGCCTTGCCGGCCAAGCCGGACGAGGATTTGCGGCAGCGCGCCCTGAAAAGCGCGGCCGCCGTCGACAAGCAGCTGCGCAAGGAAGCCTGGAATCCGCGCGACAAGTTCGTCGCCAACGACCAGACCGCGCTGGCGGCCAAGATCGGCGGCGCCTACATCGGCGGCGGCTCGGTGACGTACGAGGAGGTCAGCCTCCCCGACGGACGCCATATGACCAAGATCCACGGCCCCGCCGGCACCTACTGCGCCTACATGGAGTCGAACGCGCTGACCGGTGGCCGCGATCCCTTCCGCGACGGTGTCAAGACCAAGGTCGGCACCTGCCCAATGTAAGCTAACTAGAGGCCATATCATCGAACTGAATCGACCATCCGGCCCGCAGGCCTGGCGACGGTGCGGCTGGCTGGCGCTGATCGGCGGCGTGCATATCGTGGCGTTTCTCTGCTGGCGGGCGCCTGAGCGGCCTCTGGCGACGTCTGTGGCGGTCCGCGCGCCGGTCACTTATATTCTGGCGCCGATGCGGCGTCTCCCACCGGAGCGACCGAAAACGGCGCAGTCTTCGGAGCGCATGCGGCCGGTGCGGCCAACGAACGCCCGCAGCGTCGAACCGGCACCGATGGCGCTGCTGCCTCCGCCTCCGGCCGCGCCGCAGCCGCAAGCCATTACCCAGGCCGCGCCGCCCGATCCCTTCGCATTGCCGGTCAAGCCTGAGGACGACCTGAAACAGCGCGCGCTGAAAAGCGCCTTCAACATCGACAAGCAGTTGCGCAAGGAAGCCTGGACGCAGCGCGACAGGGCGGTCGTCAACGACACCACGCCGCTGGCGGCGGCCATCGGCAGCGCCTACGTGGGCGGCGGCAGCGGGGCGATCGGGGAAATGGTCATGGCCGACGGCTCACGCGTGACCAAATGGCGCATGCCGGGCGGCGGCACCGCCTGCATTTACAAGGAGCCCAACACCTTCAGCGGCGGCCGCGATCCGTTCCGGGACACCGGGAGGACCTCGGTCCGGTCTTGTCCATAGGCGGAGTACGGACGTAAAAAAGCCACCTTGCGGTGGCTTCGTCGTTGCTGCCCTACATATATATATTAGAGGCCGGCGATCTGGGTGCCGCTGACCGACTTTTCAGCCGCCGCCACCGGTGGCACCGGCTTGACTGGCGCTGCGGCCATCATCGGGGTAATGGTCGGCACTTTCTTACCTGCCGAAACCTGCTTCAGGCGCTGGTACTCGGCCAGCACTTTCGAGCCGTAGCCGTCGTCGTGCTCGAACGCTCCGGCGCCGACGTAGATCTTCAGGCCGGCTTCCACCGAACCGCCGCGGGTCACGTAATCCTTCAGGATCAGCGAACCGACACGGATGTTGGCCACCGGGTTCAGCGCTGCCTGCAGGCCGCCCATTTCCTGGAATTTGTCGTGGTGCACTTTCGACATCACCTGCATCAGGCCTTGCGCGCCGACCGGGCTTTCCGCGAACGGATTCAGGCCCGATTCAATCGCCATCACCGCCAGGATCAGCAGCGGATCAAGTTTGATCTCGCGTGCCGTCAGGTAGGCGGTGGACACCAGCATGTTGGCGGCGTCGCCGGCTACGCGGTAACGCTTGGACAGCCAGGAGGTAACCCATTGTTGCTGCTTCTGCGTGCCCAGCAGGGCTTTTTCTTCGGCCGTCAGCGGCGCCGGGCTGGGAACCGGTGCCGAGGCTGGCGTTTCCATCAGGGCCGACAGCGGCGGCGCCACGACGGCAACGGCTTCTGCTTCTGGTTCGTGGTTCAGACTGTTGCTCAATGCCTTGGCCAGGTCCGGACGGACAAACAGGACTGCCATCACTACTAAAGCGGTTACACCCAAAATGGTCAGAGTATGTTGGGCGGTGGTTAACACGCCTTTTGCCGAAACGCGAGTCGTGGAAAACCACGTTGCTGGCTGGCGAGCCATGGTGCGGGCAAACTGCGTTGCACCGGTGATGCGATTGATCATATAGTTCCCCTGAAATGTCCGTAAAAGCGGGTCCCTGCCAGCGTTGAACGCAGCTAAACCGGGTGCTAATGCCGTGCATCAGAAATATCTCATCGTCCGCCGCCGCTGGGAGCGCGCGTTGGACGCCGTCATTGTTTGCTTGAGCTGATCTTTCCCTGTGGTATTCGATCAGTGGCAATACAACTTCTTTCGGGGGTAAGGCAGACGCCTTTTGAAAACACTCCTTAAAATGTCATGTGGAGCCCCGACTCCGTGAATGAATAAGCAACACATGTATGTGGTTCGTTTAGCGATCTAAGTTCGCGCTGAACCGTGTTCTCTTCAAGTAGGGCAAATTGTAGAAGCCGTTTTATATCAAGTCAATACTAACGCAATCGAAAGCTATAACTTTTAAATCTTACTTTTTTGCTTGTATTGCGCCTAAAACCAATAAAATCAACTACTTGACCTGTCTTTTTAAACAGTATGCTGCGTTGTAAGAAATAATTAAAAAACGATGAAATATTCTGATCTGCGAGATTTTATTTCTCAACTGCAACGAATGGGCGAACTTAAGCCCATTTTGATCCCCGTTTCACCGTATTTGGAGATGACCGAGGTTTGCGACCGCACTTTGCGGGCCGCCGGACCGGCTTTGCTGTTCCAGAACCCGACCGGCCACAGCATCCCCGTGCTGGGTAATCTGTTTGGCACCGAGCGCCGCGTGGCGCTGGGCATGGGCGCCGACAGCGTCAGCGAGCTGCGCAAGATCGGCCACGTGCTGGCGCGGCTGAAGGAACCGGAACCGCCCAAGGACTTCAAGGATTTGATGGGCATGGGCTCGCTGGTGAAGGCCGTGTGGGACATGGCGCCGAAGGAACTGCGCGGCGCGCCGTGCCAGGAAATCGTCTGGGAGGGCGCCGATGTCGATTTGTCGAAATTGCCGATTCAGCATTGCTGGCCCGGCGATGTCGCGCCGCTGATCACCTGGGGCCTGGTGATCACCAAGGGTCCTAATAAGAAGCGGCAGAACCTGGGCATCTACCGCCAGCAGGTGCTGGGTCCGAACAAGGTCATCATGCGCTGGCTGGCGCATCGGGGCGGCGCGCTGGATTTCCGCGAGCACGCCATACAGAGCAAGGGCAAGCCCTATCCGATCTGCGTCGCGCTGGGTGCCGACCCCGCTACTATATTAGGTGCGGTCACGCCGGTGCCGGACAGCCTGTCGGAATACCAGTTCGCCGGCCTGCTGCGCGGCAGCCGCACCGAGCTGGTCAAGGCCATCGGCAGCGAACTGCGGGTGCCGGCGTCGGCCGAGATTGTGCTGGAAGGCCATATCTATCCTGACGAAAACCACCCGAGCGGCTACGAACACGCGCTCGAAGGTCCATACGGCGATCACACCGGCTATTACAACGAGCAGGACTCGTTCCCGGTGTTTACCATCGACCGCATCACGATGCGCCGCGATCCCATCTATCACTCTACTTATACAGGCAAGCCGCCGGACGAACCGGCGATCCTGGGCCTGGCGCTGAACGAGGTGTTCGTGCCGCTGCTGCAAAAGCAGTTTTCGGAGATCACCGATTTCCACCTGCCGGCCGAAGGCTGCAGCTACCGCATGGCGGTGGTGCAGATCAAGAAGCAGTACGCCGGCCACGCCAAGCGCGTGATGTTCGGGGTGTGGAGCTTCCTGCGCCAGTTCATGTACACCAAGTTCATCGTGGTGGTGGACGAGGACGTCAACATCCGCGACTGGAACGAGGTGATCTGGGCGATCACCACGCGCGTCGATCCGACCCGCGACACCACGCTGGTCGACAACACGCCGATCGATTACCTGGACTTCGCCTCGCCGGTGAGCGGCCTGGGCAGCAAGATGGGCATCGACGCGACCAACAAGTGGCCGGGCGAAACCACGCGCGAATGGGGCACGGTGATCACCATGGCGCCCGAAGTGAAGGCACGGGTGGATCAGATTTGGCAGGAGTTGGGCCTGTAGGGTATAATCACCCTCGGCGGGCCCCTGCGCATTGTGGCATGGCTAACCTGGTCAGGTCGGGAACGAAGCAGCCACGGCTATTAACCATAAGTGCCGCAGATCAGGCTCGCCTCCTTCGGGATATTAAAAAAGCTGCCATGGGCAGCTTTTTTATTTGCTTCCTTATTTACTCACTATCCAATTCCGCCTCGAACGGCCGCTCGGACGCCACCATCAGCGGATTTTCCTTCAGCCATGCCGATTCGGGCTTCAGCTTGATCTGGTTTTTGGCATCGGTGCTGTAGACCGTCGTGCCGACCTTCAGCTGCGCCGGCTTGTTGAACTTGAACACCACCACCTTGACGCTGGGCGCGAACATGCTCAGCGCACCCGCCATCTTCTTGATCGCCTGGTTCATCTGGCCGACGCTGCCCATCACCGGCGCATAGTTCCACTGCGTGCCTTCCGGCAGCGGCGTGGTGACGTCGTAGTTGACCTGCGACTTTTCTTCCTTCGGCAGGCTGGTCATGATCTTGGTATCGTCGGTCATCCATTTGGAATTCGGCACCAGCGTCATGCGGAAGTCGGGCGACAGCGCCGGCAGCGGCTGGCGTTCGGCGCCGTGGACCACGGTCAGCACCACGTCGGCCGGCTTGTAGTTCTTGTTTTTCGGCTTGACGGTGATATACAGGTTGATCTTGTCGCGTTCGGCGGCCGGCAGGGCGTAGAACTTGTCGATGCGCAGGTCTTCGACCAGCTTCTTATATGGCAGCCATTCGCGCTCGTCGGCGTGGGCGGTGAGGGACAACAACAATGGCAGGAGGAGGGCTGATTTTTTCATTTTTGTCATGTTAAAAGAAAAACAAATTGTAAGGCCTGATCGCCGACTTACCTAATCCGGTCGCGGCTTGTTACAATTGCCGCTTTGGCACCCGCTATCTACGGTAAAATTCCAGCATGTCCTATCAAGTCCTCGCCCGTAAATACCGCCCCAAGAATTTCGAAACGCTCGTCGGCCAGGAGCACGTCGTGCGCGCGCTGACGCATGCCTTGCACAGCGGCCGCCTGCACCATGCCTATCTGTTCACCGGAACGCGCGGGGTCGGCAAGACCACCTTGTCGCGCATCCTGGCCAAGTCGCTCAATTGCGTCGGCCCGGACGGCACCGGCGGCATCACGCCGACGCCATGCGGCGTGTGCGAAGCGTGTACGGCGATCGACGCGGGGCGCTTTGTCGATTACATCGAGATGGATGCGGCGTCCAACCGCGGCGTCGACGAGATGGCGCAGCTGCTGGAGCAGGCGGTGTACGCGCCGAGCAATGCGCGCTTCAAGGTCTATATGATCGATGAGGTGCACATGCTGACCAACCACGCCTTCAACTCGATGCTGAAGACGCTGGAGGAACCGCCTGAGCACGTCAAGTTCATCCTGGCCACCACCGATCCGCAAAAGATCCCGGTGACGGTGCTGTCGCGCTGCCTGCAGTTCAATCTGAAGCAGATGCCGCCGGGGCACATCATCGGCCACCTGGAAAACATCCTGGGCCAGGAAGGTATCAACTTCGAACAGCCGGCCTTGCGCCTGCTGGCCGCCGGTGCGCACGGTTCGATGCGCGACGCGCTGTCGCTGACCGACCAGGCGATCGCCTACGCCGCCGGCGCCGTGACGCTCGATGCGGTGCAGGGCATGCTGGGCGCGCTGGACCAGTCTTACCTGATTCGCTTGCTCGATGCGCTGGCCGCGCAGGATGGCGCGGATCTGCTGGCCGTGGCCGATGAGATGGCCACGCGCAGCCTGTCGTATAACGGCGCCTTGCAGGATTTGGGTACCTTGCTGCATCGGATCGCCCTGGCGCAAACGGTGCCGGCCGCGCTGCCGGACGATTTGCCGGAACACGCGGATATCGTCCGCCTGGCCGGTGCATTCGACGCCGAAGAGGTGCAACTGTATTACCAGATCGCGGTGCATGGCCGCAATGAATTGGGTCTGGCGCCGGATGAATATGCAGGGTTCTCGATGACCTTGCTGCGCATGCTCGCCTTTCGGCCCGGCGTAGGCGGGGCAGAAGGACAACCCGTCGCGGCGCCGGCGATGTCGCGCCAGGCGGCGATGGCATCGGCACGCGCCGCTGCCGGTGCGCCGCCTGCGCGCGCGGCCGCGCATGTGCAAGCGAGCCACGCGAGCGTGACGCCGCCGGCGGTGGTTGCCGGCGCTGTTGCCGCGATGGCGCGGGCCGATGCTGCGGCATACACCGTACCTGCAAACCCGTCTGCCAGTGTCGCGCCGGCTGCGGTGACTGCGCCGCAAGCGCCGGCACCGGTTGCCGTGCAAGCCGCACCGCAGGCGCACGCCGCAGCTCCAGTTGCTCCGCAGGCCGCAGCAGCTCCAGCGGCGCCGCCGGCCGCAGCAGTTCAAGCCGCGCCGCAGCCTGCCCAAGCCGCGCCGCAGGCTGCCGCTACGCCGGCCGCACAGTCGTCCGCCGCGCCGCCGCCAGCGACCGCACCTGCCGCACCAGCCGCGCCGATCAGCACCGCACGCGCCGCGATCAATGCGGCGCTGGAAGCTGCGCGCGCTGCGTCCAAGCCCGGCGCGCGTTCGGCATCGCAGGCAAGCGCCGCGCCGGCCGCTTCGGCGCCACCGGCCTCCGCCGCACCAGCTCCGTCGGCTGCACCATACACCGCACCCGCGATGGCCGCACCTCCGGCACCCGCGCCACAAGCGCCTGCCGCGTCGTACACGTCGAGCGCTTCCGCTGTCGCACCGTCGCGTCCCGCGCCTTGGGACGATATGCCGCCGGCCGCCACCATGGGCGGCGACGCGCAAGCGGCTGTCCTGGAGGCGCCTGTTCGCCAGGCCGTGGTGCAGCCGGTGCAGCAAACCGCACCCGCTGCCGCGCCTCAGTACGTCGCCCCAGCCGCGCAGCCTGCGCAACAGCAGGCCGATGAGGAAGACGACCTGCCACCCTGGGTGACCGAATTTTCCGACGACAGCGCCGTAGCGCAATCGGCCCCGGCGCAGGCTTACGCGCCGCCCGCAGCGCAGTCGCAGCCGCAAGCCCACAATCAGGCGCCGGCGCCGCTGTCCTATGCCGATGAGGCGCAAGCGGTCGTCATGCCCGCCCGCGCCGCGCCGGCCCCCGCCAAGGCCCCGCACGCCTATGTCATCACCCCGGTTCCGGAACTGAACTGGGATGGCAACTGGCCGGCCGTAGCCGCCGCCTTGCCGTTGCGCGGTGTGGCCCAGCAATTGGCGATGCAGGCCGAGCTGATCGACTGCTCCATCGACGGCAACGCGGTGGTGTTCAAGGTGCGCGTGCCGATCGAAACCTGGCGCACGCCCGGCAACGTCGAAAAGCTCACCGTCGCGCTGACAGAACGCTTCGGCCGCCCCGTACGCGTGGACACCGAACTGGGCGCCGTCTGGTACACCGCCAGCGCCGAAGCGCAAGCGCATCGCGAAGCATGCCAGCGCGCCGCCGAAGACGTGGTGGCCAACGATCCCTTTGTGAACAGCATGATCCGCGAGTTCGATGCCTGGGTCGTTCCGGGATCGATCGTGCCGCCGGCTGCTTCGGCAGCGGCCGCCAACTGATCACACCCTTAATTTTCAAAAACTCGTTTCCAAACACGGAGTATCCATCATGATGAAGAACCAACTGGCTGGCTTGATGAAACAAGCGCAAGCAATGCAGGACAACATGAAGAAGGCGCAGGACGCGCTGGCCCTGATCGAAGTCGAAGGCCAATCCGGCGCCGGCCTGGTGAAGGTCGTCATGACCTGCAAGAACGACGTCAAGCGCGTCACGATCGATCCGTCGCTGCTGGCCGACGACAAGGACATGCTGGAAGACCTGGTCGCCGCCGCCTTCAACGACGCCGTGCGCAAAGCCGAAGCCACCTCCGCTGAAAAGCTGGGCGGCCTGACCGCCGGCATGAATCTGCCGGCCGGCTTCAAGATGCCTTTCTAAGGACGGCGTCAGCCTGGCTCCATGTCCAAATCGCTGGAATTCCTGACGGAAGCGTTGCGCCGTCTGCCCGGCGTCGGCCCCAAGTCGGCGCAGCGGATGGCGTTTCACTTGCTGCAGCATGATCGCGAAGGGGCGGACATGCTGTCGCGCGCATTGCATCAGGCCGTGAGCGCCGTGCATCACTGCGCGCTGTGCAATACCTTCACCGAGGAAGACGTCTGCGACACCTGCAACGACGAGCAGCGCGACCGCCGCCTGCTGTGCGTGGTGGAGACGCCGGCCGACCAGCTGATGATCGAACAGACCCTGACCTACAAGGGCTTGTACTTTGTGTTGATGGGACGGCTGTCGCCGCTGGACGGCATCGGCCCCAAGGATATTCACCTGGAAAAACTGGTGGCGCGCGCCGCCGACGGCCTGGTCACCGAAGTGGTGCTGGCCACCAATTTCACCAACGAAGGCGAGGCGACCGCGCACTACATCAGCGAGCTGCTGAAGGCGCGCGGCCTGAACGTCAGCAGGCTGGCGCGCGGCGTGCCGGTGGGCGGCGAACTCGAATACGTGGACGCGGGCACCATCGCCCGCGCGATGCTGGATCGAAGGGCGACATGACTGAAAAGATCTCTGGGAAGGAGTCTTCCCCTGCAGGGGAAGACCGCAAGCAGGCAGGCGGCATGCCGCCTGAAACCCCTGCTGGCCCCCTTGCCGGTATCAAGGTACTGGAACTGGGCACGCTGATCGCGGGCCCTTTTTGTGCGCGCATGCTGGCCGAGTTCGGCGCCGAGGTGATCAAGATCGAGTCGCCCGACGGCGGCGATCCGATCCGCAAATGGCGGGTGCTGAAGGATGGCACGTCGCTGTGGTGGTCGGTGCAGTCGCGCAACAAGAAATCGCTGACGCTGAACCTGAAGCATGCCCGCGGCCGCGCCATCGCGCGCCAGCTGGCGCTGGAGGCGGACATCATCATCGAGAACTACCGTCCCGGCGTGCTGGAAAAATGGGACATCGGCTACGAGCAATTGAAGGCGGTCAATCCGGCCACCATCATGGTGCGTCTGTCGGGCTTTGGCCAGACCGGGCCGATGAAGGACTTGCCAGGCTTTGGCGCCATCGGCGAATCGATGGGCGGCTTGCGCTACGTGTCCGGCCACGCGGACCGGCCGCCGGTGCGGGTGGGCGTGTCGATCGGCGATTCGGTGGCGGCGCTGCACGGTGTGATCGGCGCGATGATGGCGCTGCGCCACCGCGACGCGACCGGCGGCAAGCTCAAGGGCGAAGGCCAGATGGTCGACGTCGCCTTGTACGAATCCGTGTTCAACCTGATGGAATCGCTGGTGCCGGAGTTCGACCACGCCGGCGTGGTGCGCGAGCGTACCGGCGGCGCCTTGCCCGGCATCGTGCCATCCAACACATACACGACCAGGGACGGCGAGAACATCGTCATCGCCGGCAATGGCGATGCGATCTTCAAGCGGCTGATGCTGGCGATGGGCCGCATCGACATGGCCGGCGACAAGGAACTGGAGCGCAACGACGGCCGCGTCAAGCGCACGCAGGAAATCGACGACGCCATCCAGGCCTGGTGCGACACGCACGACATCGACAGCGCGCTGGCGGTGCTGAAGGCGGCCGATGTCCCGGCCGGCAAGATCTATTCGGTGCGCGACATGATGGTCGATCCGCAGTTCATCGCGCGCGAGATGTTCGAGCAGCACCACTTCGCCGACGGCACGCCGGTCAAGCTGCCGGCGATTTCGCCCAAGCTGTCGGCCACGCCTGGCCACACCAAGTGGATCGGTCCGGCGCTGGGCCAGCACAACGACGAGGTGTTGCAGTCGCTGGGCTACAGCGCGCAGGACATCGCGGCCATGAAGCAGGACGGCGTGCTTTAACGACGCCATGCGGCGCTGCGCCAGGCCGCATAATTGCCCGGCAACGGTTCGCCTGGACCGAGATAGCCATCGTCGATGCCGAAGTCATGGATGCGCCGATAACCACGCGCTTCCAGCAGGTGCAGGATTGCCCCGCGCACCGGTTGCCGGTTGTGCTCGACCGTCAGCAGGCGCAATCGATATTCGTCGAACGGAAAACTTTTCAGTATCGCCAGCTCCGAGCCTTCTGTGTCCAGGCTCCAGTAGTCGATGACGGCTGGCGCCTTGTGTTCCTTCAATATCGAGGCTATCGTACGCGCCGGCTTGCGCACGGCGTTCAGCGGGCCGAACAGCGAGCGGGCATAACGCAGCATCGCCGGCGGATATTCCTGCAGTATGCCGCCCAGCATGTGGGCGTTTTCCACGAAATCCACTTCACCCGCCTGATCGTAGAGACAGCTGTGCACACAGATGCAACGGCGGTTCGCTTGCAGCGCCCGGAAATATCGGTCGTTGGGTTCGATGCAGATGCCGCGCCAGCCGTACACCGATTCGAGCAGCAGCGTGTTGCTGGAGCGGATGCCGTCGGCCGCGCCGGAGTCGAGGAAGTAGCCGCCGCGCATGCCGTTCAATACCGACAGCACGAAATGGTCTTGCCCCAGCTGCGAGCTCATCGCGGTCCTTTTTTCTAGCGGCGGGAACGGCGCAACGCGGCGGATCGCCAGGCTGCGTATGGCTCGGTGGCATCGGCGGTTCGCTCGGGCGCCGGCGGAGGGCGGCGGAAGGCATCGTTGCGGCGATGGCCGTACAGCATCGTCACGTTGATGCGGCGGCTTTCGTAGTCGTCGCGGAAGCGGCAGGCGGCGGTGCCGTGGAACAGGTCGGAGTTGAAGATGATCGCACGGTTCTGCCGGTACGGAATGTAGCGGGCACTCGCCTGGACCGAACCGAGGTAGCGGCGTATCAGGTCCGGCCGCCGGTTGTAGCTGGTGAAGTCCCAATCCGGCGGCGCCTCCACATCGTAGATGACCATGCCGCCGCTTTCGGGATCGAGGTTGGCGTCGTCCGGCGTCAGCCAGAAGTTGACGTTGATGGCGGCGAAGTCGGCATGGATATCGTCGCCGGGCAGCAGCGGCGGATATTTGTAGGCCCACATTTGCGTCAGGCGGTGACGCTCGCCGATCAGCTGCGGCAGCGTGCGGCGCAGCGCGTGCGCGATCTGGCGCAGCAGCGGGCAGTTGAAGCCGTTGTGATACAGCGCGCCCAGGCGGCCGTGCGAATACCGCAGCGACGACCATATCGTCGACTCAAGACAGAAGCGGCGCAATCCCTCCAGCGCCTCCGCCGACAGGAAGTCGTCAATGACGACGATGCCCGGCGCCTGGGCCTGATACGCCTGTTCCACCTCCGCGCCTTGCCATGTGCCGGAGAACGGTTGCTCGACGCGCGGCGTGGGGCGCAGGTAGACCGTGCGGTTGTAGACGGCGCCGATCTGTATCTGCTCGGCCAATGTCAGCTGTTCGCGCCGGCTGATCTTGCTGGCGGCCAGTTGGTCGGCAATCTGACGGTAGCGCTTTACGATGGGCGTGAATTCGGTTCCCAAGGCCCCCAGGCGCTGCAGATAGGAAAACTGGGCGACGTCGTGGCGCAGCTTGGCAACGGAAAGTGGGGAGGACGCCTGCGTCATCTCGCGGTCCTAGGCGTTGACTGCCGCAGACAGTTTGCCCAGCGTGTCCGGGATGTGCACGTTGTCGAGCCAGGCCGCCTGCAGCACGTCGGCGATCATTTCCTGCCAGTGCTCGGCGATGACCTTGCGCACGGCGTCGTCGTGGTACAGGCGCTGGCACATCTGGCATTGGTGCGCGTACATGCCTTCCCAGCTGATCGAAGGGTCGTGCGTGGCCGCCCAGGCGACAATCTTGGCCGGGCCCTGATGGTGTATCCACAGTTTCAGGAAGTCTTCCTCGGCGTCGAGGATGGCCCGGCGCAGGAATTGCGGTTGCGCCGTATCGGCAACGTTGAGCTCGGGGATGACGCGCAGGCCCAGGCCGCAGCAGGCGCCGATGCGGCCGTCCGCTTGCAGCGTGTAGGTCTTCAGCACGCTGGAACAGCCGCCGCGTATCGCCGCCGCCTGCACGTCGCAGGCCACGCCCTCTGGATATTGATAAATCGTTTCGTGGCGCAGCGGCATCCATGGGCTGCTCAATATCGTCAGCGCATCGAACTGGTGGGGCGGCAACGCGGTGATGAGTGGATGCTCCAGTATCATGTCCGGTGTGATGCCGCGGTCCTGCTTCAGCTCCATCATCACGTGGGTTCGGAACCGGCGTTCGCAGGCGGCCACGCAGGCCAGGACCACGCGCTCCAGCGGCACGAAACGGACGTGCTCGTCGCCGGTGCTGTAGTTGATTTCGGACAGGCCTGCGTCGATCAGTTCGGCGAGCCTGGCGCGGGCGGTCTCCAGGCTGGTGGCCCAGTGCGCGTTGGTGACCAGCCGCACGGGAAAGTCATGATCGGCGGCGCGGCGGATACCCAGTAACAGCGTTTTCCATTCCAGCGTGGCTTCGCCGCCGGTGAAGACGATGTTGTGGAAATTCAGATGCCTGGCCTCGTCGATGGCGGCCAGGACCACGGCAGGTTCCAGCCGGGTGCGGTCGCGCGGGCTGGAGAGCGTGCCGCAGTCGGCGCATTTGGCCGGGCAGGTGAAGGTCGGCATGATGGACAGCGTGTGGCCGCGCCGGCGCAGCATCGCCGTTTCCGTGTCAGCGGGAGACATTGAATTGCTCGTCGACGATGTTGAGGATGCCGCGTGCCTGCAACGTTGCCGCGTACTGCACCAGCGCTTCGATGGTGACGCGGATGTATTCCTGGCCGCGGTAGGGATCGAAGCGGGAATCGTCGTCGGTGCCGGTGTCGGTGCCACCGTCCGTGCCGTCGTCGGTTCCGTCGTCCGTACCGTCGTCGGTGCCTGTATCCGTGCCGGTATTGGTACCGGTGTCGGTGCCCGTATCGGTGCCGGTGTCCGTGCCGGTATCGGTGCCATCGTCGGTCCCGTCGTCGGTTCCATCGTCCGTTCCGTCATCGGTGCCCAGATGGGTGCCGGTCTGGGTGCCGTTGCCGTCGGTGCGCACTTCCGTGCCGTGCTGCGTGCCGGGGCCGGTGCCGATGGTGGCCGAACTGTGCTCGAAGCTTTGCGTGCTATTGGAGTCGTTGATCGTGCGGTGATCGGTCGGCACCAGGAAACCGCTGGCGAAGATCGGGCTGCTGGTGAACAGCATCGCCTGTTCGACGCCGATGGTGGCGAACGGCGAGGCGCTTTCGATTCCGCTGCGTATCAGCGCAAGCACCACATGGTCGCCGCCATGTTCGACGACGGCATGGCCGAAGGCGGTCATGAATTCATTGCGGCTGGGAGTACGGTGGCGGTTTTCGCCCGCGTAGTCGCTCAGCCAGCGCAGCAAGCGCCGATTGGACAGCAACGCATACACCAGCTGGTTGCTGACCGAGCTGCGCTGCTCCGGCAGTTGGCCGCCATCGACATATTCGGCCAGCACCTGCGCCGGATCGGTGACGAACTGTTCGCGCAGCAGGTAATCCTGCGCCATCGCCTTGAACAGCGCGTCCACCCGGCGCGCGACGCCTGCCGCCCGCAGCACCAGCGGCCGTCGATGGGCATGCCGCTCGGGCGCGAACACCAGGCGGAAGGAATGTTCTTTGTCGTCCATACGAACTCCTGTGATCGGTCAGCGGTCTATTCATCATAGACAGCTGAGCCGGCGGCGGAGGGATGGGCGTCAAAGCTGAGCAGGGAACTTTATCTTGGGCGCGGTGTCGTTGGCCGCGGTTCCGACCAGGGCGAACTGGTTGCCGAGCATGATGTTGATCGATTCCGGCGGCGACGGGTGGCCGAGGTAGTAGCCTTGCGCCATGTCGCAGCCGTACTCTTCCAGCAGCACGAGCTGGGCGTCGGTCTCCACGCCTTCGGCTACCACCGCCATCTTCAGGCCATGCGCCATGGCGATGATGGCGCGCGTGATGGCGGCGTTTTCCGAATCCTGCGGCAGGCCGCTGATGAAGCTCTTGTCGATCTTCAGCGCGCGCACGTCGAAGCGCTTCAGATAGTTCATCGACGAATAGCCGGTGCCGAAATCGTCGATCGACAGATACACGCCGATGGCGCGCAATTGCTCCAGCGTGACCATGGTGGCGCGGGCATCGTCCATCAGCGTGCCTTCGGTCAGCTCCAGCTCCAGCAACTCGGGCGGCAGGCCGGTGTCGTGCAGCGTGGAGATGACGATCTGCGTCAGGTTCTCGTCCTTGAACTGCTTGGCCGACAGGTTGACGGCGACGCGCACCGGCCGCTGGCCGATCGCCTGCCACGCCATCGCCTGCCGGCATGCGGTGCGCAGCACCCATTCGCCGATCGGCACGATCAGGCCGGTTTCCTCGGCCAGCGGGATGAACTCGGTCGGCGAGATGATGCCGCGCTCGGGATGGCGCCAGCGCACCAGCGCCTCGACGCCGACGATCTGCGAGCTCTGCACGTCGATCTGCGGCTGGTACAGCAGGTACAGCTCGTCGTTCTGCAGCGCCTTGCGCAAGCCCACTTCCAGCTTGACGTGGCTCATGATCTGCATCGTCAGCGAGGAGCTGTACAGCTTGGCGTTGTTCTTGCCGCAGTTCTTGGCGTGGTACATCGCCGTGTCCGCATACTTGAGCAGCGAGTTGCAATCCTCGCCGTCCTCCGGATACAGCGAAATGCCGATGCTGGCGGTGACGAAGATTTCATGCGCCCCCAGCAGGAAGGGGCGGCGCATCGCCTCCTTGACGCGGTGGGCGACGTTGAGCGCGTTCTCGACCCGCTCCAGGTCCGGGATCAGGATGGTGAACTCGTCGCCGCCCAGCCGCGCCAGGTTGTTGCCGCCGAGCTCGGTGCGCGAGACCAGGTCGCTGGGGCGCGTGGTTTCGCGCAGGCGCTCGGAGACGGCTTTGAGCAGGTGGTCGCCGACGTCGTGGCCCAAGGTGTCGTTGATGCGCTTGAAGGCGTCCAGGTCCATGAACAGCACGGCGAACTTCTTGTTGGCCTTGCGCGACCGCACCAGCTCGGCTTCCAGCGTTTCCAGGAAGGCTTGCCGGTTGGGGATGCCGGTCAGGCTGTCACAATAGGCCAGGCGGCGGATCTGCTCTTCGGTGCGCTTGCGCTCGCTGATGTCGCGCACCAGGCCCAGCACCTCGTCGGCGCCGGTGGCCACCAGCCGCGCCTCGAAGTGCCGCACCGGCGCGGGGGCGGCATGCTCGCCCTGGCGCACGCGCGGCGCGGCGCCGGGTATCGGCAGCTCGTAGTCGAGCGAATGGATGTGCTGCGTCTCGAGCACGGTCTGCACCTGCTCCAGCATGTGCCGGGCGATATCCTCCGGCAACACCTGGCTCAGGTGGCGGCCGACGCAGTGGTCGCTGGAAAATACGCCGCTGGCCTCATGGCCTTGTTCGTAGTCCAGGTAGTAGCCGTCCTTGTTCATGCGGAAGAAGGTGTCGGGGATCGCCGCCAGCACCGCGCGGTGGTGGGCGTCGGCGATGCGCAGGCGGGTGATGGCGTCGCTGGCGCGCAGCACGTACAGCACCCGGTGGCCCAGGATGGGCCAGTTGATCGGCTTGGAGACGAAATCGGTGGCGCCGGCCTCGTAGGCCTGGGTCACCGATTCCAGTTCGTCGCCGCCGGTGACCATGATGATGGGCACGGTCGTCTGCGTTTCCAGCCGGCGGATTTCGCGGCACACGGCAAAGCCGTCCATGCCGGGCATTTCCACGTCCAGCAGCACCAGGTCCGGCGCCATCGCCTGATAGCAGGCCACGGCCTTGTCGCCGTTTTCGGCCTCGACCGCGTCGAGGCCGACCTGGGCCAGCATTTCCAGCATCAGCAGCCGCATCACGGGATCGTCGTCGACGACCAGCACCAGGCCGCGCTTGGGGGAGGTTGAGCTTGCCATGTCATATTTCCTTTTCCAGGATAGCTCCCAACGCCTGCCGCACGGCCTGGAAAGAACGGTCCATGTCCGCCAGCAGGGCAGCGGCGCCGGCGGTGGTGTCGTGACGCGCCAGCTGCTCCATCTCCTTGCAGCGCTGCGCCATCACGTCGGCGCCGACGTTCGCGCTGCTGGACTTGAGGCTGTGCGCGGCCTTGCGGATCTGGCTGATGTTGCCGATGGCGATGGCTTGCCGCAGCGTTTGCAGGTGGGTGGGGGTGTCGTCGAGATAGGCTTGCAGCACCCGTTCCAGCAGCGCGTCGCCATGGACGGCGCTGAGGGCGCGGATGTTTTCCAGCGCCTGCCGGTTGATCTGGCCGCCAGGCAGGTCGCCGGTGGCGGCGGCTTCCTGCGGGGCCGGCATGCGCGGCAGGCTGATCCAGCGCGAAATGGTTTGTCCTAGCGCCTGCTGGGTGAACGGCTTGCTCAGGTAATCGTCCATGCCGGCGGCCAGGCAGGATTCGCGGTCGCCCTGCAGCGCGTTGGCGGTGATGGCGATGATCGGCAGGCTGCGGGTGCGGCCGCGCTGCTTTTCATGGCGGCGGATTTCATTGGTCGCGGCAAAGCCGTCCATGACCGGCATCTGGCAATCCATCAGGATCAGGTCGTAATCGCCGTGCAGCACCGAGCGCAGCGCTTCCTCGCCGTTGCAGGCGCGGCTGACGTCCAGTCCCAGCCCTTCCAGCATGGCGCTGGCCACCTCGACGTTGACCGGATTGTCTTCGGCCAGCAGCACCTTGCGGCGCCGGCGCGCACGGGGCGCCGGCGTCGGGCTGGAACTGAGCGCGGCCAGCGGCGGCGCGGCCGGCGCGGCGTGCGCCCCGCTGCGGTCCGGCTGCGGCGCCGCGCGCGCCGGACCGGCGTCGGCCGGGCGGGCCGGCGGCAGCAGGCAATCGTAGAGGTCCGACTCGCGCGGCGGCTTGACCAGCTGGAAGGCGACGCCGGCCTGGCGCCGCTGCACGCTGTCGGCGGCGTTGCGATCCGTGCTCAACAGCAACAACCGTGGGCTGGGCAGATCGGGCTCGGCATCGACGGCGGCGCGGATCGCGGCCGCCAGCGCCAGGCCGCTGGTGCGCGGCAGCTCCATGTCCAGCAGCGCCACGTTGTAGGGCCGGCCGTCGGCCGCCGCCTGGCGCAGGGCAGGCAAGGCGGTGTGGGCGGTCGCGCTGGTGCCGGCGATATGCCAGCGGCGCAGCAATTGTTCCAGCTCGGTCCGGCTGGTGGGGTTCTCATCGACGATCAAAACGCGGCATTCCTGGGTGGTGTGATGGAAGGACGGGTCATCGACTTCAACCCGGCGCTTGTCGAAATTTACGGCAAACCAAAATATCGATCCTTGCGTTGGCGCATGATCGACGCCGATCGTGCCGCCCATCAGCTCGACCAGTTGCTTGGAGATCGCCAGGCCGAGGCCGGTGCCGCCGTGCTTGCGGGTGGTCGAGCCGTCGGCCTGCGAGAACGAGTCGAAGATGCGCGCGCGGGCGTCGCTGGAGACGCCGATGCCGGTGTCGTGCACCTCGAAACGCAGGCCGACGGTTTGCGCATCCTCCTGCGTCACGGCGACCTTGACCGTGATCTTGCCGCTTTCGGTGAATTTGATGGCATTGCCCAGCAGATTGAAGATGACCTGGCGCAGCCGGCTCGGGTCGCCGCAGATGGCGATCGGGATGTCGTTGGACACCGCCAGCTCCAGCCGGATGCCCTTGACCTGCGCCTGCGGCGAGAAGACGTTGTCTATATCGTCGAGCAATTCGCGGAAATTGAAATGGATGTATTCAACGGTCAGCTTGCCGGCCTCGATCTTGGAGAAGTCCAGGATGTCGTTGATGATCACCAGCAAGTGCTCGCCCGAACGCTTGACCATGCTGGTGTAGTGGCGCTGCTGCTCGGTCAGGCGCGTGGCCAGCAGCAGCTCGGTCATGCCCAGCACGCCGTTCATCGGCGTGCGGATCTCATGGCTCATGGTGGCGAGGAAGGCGCTCTTGGCCTGGCTGGCGGCCTCGGCCGCGTTCTTGGCCTTTTCCAGCTGCTCGGTGCGCACGCCGACCTGGCGCTCCAGTTGCTCGCGGTAGTCGGCCAGCGCGACGTCGCGCGCCTCGACCTGGGCCAGCATGTCGTTGAAGCTGTCGGTCAGCGCGCCCAGCTCGTCGCTGCGCTGGTGGACGATGCGCGCCGTGGCCTGGCCACGGCTGACCTGCTGGGCCGCCGTGATCAGCTTGGCGACCGGTTCGGCGATGCTGCCCCGGAAGCGCGCCGCCGTCAGCAGCGCCATCATGAACGACAGGATGGCGGCGACGGCCGCCGCCGCCATATTCTTCAGGATGTCCAGCCACATCCGGGTTTGCGCGACCTCGATCATCACCGTGCCGATCAGCTCGTCTTCCTTGCCGTGCAGCGGGCGGTACAGGCGCAGTGTCGGCGCCCACCAGGTGCCGCCGCGCACGCTGCTCACGTCGGCGCCGGCAACCGGGGCAGGAGCAGGGGTAGGCAGGGGGGGCGCCGCCTCGGTGGCGGGGGACAGGCCGGCGGCCATGTAGCGGGCCAGCGGCCGGCCCTCGCTGTCGTACAGCGCCGCCTGCCGGACGTCGTCCGCCACGCCCAGCGTGGCCAGGGTTTGCCCGGCCTGCCTGCGGTCGGCGCTGCGCAGCGCCGCCCCGCGGTTGTTGCCGATCACCCCGGCCAGCGAGGCCAGCTGCTTGCGCTCGTCGTCGGTGCGGCTCAGCACCGCGGTCGCGGCAAAGGCGATGAACACCAGCATCAACGCGCTGCCGGTCGACAGCACCGAGATGATGGTCAGTTTCTGGCTCAGACCGGAACGTTCGAAATTGAACATTGCTTAGGTGGTTGCAAACGGTGAACGCCGAATCGTCGACGCAGCAAACAGAACACTAAGTGCCAGTAGGAAAAATATATCCTCCGCCTGCCTGCGACGTTGATCTGTATCTAAGGCCCGCACTTTTGAGGATTCTCAAACAATAGCCTCCCACGCCCCCCAAGCTAGGGGCATGGAACGAAAAAAAATCCTGTTTTTGGCCGAAGCGGTCACGCTCGCCCATGTCGGACGACCGTTGGCGCTGGCGCAAACGCTGGACCGGCGGTATTACGATGTGCATTTCGCCTGCGCGGCCGGCTATGAAATGTTCTTCAAGGGCAGCAACCTGAGCAGCTGGACGGTGCACAGCATCTCCAGCGAGCGTTTCCTGGCGGCACTGGCGGCCGGCCGGCCGGTGTACGACGCCGCCACCTTGCAGCAGTACGTGCAGGACGACTTGCGCGTGTTGCAGGCGGTGCGGCCGGATGTGGTGGTGGGCGACTTCCGGCTGTCGCTGTCGGTCAGCGCGCGCCGGGCCGGAGTGCCGTACGTGGCGCTGATCAATGCCTACTGGAGTCCGTACGTGCGCCAGCACTACCAGGTGCCGGCGATCGGGCTGGCGCGGGCGTTGCCGATCGCGCTGGCGGATCCGCTGTTCCGGCTGGTGCAGCCGCTGGCTTTCGCGCTGCACAGCATGCCGCTGAACCAGGTGCGGCGCAGCTACCGCCTGCCGTCGCTGGGTCACGACCTGCGCCGCATCTACACCGACGCCGACTACGTGCTGTACTCGGACATCCCGGAAATGTTCCCCGCGCACGACTTGCCCGACACCCACTCCTACCTGGGGCCGGTCACCTGGTCGCCGCCGACGCCCTTGCCGGCGTGGTGGGACGCGATGGCGGCCGAGCCGCCCGTCATCTACCTGACGCTGGGCAGTTCGGGCCAGGGCGCGTTGCTGCCGCAGATACTGCGCGCGCTGGCGCCGATGCCGGTGCAGGTGATCGCCGCCACCGCCGGCCAGGTCGATCCCGGCCCGCTGCCGGACAACGCGCGCGCGGCCGACTATCTGCCGGGCGAGGAGGCGGCGCGGCGCGCGCGGCTGGTGATCTGCAACGGCGGCAGCCCGACCAGCCAGCAGGCGCTGGCGGCCGGGGTGCCGGTGCTGGGCATCGCCGGCAACCTGGATCAGTACCTGAATATGCACGGCGTGGTGTCGGCCGGCGCCGGCGTCTTGCTGCGTTCGGACCGCTTGAACGAGGAGCAACTGCGCGCCAGGGTGATGGAACTGGTGGACGAGCCGGCCGCGCGCGCGGCGGCGGGCCGGATGGCGTCGCTGTTCGGTAGCTACGACATCGGCGAGCGGTTCAGGAAGGTACTGGCGCGTGCCGCCGGCGAAGGGGGGAGCAAGGAATAAAAAAACGGAGCCGCGCCTCAGCGGCCCCGCTCCGGGCCGACGATCAGTTCGCGCAGCGGCCGCCGCAGCGAGCGCGCCTGCGCCGCCTCGCCGGCGCCGATGCGGCCCATGAACACCGCCGCCTCCCATACCTGCTCGCCGACCAGCGCGGCGGCCTGCCGGGCCAGGTCGGCCGCGCTCTGCTGCATGCCGCGTGCGCTGGAGAAGACGCGGCCGTCGCGCACGTAGCGGGCGAAGATCAGCGGCGTCAGTTCCGGCTGCAGCTGCAGGCCCAGCGCGGTGGCGGTCAGCCAGAAGCGCTGCATGGCGCGCCCGGCCGCCAGGTAGTCGTCCATGCGCTGCGGCCGGCGCGGCGCCGCCAGCACGAAATGGGCGGCGCAGGCCAGGCCGGGGATCAAATCCATCTGCAGGCGCGGCGCCACCGTGCCGGCCAGCCAGGTGTTGAAGAATTCCACGCGTTGCCAGCGCTGCATGATCCAGCGCATCAGCTTGGCGGTGACGGCATCGACGCCGAGCGCCTGGTCGGGGATGCGGTCCTCGCTGAAGCGGGCGTTCCATTCGATGACCGACTTGTGCACCTGCCAGGCCTCGGGCATCGTCAGGCGCAGCTTGGCGTTGCGGAACATCAGCCGCGCGGCCGCCAGGCGCTGGCGTCCCTCGAGCCAGTGCACGCGGTAGCCGGACGGCAGCGCGGCAGCCAGCGCGGCTTTTTCCTGCGCCGTCAGCGGACGCCGGCTCAGCGGGCGGCGCTGCACGCTGCGCGGCAGGATGAAGTCGGCCAGCGGATCGGGCTCGAGCGCAGGCGCCGGCACGAATTCGACGTCGATGGTGGGGCGGGCGTCGGGCGCGCGCTCGTTGCGCGTGGCGCGCATCTCCAGCTGGTGGCCGCTGGCCGCGATGGCCATGGTTTCCAGCAGCGCGCCGATCGACATCTGGCTGGGATGGCCGTCGAGGTCGTAGACGCAATGGTCGCGGGTGTCGTGGCCGTGCACCACCAGGCGGCGGGCGTCGAGGATTTCAAAGCGCCACGGCTGCGTGTTGTCGCCGCTGGGCGCCCAGCGCGCCAGTTCGAGGATTTGTTCCAGCGTGGCGTCCAGGTGCTGTTCCATCTTGCTCATGATTGCTCTCCGCGCCGGCGCCGCTTCACCAGCATCATGGCCAGCCGCTGCAGCGGATGGCGGTTGCCGCCGGGACGCCAGGTGCGCACCAGCTTGTTGCGATAGGCATCGAAATGATAACCGTGCGGCGCCGCCAGTATCGGCCCGCGGTTCAGCAGGATCTTCAGCGCCTCGGTGGCGGCGGCGCCGGCGCACAGTTCGCAGCCCATGATGGTCGACGGCCCGCGCCGCTCCTTCAGGTTGATGGCGGACGGATCGACCAGGTAGCCGCCGTGCAGGCCGGCCGGCGCCAGGCCGATCAGGAAGCGCAGCGCCTTTTCCTCGTCGGGCAGGTCGCCCCAGCCGAAGTATTCCTCGAACGTCATCTTACCCGGCATAAAGGTCAGCACCGCCGTGCCCATGCCCAGCGGCGCGGCGGTGACGGCCGGTATGCGCAGCCGCGCGCAGGCGGCAAAGGTGGCCTGGCGCGCGCCGAAGGCAAAGAAATCGAGGCCGTCGACGTACAAGTCCACGCCTTCGAGGAAGGCTGCCATGTTGTGGTCGTTGACGCCGCCGGGGAAGCGCGTGATGTGCAGCTGCGGATTGATGTCGCGCGCCATGTTGGCCAGCACCTCGACCTTGGGCTGGCCCAGCGTCGACATGGTGGCGCCGACCTGGCGGTTGAAGTTGGCGATGTCGAAGGTGTCGAAGTCGGCGATGTGGAAGGTGCCGACGCCCAGGCGTGCCAAAGTCAGCAGATGCACGCCGCCGACGCCACCCATGCCGGCGATGGCGATGCGCTTGCCCTGGAGAATAGATTGTTCGGCCTGCGTGACCCAGCCGATGTTGCGGGCAAATGCCTGCTGATAAGAAAACGTGCGTGACATGTGTCTCCCGGAAACTGCCGACTACGCGGCTCAACAGGTTTTGACACATGGGGACGCTGTAAAGTTCCCGCTGAACGAAAAAAAACGGGGACAGTTTGAACTGTCCCCAGGTTATTAGCAGCAACCGCCGCGCTTGCCTGCTCCGCCGTAGCGGGCTTCCTGGCGTTCGCGGAAGAATTCCTCGTACGTCATCATCGGCTCGCCCGGGTGCGTGGCTTCCCGGTGCGTGACGTAGGTGTCGTATTCCGGCAGGCCCATCATCAGACGCATGCTTTGTCCGAGATAGCGGCCCGCCTTGGCGATTTCGCCCAACATCACTGCACCGTCGGGATCAAGACCACCGGGCTTTCCTTGGCGGTCGGCTGCGACGCGGCGCGCGCCACCAGCACGGTGCGGATGCCGAACACCAGCACGCTCAGCACGACGATCACGAAGAAGCCGGCCAGCGACGCGTCCAGGTAGTCGTTGAAGATCACCTGCTGCATCTGCGCCACCGACTTGGCCGGCGCCAGCAGCTTGCCGTCGTCGAACGCGGCGCGGTACTTGGCGGCGTGCGCCAGGAAACCGACCTTGGGATTGGCGTCGAAGATCTTCTGGAAGCCGGCCGTCAGCGTGCACAGCAGCAACCACGCGGTCGGCACCATCGTCACCCACGCGTACTTGGCGCGCTTCATCTTGAACAGCACGCAGGTGCCGAGGATCAGCGCGATCGCCGCCAGCATCTGGTTGGCGATGCCGAACAGCGGCCACAGGGTGTTGATGCCGCCCAGCGGATCGACCACGCCCTGGTACAGGAAGTAGCCCCAGGCCGCCACGCACAGGCCGGTCGCGGTCAGGTTGGCGAACACGTTGTCGGTCTGCTTCATCGAAGGCACGAACGCGCCCAGCAAGTCCTGCAGCATGAAGCGGCCGGCGCGGGTGCCGGCGTCCACCGCCGTCAGGATGAACAGCGCTTCGAACAAAATCGCGAAGTGGTACCAGAACGCCATCATGACCTTGCCGCCGATCACGCCCGACAGGATCTGCGCCATGCCCACGGCCAGGGTCGGGGCGCCGCCGGCGCGCGAGATGATCGACGCTTCGCCGACGTCCTTGGCGGTCTGGGTCAGCATTTCCGGCGTGATGTAGAAGCCCATCTGCGACACCGCGTGTGCGGCGGACTCGGCCGTGGTGCCCAGCAGCGCGGCCGGGCTGTTCATGGCGAAGTAGACGCCCGGCTCGATGGTCGAGGCGGCCACCAGCGCCATGATGGCGACAAACGATTCCATCAGCATCGCGCCGTAGCCGATGAAGCGGGCGTGGCTTTCATTCTCGATCATCTTCGGCGTGGTGCCCGACGAGATCAGCGCGTGGAAGCCGGACACGGCGCCGCAGGCGATGGTAATGAACAGGAAGGGGAACAGCGAGCCGGCCCAGACCGGTCCGGTGCCGTCGATGAACTTGGTCATGGCCGGCATCTTCAGGTAGGGCGCGACCACGACGATGCCCAGCGCCAGGCCGACGATGGTGCCGATCTTGAGGAAGGTCGACAGGTAGTCGCGCGGCGCCAGCAGCAGCCACACCGGCAGCACCGAGGCGATGAAGCCGTAGCCGATCAGCATCCAGGTCAGCTCGGTGCCGGTGAAGGTGAACATCGGCGCCAACGCGGCGTTTTCCTGCACCAGCTGGCCGCCGAAGATGGCCGCCATCAGCAGCACGAAGCCGATGATCGACACCTCGCCGATGCGGCCGACGCGGATGTAGCGCGTGTACACGCCCATGAACAGCGCGATGGGGATGGTCGCCATCACGGTGAAGCTGCCCCACGGCGAGCCGGTCAGCGCCTTGACCACGATCAGCGCCAGCACCGCCAGGATGATGACCATGATCATGAAGGTGCCCAGCAGCGCGATCATGCCGGGGATCTGGCCCAGTTCGGACTTGATCAGGTCGCCCAGCGAGCGGCCGTCGCGGCGCATCGAGATGAACAGCACGATGAAGTCCTGCACGGCGCCGGCAAACACCACGCCGGCCAGTATCCACAGCATGCCGGGCAGGTAGCCCATCTGCGCGGCCAGCACCGGGCCGACCAGCGGGCCGGCGCCGGCGATGGCGGCGAAGTGGTGGCCGAACAGCACATATTTGTTGGTCGGCACGTGGTCGAGGCCGTCGTTCAGCCGGGTGGCCGGGGTCATGCGCTTGCTGTCCAGGCCCAGCACCTTGTCGGCGATGAACAGGCTGTAGAAGCGGTAGGCGATCAGGTAGACGCAGACGGCGGCGATGACGATCCAGATGGCGCTGATCGCTTCGCCACGCTTGAGGGCGATGACGCCCAGCGCGGCCGCGCCGCATAGCGACAGGGCGGCCCAGCCCAGCTTGCCGGCCAGGGGATGTGTTGATGTTTTCATGCTTCCTCCAAGGTGGTCAGGCGCTGCTCCGATGGCATCTTGGCAGCTTATGATCAGTATTCAGCAAGCTGATAACCCGTACAAGCGCACCAATACGCACTATCGCTCGGTATCACTACGTAGGCTGGCGGCCGCGCCGGGGGCGTAGAATCGCGCCTACAGAATAATTACGAGACAAAGCCATGAAACTGCGGCAAAAAGTTATTTTCCTGGCGATCACGCCGCTGATCCTGGCGCTGTGCGCGATCGCCTTCGCCGTCCGCCACCAGTCGGAACTGCTGGCGCGCCAGCAGCACGCCACCATCCAGCAAGCCTATCTGAGCAGCAAGGAGGCCGAGCTCAAGCACTACGTCGCGCTGGCCTCGCACTCGATCGCCAGCCTGTACGAGTCGGGCCGCGACGACGATGCCACCAAGAACGAGGCCAAGCGCATCCTGGCCTCGCTCAGCTACGGCGACGACGGTTATTTCTTCCTCTACGACATGCAGGGCAATACGCTGATGCATCCGCGCCAGCCGGAGCTGGTGGGCCAGAACCTGTTCGAGCTGCGCGACGAGCAGGGCCAGCCGACCATCCAGAACCTGCTGCGGCGGGCCCGCGCGGGTGGCGGGCTGGAGCGCTACATGTGGGTCAAGCCGTCCACCCGCAAGCCGGTCGCCAAGCTCGGCTATGTGATCGCCATGCCGAAATGGGGCTGGATGATGGGCACCGGCATCTATCTGGACGACGTCGACCGGGCGCTGGCCCAGGTCGATGTCCAGCAGTCCGGCAACATCCACAACACCATGCTGTGGATCGCGGCGATCGCCATCGCCGCGTCGGTGGCGGTGGCCAGTTCCGGGCTGGCGCTGAACATCAGCGAACTGCGCGTGGCCGACGCCAAGCTCAAGGTGCTGGCCCAGCGCGTGGTCGAGTCGCAGGAGGAGGAGCGGGCGCGGCTGTCGCGCGATTTGCATGACGGCATCAGCCAGTGGCTGGTGTCGATCAAGCTGCAGATCGAGGCCGGCATCATTCGGCTCAACAACAGCCTGGCATCGGACCAGCCGGACCAGCTGCAGGCGGCGCAGAAGGTGTTCGAGCACGCGGCGGACCAGCTCAGCAACGTGATGGGCGAGGTGCGGCGCATCTCGCACAACCTGCGGCCGGCCATCCTCGACGACCTCGGGCTGGCTGCGGCGCTGCACCATCTGGGCCAGGAGTACACCCTCAGCAGCGGAACCCCGGTACACTTCACAGCATCCGGCAGCACCGATGAGTTGCCCGACGTCGCCAACACCGTGCTGTTCCGCCTGGCGCAGGAGGCGCTGACCAATATCGAGCGCCACGCCGGCGCCGGCCATATCGAGATCGGCCTCGCGGGCGGGGCGGGCGGCGTCACGCTGACCATCCGCGACGACGGCGCCGGCTTCGACGCCGAGGGCATCGCGCTGCATCCCCAGCGCGGAATCGGATTGCGCAATATGATGGAGCGCATGGACGCCATCGGCGGCCGCTTCGGGATCCAGTCATCGGCCGACGGCACGGTGGTCACGGCGTTTGCCGGCAACAACAGTTAGAACAGTTAAAGAGCAGAACACGATGACAGCTACAATCAAAATCCTGCTGGTCGACGACCACCCGCTGGTGCGCGACGGCCTGCGCGCGCGGCTCGAGGCGATGCCGCAGTTCCAGGTAGTGGCCGAGGCGGGTGGCGCGGCCGAGGCGCTGGAGCAGGCGGCCCAGTGCGACATCGACCTGGTGCTGATGGATATTAATATGCGCGGCACCAACGGCATCGAGGCGACGGCCCAGTTCAAGCAGGCGTTCCCGCGCATCGCCGTGCTGATCCTGTCGATGCACGACAAGCTCGAGTACGTGTCGCAGGCGATCCAGGCCGGCGCGCGCGGCTATGTGCTCAAGGATGCGCCGGGCAAGGATATCGTGGTGGCGATCGAGACGGTCATGTCCGGCGGCATCTATTACAGCGCCGCGCTGGCCCGCCAGCTGGCCCAGCCGCAGAACCAGGACAACCAGCTGACCTCGCGCGAGCACGAGGTGCTGCGCCACATCGCCAACGGCGAATCGAACAAGCAGATCGCCCGCGCGCTCGACCTCAGCGTGCGCACCGTGGAAACCCACCGGCTCAACATCAAGCGCAAGCTGGGCATCGAAGGGCAGGCCGAATTGATACGTTTCGCGGTCCAGCACGCCCAGTAAAACCGGGTGCCACTTGCCATACCAGTGAGCAATTTTTAACAGTGCGTGTTCGCTCGGCAATATCTGCTATATTCCTGTGCCGGTTACGTAATCGTAACTGTCGTTATGCAAAAGAAAATGTTTCGCGCGCAGTAAATTGGTCCTATACTGGTCATATTGCTAATCACGTTACTATCAACATGGTATTTGGTTGCTTTAAGTCAATGGGTGATCTAAGATTGCGCGCACTACCCTCAATGAGATATTGATGTCTGCGCCTGAATCCAGCCTGTTTCCACTGGTGAAACTGCAAGCGGTGTCCAACGCTCATAATGAGTGGGTGGCGCTGGCTTTTGAATTGTCTCCCGAGTCCGGCGATCCCTTCCAGGCGGCGCTGACCCTGCTCAAGACGCCGGACGTGTTTGCCGCGCTGGCGCCGCTGGACTGCATCCTCCCCATTCCCCATCCGCTGCAGCTGGAACTGTCCCAGCTGGAGTCGCTGCCGGCCAGCAACGTGATCCTGCGCGTGCCGGCCGACGCCTGCGCCGACGCGGCCGTGCAAAAGAAACTGGCCGGCTATGCCGACGCCGGCTACCGCATCATGGTCGACGGCGTGGCCGGCATGGGCGCCACCCTGTGCGGCGCCAAGTCGCTGGCCTACGACGCATCGCTGACCCTGCCGCCGGTGCTGGCGCTGGTGGGCCAGCCGGGCCCGCACCTGGCGACCGGCATGGGCAGCGAACAGCGCATCGCCGAATGCGCCGCGGCCGGCTTCAGCTGGTTCACGGGCGACTTCGCCATGCATCCACCGCACGACATGAACGCCGGCGACGGCACCTCGCGCAAGCGCCTGCTGGCGCTGCTGGGCCTGCTGGCCCGCGACGCCGACTCGCGCGAACTGGAAGTGCTGCTGAAGCAGGATCCGGCGCTGTCCTACCATTTATTGAAGCTGGTGAACTCGGCCGCGTTCGCGCTCAGTTCGCCGATCCACAGCTTCGGCCAGGCCATCAACGTGCTGGGCCGGCGCCAGCTGCAGCGCTGGCTGCAACTGCTGCTGTACGCGCGCCAGCAGGACGACGGCATGACCAATCCGCTGCTGCCGCTGGCGGCGGTGCGGGCGGCGCACATGGAAGCGCTGAGCAAGGCGCTGGGCTGGGACCGCGACCAGCAGGACATGGCCTTCGTGGCCGGCGTGTTCTCGCTGCTGGACGTGCTGCTGGGCATGCCGATGACGGAGATCGTCGCCGCGCTGAGCCTGGACCTGGACGTGGTGATGGCGCTGCTGGACCGCGGCGGCCCGCTGGGCGAGCTGCTCAGTCTGGTGGAAAAACACGACGGCGCCGGCCTGGCCAAGGCCGGCATCGATCACGAGACCTATTGGGGCGCGCAACTGCAGGCTTACCACTGGGCGATCCAGGTGAGCAGGAATATATAAACCATGCTCGCGCACCCCGTCTCCGACTTCCTCAGCAACAGCGCGGCCTTGTGCGACGCGGTGCTGCGCTTGCGGGGCACCGCATTGAACGAGGAACTGGGACGCATCGTGCGCAGCGTGATGAACAGTCCGCTGGGCGACTTCCTGCCGGCCGACACCCACGCCATGCTGCTGCATCCGCCGGTGGAGGAGGTGCTGGCTGCCAACGACGACGCCGTGCAGAGCCTGACGCAGGACATCGTCTTCGAAGGCCAGTACTTCGGCCGCTTCGTCGTCTCCGGCCGCCAGCAGCACTACACCGACATCGACCGCCAGCACCTGGCCAGCCTGGCTTCGCTGGCGGCCAGCGTGCTGCAGGTGCATTCGCTGGCGCAGCGCTCGACGCACGCCTACGTGCAGGTGGAAGCGCAGCTGCAGCACCAGGCGCAGATCCTCGACCACATCCACGAGTCGGTGCTGACGATGGACATGAACGGCTTCATCATCAGCTGGAACAAGGGCGCCGAACGGCTGTTCGGCTACACCGCGGTCGAAGCGCTGGGCCGCAACATCCTGTTCCTGTACGACGACGAGGACGAGAGCTTCGACGACGCCTTCCTGGCGCAGGGCGGCCGGCTGATGGAAGTGCGGCGCAAGAAGAAATCCGGCGAAGTGTTCTGGGCCAGCCTGTCGCTGTCCCCGCTGTGCGACATCAACGACCGCTCGATCGGCCTGATCGCCTACCTGACCGACATCACCGAACGCAAGATGGCGGAAGAGCGCATCCACCACCTGGCCTACTACGACGCGCTGACCGACCTGCCGAACCGCTCGCTGCTGACCAAGCTGGTCGACCAGGCGCTGACGGTGGCCCAGCGCAGCAAGCTGAGCGGCTGCGTGCTATTCATCGACCTCAACCGCTTCAAGCTGATCAACGACACCCTGGGCCGCAGGATCGGCGACGAGCTGCTGCGCGAAGTGGCGCGCCGCTTCCGCGCCGTGCTGCGCGACCAGGACCTGGTGGCGCGGCTGGGCGGCGACGAATTCGCGGTCGGCCTGTTCGAGCTGGGGCAGCACTTCGAAGCCAGCATGGTCGCGCAAAAACTGCTGGCCACGCTGAACACCCCCATCCTCATCGACGGCCACGACCTGCGCGTGGGCGGCAGCATCGGCATCAGCGTCTATCCGCAGGACGGCGGCGACGCCGAAACCCTGCTGCGGCTGGCCGACATCGCCATGTACCGCGCCAAGCAGGAGGGCGGAGCCGAGGGCGACCACGTCGCCTTCTACAGCCAGGACATGAACCAGGGCATGCAGGAACGCATGCGCATCGAATCGGGCCTGCGGCATGCGCTGGGCAACGGCGAACTGCTGCTGCATTACCAGCCGAAGTTCTCCATCACCAGCGGCAAGATCATCGGCGCCGAAGCGCTGGTGCGCTGGCGCCATCCGGAACGCGGGCTGGTGCCGCCGGCCGAATTCATCCCGCTGGCCGAGGCCACCGGGCTGGTGGTGCAGGTCGGCGAATGGGTGCTGGAGGCGGCCTGCGCGCAGGCCAAGGTGTGGAAGGACGTGGGATTGCCGCCGATACGGCTGGCGGTCAACGTGTCGGCGCGCGAGTTCACCTCGACCTTGCCGGGGCGGGTGCTGGACACGCTGAACCGCTACGGGCTGGAGCCGTCGTGGCTGGAACTGGAAATCACCGAGAGCACGCTGATGCACAACATCGACCGCGTGATCGGCATCATGGACCTGATCACGGCGATGGGCGTGACCTTGTCGCTGGACGATTTCGGTACCGGGTATTCGTCGCTGTCCTATCTGAAGCGCTTCCCGATCGACACCTTGAAGATCGACCGCTCGTTCACGATCGGCATCCCGAGCGACGCCAACGATTGCGCGATCGCCAACACCATCATCAGCATCGCGCAGCAGCTCAAGCACAAGGTGATCGCCGAAGGCGTGGAGACGGTCGAGCAGCTGGCGTTCCTGAAAAATTCGGGCTGCGACGAGGTGCAGGGCTATCTGTTCTCGCGTCCGTTGGGAGCGGAAGAATTCGAGCAGGCGCTGCGCGAAAACTGGACACCGGGGCAATCCAGCAGGGCCGCGTGATGAAAACGGCCATTATCGGGGTGAAATCTGTATAATGTCGCACACTTAGGAAGCGTGGCCGAGTGGTTGAAGGCACCAGTCTTGAAAACTGGCGACGGGTTAAACTGTTCGTGAGTTCGAATCTCACCGCTTCCGCCAAGAAACAAAATAAACCGCCATCTGGCGGTTTATTTATTTCTTGGCGGAGTGTGAGATTCGAAGGGCATGGCCCTGCAGGGCCATCCCGCTCCGAATCGTCCAACTGCTGGGCGCTTTGCGCCCAGCCTCGGGGGGGGGGGGGG
>NZ_JBGLYQ010000045.1:0-57437 GCF_047304105.1 Duganella sp. Dugasp56
GCTGTAGCTCAGCTGGATAGAGTACTTGGCTACGAACCAAGGGGTCGTGGGTTCGATTCCTGCCAGCCGCACCAAAATTCGTAAGACGAAGGGCCTGAAGAGAAATCTTCGGGCCCTTTTTCTTTACGCGGAGCTTATCGCGGCGGCGCCGGCTGGGCGTAGACGATGATGGGCGCCGGAGTCTTGGGCGCGTAATTGGACAACATGAACGACATCGCCGCGATCGTGAGCGCCGAACTGCCGATGCAGGTGGCGGCCACCCATTTGATCATTTCGCTCTGCGTGCGGTGAAAGTTGGCCTCCAGTTGTGCGGACTGGGCTGCATAATCGGCCCGTAGCGATTGTGCAGTCGATTGCAGTGTTTGTTCCAACGTCCTGAGCTGCGCCTCATTTTCCCGCACAACGCCCTCTAGTCTGGCGGCGGTTGCCTCCAGCTTGGCGTCGATATAATCCTTGTCGGTGGTCGCACTCATAGGAAGCATGATCGTCCCGCTTATTTTGCCGGTCAATCGGATTTCTCAACATGCCGGCCAAATATGTGAGATTTCGCGCCGGTATGCTTCTTGATTTGAGTTTCCCCTGTTATAATATTGCCTTAAGCGGCTGTAGCTCAGCTGGATAGAGTACTTGGCTACGAACCAAGGGGTCGTGGGTTCGATTCCTGCCAGCCGCACCAAAATTCGTAAGACGAAGGGCCTGAAGAGTAATCTTCAGGCCCTTTTTCTTTGTTCGCCGGGTCTTATCTTTGCGCCACATCCTGAGCGGTTTGTTCTTGCCGGCGTAAGCTGCCCTGATCGCGCCCGGATGGCGCTGCTTGACTTGGAGGACATCATGGCAAATGATGAACGTATCGAGGTGCGCGTCTCGCTGCTGGAGTATCAAATGGAAACGGTGGTGGATATCGTCAAGGAAATCCGTGCCAATTACGTGACCAGGGAATATCTGGACCAACGTCTGTCGCACTATGCGACCAAGGCGGACGTTGAAAAGATCGTGCAAAGCAGCCGCAATTGGCTGATCGGCGTCGTATTGTCGGCCAGCGCGCTGCAGTTTGCCGTCAATTTCGCCATGCTGCAAATTTACCTCCACAATCGCTGAAGTACATTCCTATTGGCATTTCCGCCGAAATGCCCGATGATTTGCCGATCATCGTTACGGAGGAGTGTGCATGACCATCATCACCACCATTGAAGACCTGCGCGTGCTGGCCCAGAAGCGCGTGCCGCGCATGTTCTACGATTATGCTGATGCAGGCTCGTGGACCGAATCCACCTATCGCGCCAACGTCGACGATTTCCAGACCATCAAATTCCGCCAGCGCGTGGCCGTCAACCTGGAAAACCGCACGCTGAAAAGCACCATGGTCGGCCAGGACGTGGCCATGCCCGTGGCCCTGGCGCCGACCGGACTGACCGGCATGCAGCACGCCGACGGCGAAATCCTCGCGGCCAAGGCGGCCGAAAAATTCGGCGTGCCGTTCACGCTGTCGACCATGAGCATCTGCTCGATCGAAGACATCGCCGCCAACACCAGCAAGCCGTTCTGGTTCCAGTTGTACGTGATGAAGGACCGCGAGTTCATCAACCGCCTGATCGACCGCGCCAAGGCCGCGCGCTGCTCGGCGCTGGTGCTGACGCTGGACCTGCAGGTGCTGGGCCAGCGCCACAAGGATCTGCGCAACGGCCTGTCGGCGCCGCCGAAGCTGACCATCCCGAACATCGTCAACATGGCCACCAAGCCGCGCTGGGTGCTGGGCATGCTGGGCACCAAACGGCGCGGCTTTGGCAACATCGTCGGCCACGCCAGTTCGGTGTCGGACATGTCGTCGCTGTCGGCGTGGACCAGCCAGCAGTTCGACCTGAGCCTGTCGTGGAAGGACGTCGAGTGGATCAAGCAGCGCTGGGGCGGCAAGCTGATCATCAAGGGCATCATGGATGCGGAAGATGCGCGCCTCGCCGTGGAAAGCGGCGCCGACGCGCTGATCGTCTCCAACCACGGCGGCCGCCAGCTGGACGGCGCGCAGTCGTCGATCGGCGCGCTGCCGGCCATCGCCGACGCGGTCGGCAAGCAGATCGAAGTGCACATGGACGGCGGCATCCGCTCCGGCCAGGACGTGATCAAGGCGCTGGCGCTGGGCGCGAAAGGCGTCTACATCGGCCGTCCTTTCCTGTACGGCCTGGGGGCGATGGGCGAGCAGGGCGTCAGCAAGTGCCTGGACATCATCCGCAACGAGCTCGATCTGACGATGGCCTTCTGCGGCCTGCGCGATGTGACCAAGGTCGATAAAAACATCCTGCTGCCGGGGAGCTTTTGATGGCATGACGGCGTGCAGTCCGTAATCCGGGAATATGAGAAAAGTTCATGTATGGCAATAAACTATTTGTTGTAGAATCTAAACACATTCTCTTGCACATAGTTGCCTTGCTTCGATGAAGTTATCTCATCCGCCATCGATCAGGTCCAGGCTGATGTTGTTGGTCGCAGCCTGCATTTTCCCCGCCTTCCTGCTCGCCGGCATTCTTATCTCCTACGATTACCAACTTACGCGGGAAAACTTTATTCGCAGCGCCATGGCCACCGCGCGCGCGAACGCGATGGAGGTCGACAAGGAGTTCGCCATCGTCGAGTCCTCCTTGTTCGCGCTGTCGACGTCGCCGAGCTTCATGGCCCCCGATCTGGCAGCACTCCATGCGCAGGCCAGCGAGCTGTCAATCAAGCAAAATATGTTCAACGTGGTGCTTGAGGACGCCGAGGGACGGCAGGTGATGAACACCGTGATGCCTACAGGACAAGCACTGCCACCGGAACCGGACCAGCTTGCACTGAAGGCTTTGCGCGAGAACAGGGCGACCTATATCTCCAACCTGTTCACCGGCCGCCTGTCCGGGCGGCAGATCGTCTCGATCGGCATTCCTGTGCAGTACGGCGGCGGGCTGAACGTGTTGTCCGGCACGGTGACGGTTGAACGTTTCGGCGAAATCCTGCAGCATCAAAATTATCCCGAGCACTGGGTCACCAGTATTTTGGACAGAAGCGGAAAAATCGTTGCACGTTCGGCCGATATGCAGCGCTATGTGGGGGCCTTGGCGATTCCCGACGTATTGAAGCGCATGCGCGAACAGCCTGAAGGCTCGTTCGAAACGGCCACCCTGGATGGCAAACCTATCCTTGCCGTGCTGGCGCGCGCGCAATACTCGGGATGGACAGTGGCTATCGGCATACCCTTGCAGGTGTTGAGGACCCAGACCGTCGGCAAGCTGTGGCTGCTGGTGCTGGCTACCATCGTCACACTGGGCGCCGGCCTGGTCTTCGCTTGGATAATCGGCACCAAAATTCGCCGGGCCATGAAAGGCTTGATCCCGCCCGCGTTGGCGCTGGGATCCGGCGGGGAAGTCAAGTCCGCCAACTATGGCCTGCGCGAGGCCAACGAGGTCGGTCTGGCATTGGCCAAGGCATCGGACATGCTGCATGCGGCGACCCATCAAGCTCATCACGATGCGCTGACCGGCATCGCCAATCGCGTCATGCTGCATGCTTTCCTGGACCGGCAACTGGCCGCGTGCGAGCGTACGGGCGCGTCCCTTGGCCTGCTGTACCTTGATCTTGACGGCTTCAAGCAGATAAACGACACGCACGGCCACGCAGCCGGCGATGAATTGTTGCGCCAGGCGGCCAGCCGCTTGAGCTCGCATATTCGCAAGGCTGACATGGCGGCGCGCATGGGCGGCGATGAATTTGCCGTCGTGCTGGTCAATAGCGGCGGCGCCGAAACGGAGAAGGTGGTTGCGATGCTCGAGGCCGTGATGGAGCAGCCATACGACATCGGCGGGCTCACCCTGACAGCCGCCGCCAGCATCGGCAGCGCCATTTACCCCCGTTGCGGATCGACCAGCGAGTTGCTGCTCGCTATGGCGGATCAATCGATGTACGAACACAAGTCGCGCCGAAAAAAATTGCCCTTGCCCCAGCAGTCGGACGTACCCGGATAATCAGGCGACCACATTCCTGGGCGCACCCGCCACCCACGCCTCGATATTGTCAATCAGCTGATCGGGCCAGCACCTGCATCGCCTGCGAGCTGGCCCAGCCCGAGTGCGGTGTCAACAGGAAATTCGGCAGGCGCAGGTTGAGCAGCACGTTGTCGGCCGGCGCGGTCTCGTCGACCAGGCCGCCGCGCGCGGTGTTGATCAGCAGCGCGCTGTGCTTCATGCGGATCAACTCTTTCTGGGAGTGGACCCCGAAGCGTGGTTGTAGATGGCGTAGAACTGATCAAGGCGGATTAAGAGTCTGGGGCTGCTTCAGTCTGAAGTGGGAATTTGTGAGTTTTGCAGATGAGCAAGCTGCTATCCTGAACGGCGTCGGTCGAGTTCGGCCAAGACCAGACCGTCAACTAGCAACCTCGTCAACCCGGTGCCCAATCTGCTGAAAAAAAACCTATGAAATCGTCAGCCCTGCCAACTGAAGCTCAGCGCGAGAAAATTTGCGATCTTATTGCGTCGGCGTTCATCGAACTCCGTTATCTAGATGGGGAACAGGCGCATGATCTCGCTTATGCGTTTCATAATCTCCCGAAAGAAATTTACGGATGGGGGACATGGAGCGTCGATGTCACGCGCGGCAGGCTCAGCTACTACCAGACCAAGCATAGCGAGAACCTTGGTTTCAACTATGTTAAAGCGTTTGATTTAATTTTTGGCGATTGAACGCCCCATCCTATAGCAGAGACGGCGGGCTTGACCGGCGCAAGTTCGCTATCACAACTACAATCGGCAGGGATCAGCCAATAGCAGCCGCTTCCAATTTCCTCTAAGGATTCATTTTGCCCATAGATCTTCAACGCTTGACGGGAATGTGTGTGTCACATGTGTGGTTTTCGGACCATTCGATTTGCTACCTTGAGCTTGGCGTTCTAGGTCCAGGGCGAGTTAGGCGAAATGGTACGGTCGGAAATCCACGCGGTGAGGTAACTGTATTTCTGGGTTATGACTGGCTTGCAAAGAGTTCCGGGTATCTGATATCGCGTAAAGAAATTCATATGCACGACGCTGACCTGGATGCACTTACCGAGAAGGTCGTTGGTGCGATGATAGAGTGTGCATCGTTAACTGAGCACAGCAACGAACTGCAAATTTCCCTGTCGACGGGCTACGTGTTGGCTTCCGTCTCGTCCGATAATGAAACGGATTGGGATGTTTGCTTCAACTGAGCAGGATGGGCCAACGTTAGAGTTGGTCTTGACATCATAGAGGCTGGCGGCGTTCGGCCAGCAGCAGGCATTGACGCACTGCTCAAAGACAGTTGTCTGGGGCCTAGCATAGGGACGAAAGTTGAAAATCGAAAATCCAGTCTACATAGCCACTGAAGAAATTCTTTGGGTCCGAGCGGATGGGGCCGAAGTGCTGATTCAAGCGTGTGTTGGCATTCCGTACAAAAGCACCAATGCATGGGCGTGTCCGGCCGCTTTGGTAGGAGTTGATGATAGGTATCCTGACGTCGTAGGCGAAAGCTCATTCCAGTCTTTAAATCTTGCCATGCGCTTGATTCGACAACGGCTGGGACATTTGCTCGATGCGGGAGAAGTGCTGACTTACCCGATTGACCGGAGCGAACGTTGGGACCTAGACTCCCTCGACGTGGTATTTGGTAGGACTTGAAAACGACCGGTGCTGGAGACAGTAACCGGCCAACAGCCGCCGGATTGTTTTCATGGATTAGAATTGACGAGAATTGAATGCGTACGTTTGAAGAACTTGCTGTCCATGTGGCAAACCATCCATGGCTTGAGGGTTTTGTCTCGGCTTCGATGGTAACCTTGCCTATCCAATGCCAGGAACTGCTACCCAATGCGAAGGCCGATTGGCTTTCATCCAATCTTGGATACGGCATGTTAGGTGACAAGTGGCAAACCGTTTCCCGCGAAAGGTTCGAAGAACAATTGATGGTCAGCCTTAAATTGAGTCTTGCCTATTCCGTTGAGATGCTCCCTCCGGAAGAAGCAGCCAGTGTCGCAAAAGAGTTTCTGGAATTCTTCGATTCGCCAGACTATCTTGTCAATGGGACGCAGCAAGGTTGGAATCCGATTACGAAATCAACCATGGAGACGGCGTACGTTGTTGTAACTCGGACTCATGCAGGCATGTTCCTTTTTGAGGATGAAGATTGAATGCTGATACTTCGTAGGTGCCGAGCTTTTGTTTCGGCAGTATCCGGCCACGAGCGGACTTTGAGATAATGGTGCCTATTTAGAATTTATGGAAAATTGATGCGTTTAATTACCAAGTCAGCAGCTGTCCTTATTTTCATGGGAGTGTCTTCTGCTTCAGCGCTGGCCGACACGGATGGCGATGCTTTAGCCAGAAGATTCCTCTACTGTGCCAATGTCTATGATTTTTTCTACAAATACCTGTCAAAGCATGAACCGACGAGCAAGGGTTTAAACGGGTACCGCGAAGGAAAGAACATGTTCTGGCTTGCAGCTGCCACCGCATCACATGGGGATTTTCTCGTCCGTGAAAAAGACTCAGCGACACAAAGAGTGGTTGATGTTTTGGAGCGGGAGAAACGTGAGAAAAGTAACTTAATGGATGCGGAAGCCCGCAGCTGTCTAGCTAGTTTGCAAAACGATGCAATTCCGTTGCTTCAAAAATCACATGATTCCGGAAAAACTGAGTGAGGCCGTCGTCGTTTTGCGGCCAAGACCGATCACCGATATATGAAGCCGGTTTCGCTTGGTACGAACAGTGAAAAAAGAATAATGAAAAATGAAATACACTGAGTTTACGATTATCGATGACTCTGGCTTGTTAAGCCTTGTAGATTGCGCCGCGTACGCCTCGTTCATTTCCTCTGATTGGACGTATGAGGACATCATCGCTCACTTTGAAAAGGCTATGGAGTCAAAGGCGATGGTCGTCTGGGATTGTGGCGACGGCGGTGACGAGTACCTTGTCGTAGCACGTGAAGGCATCACTACTGCTCCAGGATTTCGTGAAGAGTTTGGTGCGATTCGTGTTGGTGACCACGGGCTTCATCTTGTCTCCTATGATGCGCTAACAATGGCGGCACAGTTTGATGATGAAACTCTCCCTTCGAAATTCGAGCGGAAAAATTGCATTGAGCTGCCGGCGGGGGAATATCGGCTTCGAGTGGTACAAACTTACGACCCTTTCCAAGTGACGCCATCAGCTGATGGTGCTCCGCACTTCATTGTGGAATACGAATCTGGGCGCGCCGATGGATGGGGCCAAGTCGCATGGCTGCGTTCGTCATGAATCGGCAGCCAGCAGCGGACCTAGACATAGTGACGGGAGATGATGGTGGCAGAATTTCGATGGACGACAGTGGGTACCGTTGCTGAGGGCGAACTATTCACCGTTGATGGCGCGGAAGTCTGGTCGCATAAATGGTTAAAAACCGGAGATGACGCCGTTCAGTTGCCCCATCCTGATTACCCGGCTCAGACACATCGTTTCAGCGTATATCGAATTGAAAAGTCAGTAGGAGAAGTTCGATTTGCTGCTGCCGAGGTTTCTCCCAATGTGTGGGCTTTTTATGCCAAAGCTCTATGAAATTCGGTAAGCTCAAGTCCCTCGGGCATAACCTTGCAGACTCAATGGCCAGTGGCATGGGCTTCATTATTGGCGTCTACCGTATGGATGTTTTTGCTGAAGCCGCTGCCTCTGAAGATGGGCATATAACAGTAGATTTTTTAAATGGAACAACTTCTGGAGCGAAGCCATCCGAGTCATTGAGCGGCGCCATTGTTCTGTTTCGTGAAGCCGTGCCGCAGATGTGCGAGAAGCACGGTATCGAGCTGGCATACATTAAAACCCTAGTTGCTCGCTTTGGTACAGATGCAGCGTACGGTCGTCACTTTCGCGTTATGGTTGAAAGCTCAACCGGCAAGAAATCAACTGACCAATTTATCGGGATTCCAGGTAAACGATTAAAACGCCGAAAGTCTTGAGGTTCCATTTTTTAGGCGGTCTCGGCGTGGCGTGAAAATTCGTGAGTTTTGCAGCTGAGCAAGCTGTTATCCTGAACGCCGTCGGCCGCGTTCGGCCACCAGCAGACGGAGAAAAGTGACAACATCGGGGCTCGCATGAAAGAATTTAGGTTTAACATTTTCGGTTCGTTTATTGCTATCACTGGTACAGCCGAGGCTTGGCGCGCCTTTTACCTTGGAGCAGAAGGGAAGCGTAGGCCGGCAGACTTCGTTGTCCCGGCTGACATCGCTGAGCATGAGCTGTGTGAGTATCTGGCCGACCTATTTCATGAAAATGCGACACCTCGAAATTGCACAGCTGTCCAGATATCGTGACGGCGGCGTTCGGCCAGAAGCAGCCGGTCAAAAAAACAAGCGAGCAGAGCCAACTATATAAGGAAGTAGATGAAAATAGCACGCGTTTTCCAGTCATTACTTACGCTGATTTTATTGGCCTCGTCTTGCGTTAGTCAGGCACATGATATGTCTTCGAGTAGCCTCAGGGTCGCAATCCTACTCTTCGATGGTGTTGAGGAAATTGATTACGCAGGCCCAATTGAAGCCTTTGGTGCGAGCGGCGTAAAAGTATTCACTGTTGGCCAAACAAAATCGACAGTGGAGTCGGTTTGGGGCTTAAAGGTGACGCCCGATTATGATTTCGCCGACGCGCCAGAGGCGGACGTGTTGGTAGTCCCCGGCGGAGGCATCAAAGAGGCATGGAAAAATCCGAAGCTGCTGGATTGGATACGGGAACGCAGCGCGAAAGTAAAGGTGACGATGTCGGTGTGCTCCGGTGCATTTATCTTGGGAAAAGCCGGCCTCTTAGATGGAATCTCCGCAACCACCACCGCATCTCTGCGCCCCCAGCTTGCTACGATGTTCCCGACTACAAAGGTCAGTGACAAACGTTTCGTAGATGCCGGAAAAATTATCACCACTGCTGGGCTGTCCGCTGGAATAGACGGGACGTTGTATCTGATTGAGCGCCAGTTAGGCAAGAAGCAAGCTGAAGCCGCTGCTTCCTATATGGAATACGATTGGAAACCGAGTGTTAACTGACGATGTTCGGCAACCGGCCAATACCGGTCATTAGACAACAAAAAACTTAATGAAACGTCTTATATACTCTTATCTTGGGTTGATGTTTGCCTGCCTTTTCGGGGCCGGGGGCTTACACTCCGCTTATCAAAAGCCGGTTGTTATGTTCGGACTTTTCCTTTTTGGCATGTTCTTTGTGGCAGGAATACCTTTCTTGTGGAGTAAGAAGGCTGCGCTGCGGGATAATGGCGTAAACATTGAATTCTCTGCGCACCCAATCATCTATGCTGTTTGGCTCCTTTTGATATTCATGTTTGGATTATCCATGACGGCATTTGCAATGATCTACATAATCTCGCATGCATTCGGAATAGTACTTGTTCAATGGTTATGGTGATCTTAGACGCAGTTCGGTCGCGCATCCGACTGCACCGGCCTTAGCCGGCCAGCAGCAGACAAATTTTTCTCAATAGCTCTATCGATCTTCAATGATACTCACCTACAGTAACCAGCAATTCGAATTTAACCTTACCCGCTCTCCATTAGAGGGCGTCTTTGTTCTAAATTCGGAGCAAAAAGCACTATTGCGAAAGCTGCTTGAATCTGAGCCTGAAGATTGGTACTTGGACCGTACCGGTGAGCGGCTCCCTTCAGCCCTTCTCTTCGAGGCATCTCCTTGGAGCGTGCAGACATCGGACGGAGCCGTCAAGATACTGAACAGATTTTTAGACCTTGAGACGGGTAGCGCGACGTTTAATGTGCCTGACACCTATACCGGTGAGTGGTTTCGGTGGCTCAGAGAAAAAATATCGTCAGCTTGATCTGATCTTGACAGCTGCACGCACAGAATAGGCCAGAGAAATGAACGAGCCAATAATTTACTTGGAGTTAATGCGGGAGGCTCTTACACGTCTTTCTGCTAGTGAGCAATATCTTGCGACTCATAAATCTCTCGGTCATCAATGTGATCTTGAATCCGCAACACTACAGCTACGTAAGGCGATGGAAGCAATTGCGTTTGCTGCGATTGCACCCAACAAGCAGATGTACGCTGCGTTTCGGGGCAATGCAGCCAAGCCCACAAGAATCAGTGACGAATACCACGCAGGCAAAATTTTCCATGGACTGCATCAAGTCAATACGGACTTCTATCCTGACCCACTGTTGCAAGAAACCAAGATCGCCCCTAATGCTTGGCACTTTGGTAAGCCGTTTGATGGATATATGAAGAAAAAGGACTTTGAACGACTATACGAGCGTTTGGGAAAGTTCCTTCATGCCGATAACCCGTGGGGAAATGACAAGGGTTGGAAAAATTTTGCTCAGGATCTTCCGGAGGCAATACGGAAAATTCGGGCACTTTTGAAGAAGCATAAAACTACTATTCGTGTGCCGGAGTTCAATGGGGTGTGGATCGTTGATGCCCCAAGTGACGGTACACCTCCGCGGATGATTCGAGCTGCTGCAGACGGCCCGTTCACCACTGTTAGTCCTGTCGTCTGAACCACCAAGAATGGGGGCGAGGTCAGGTCGGACATTGTGAAATAAATAATTAAGTTTGGGTAGTGATAAATGACTTTTAAAAATTGGAATGACTTTGAAAATTTCAAAGAGCATGTTCGCTTTGAAAGTCGCTACGTTCACTCTTCTAATGCTAGAGAATTTCTGGAAAATGTAAAAGAATCATTTTTAAGCAGAATTCGTACTCTGCCAAAATATTGGATACTTTATCGCTCACAGATTGGATATTCTGAACTTGAGCACAAAGGTGAGCATATAGTTGTTGGTTATCCAAAGGAACGGATGAAACCGCTTCTTCGAGGTTCCACGGAGGGGCGAGCTAACCCCAAGGGAATTTCCTACTTGTATTTGTCTGGCGATCCCGGAACAAGTATGGCAGAGCTACGTCCGTCGCGAGGGCAAAAGATTTCCTGTGCCGAATTTCAGGTTATAGAAGATCTGAAGTTAATTGACTGTTATGGCGTTTCGAATAATTATAGTTTGGCTCGGTGTCTATTTGAGCCACCTAAAAATCCAAAAGAAATAGAGGATGCAGTCTGGTCAAGAATTAATGAAGAGTTTTCAAAACCAATCAGCAATTCCGATGTGGCATCTGACTACGTTGCAACTCAGATATTGACAGAATTAGTTAAGTCGTGTGGATACGATGGAATTTGCTTCAAAAGCTCACTGGAATCTGGTTATAACGTTGTTTTATTTGACTTAAATAAGGCAAACCTAATTAGTTGCACTGTTAATGAAATTAAAGAAGTGAAACTATATTTTTCAGAATGCGCTAATCGATATTTTGTTACCAGCTAAAACAACCTGTCCATTAATTATCTATCCACGTGCTGGCTGCTGTTCGAAAAAAGGGCGAGAATCATGCGAATGCCCGGGTTGGCGCAAATTCGATAATAATCGCGAAGGTCCGAGTCACGCCCTGAGGTGCTCCGTCAAGCCGCAGGCGCAGTTGAATTGCCGAGGGCAGAGCCTTTCTGCCGCAGTTTTGCCATGTACCTTGCTTCATCGTAGGGCACGCGGCTCTGCCAGCAACGGAAAAGTATCCGTAACCATTTGAAGGCTAAAGCTCGTACAGCCGCTTGATAGGAACTTCCCTTGGCACGCTGTTGTCGATAGTAGCTGCCTGCCCAGTCCGACTTGTTGATGGTCTGGCCTGCCCACTCGACAAATGTCTGGCGAACAAAGGTCGGGCACTGCCATCGCCAGTGAACCCAGCTTTTCTTCCCACTTCGCTCAGTCACTGGTGCCACACCTGAGTATTGCTGCAACTCCTTCGCGGAAGCGAATCGTTCGCGTTGTTCGCCAAACGCCACCAGGAGTCGCGGCGCCAGTGTGGGACCTGCTCCTGGCAAGGCCGCGAATAATTCAAAATCCGGTAGGGTTGGGGCCAGGCGGGCAATGGCATCGTCGAAGCGTTCGATGGCCTTTAACGCGACTTTGATTTGTTCAATCAACACCAGTGTTTCCAGCAGGTGTGGAGCAATGATCGCCACGTCCCGCGTCAATGGTCTCGCGGCGTTGATCGCCGCCATCCTCGCATCAATTACCGATGCACGTCTGGCGTTATGCTGCTTGAAGAACCGGTCGAGAGTTGCGGGTCGCGCGCCCTGAGCTTTTTCCAGGGTCGGCCAACGTGTGATGAAATCACAGAACAAAATGGTGTCATGGTGGTCAAACCATTCCAGAACTTGAGGATAATACTGCTTAAGTGTATTGGTGAGGCGATTGGTAAACCGGGTCTTGTCACCAATGAGTTCGCGGCGCCGTTCGACGAAACTCAGCAGTGCCCGCATTGCCGGACTCTGCGGCTCGATAGGCTTAAAGCGCTCTGGATGACGTAACAATAAATCTAGCGCTAGTTCGGCATCCGTGGGGTCGTCTTTTGCGCGGCTCGGCTTAAACGCCTGACGGTACTTGGCCAGTGTTGCCGGATTAATCGGAAACAATACGAGAAAATCGTACTTTTGCAGCGCGTAGACCAACGGCCCTTTCGTCAGTTCTAGACCGATGGCAATCTTGCCGCCGTAGCGCCGATGCAAGTTGCTGACCCACTCGTCAATATTCGCGGCCTGGCTCGAAAAGACTCCAAACTCTCGTTGGTTGCCGCCGGCTTCCTGCAAGCAGAAATCATGCTTTGCATCGGCCCAGTCAATGCCTATGTAGACGGCGAAACACGCCTCGTCGAAATGGTTCATCAGACACCTCCCGAAGTGCTAGGATGATCAATGGGATCATGCATGCTTGTGCTCTTCGAAGGCAATATAGCGAGCCGGTCGGACGGCAAACCCTGAGTATTCGTTTTCGAACACAAGCACACCTGCGGAGCCGAAGCTAACTCGGCGAACATCGGATGTTTGGGGCGGAATATTCGTGATCCGCAGGTGCATGTCCCGCCTTCCAATCACAACACCGTTGATCTTTCTAGTGTTGAGAAAAACGAGACGGACTAACTATAATGGGGCGGAAGCCGACATCGGCCAAGGCGGCGACCACCGCCCTCGTTGTACGTTTATCAGGCCACCACATTCCTGGGCGCGCCCGCCACCCACGCCTCGATATTGTCGATCAGCTGATCGGCTAGCACCTGCATCGCCTGCGAGCTGGCCCAGGCCGAGTGCGGCGTCAGTAGGAAATTCGGCAGCCGCAGGTTAAGCAGCACATTGTCGGCCGGCGGTGGTTCCTGCGTCAGCACGTCGAAGCCGGCGCCGGCGATCACGCCCGCGCGCAGCGCGTCGGCCAGCGCGGTCTCGTCGACCAGGCCGCCGCGCGCGGTGTTGATCAGCAGCGCGCTGCGCTTCATGCGGATCAACTCTTTGGCGCTGATCATGTTGCGCGTCTTGTCGGTCAGCGGCAGGTGCAGGCTGATGATGTCCGACGTTTCCAGCACTTCATCGAAGCCCGCTTCGCGCACGCCGTCGGCCTTCGCGTCCGCCAGCGGCGAGCGCGTATGCACGATCACCTCCATGCCGAAGGCGCGCGCGATCTGCGCCACCGACCGGCCCAGCGCGCCATAGCCGAACAGGCCCAGACGGCTGCCGGCCAAGTCCGAGACCGGGTGGCCGAACAGGCAGAAGCGCTCGGACTTCTGCCACAGACCCGCTTCGATGTCGGCGCGGTAGGCCACCAGTTGCCGGCGCAACGCCAGCATCAGCGCGAAGGTGTGCTCGGGCAGCGTGTGCACCGCATAGTTGCGGATGTTGGAGACCACGATGCCGCGCTCGCGGGCGACCGCCAGGTCGACGATGTCGGTGCCGGTGGCCGCCACCGCGATCATCTTCAGGTCCGGCAGCTGCGCCAGGTCTTCCGCGCGCAGCTTGACCTTGTTGGTGATGGCGATGGTGGCGCGCGCGTCGCGCAGCCTCGCCGCGGCGTCGGCATGGGCGGTGGCCGGGTACTCGGTCCACTCGTGCGCGAAGGCAGGCTTGCGGATGTTGGCGATCACGCTGTCGCGGTCGAGGAAAACGATGCGGTGTGCTTCAGTCATAGTGCGACCTCAAAAGGTATGGCGCGCGCGGCCGGCGATGCTTTTGGCAGGCGCATGCCCGGATGGTTGGAAAACAGTTCGGCGACCCATTCCACGAACACGCGCACCTTGGCCGACAGGTGGCGGTTTTGCGGATACACGACATGCACCGGCAGCGGGTCGCTGGTCCAGTCGGCCAGCAGCAGCTCGAAGCGGCCGTCGCCGAGCATCGGCTCCAGCATGAAGTTCGGCATCTGCACGATGCCCAGCCCCGCCAGCCCGGCCGCGATGTAGGCATTGGTGTCGTTGACGGCGATGTGGCCGGGCAGGGCGACCTGTATCCGCTCGCCGTTGCGGGCGAAGTCCCAGTCGAACAGTTTGCCGGTGCGCGACGAAAAAAAGTTCACGCAGCGGTGCCGCACCAGTTCATCCGGGTGCGCCGGCCGGCCGTAGCGCGCCAGGTAGTCCGGCGTGGCGCAGGTGACGAAATTGAGGATGCCGACCCGGCGCGCGATCAGGTTGGAATCGGCCAGCTGGCCGCCACGCACCGCGCAGTCGACGCCTTCCTCGATCAGGTCGATGGTGCGATCGCTGCAGCCCAGCTCCAGCTGGATGTCCGGGTAGCGGGTGAAAAAATCGGGCAGGGCGGGGATCAGGACATCGCTGGCCAGGCCGGTCGGCGCATCGACGCGCAGCCGTCCGCTCGGGCTGAGCCGGGTGCGCGACAGCGATTCCTCGGCCTCGCGCACGTCCGACAGGATGCGCAGGCAGCGCTCATAATAGGCGGCGCCGTCGGCGGTCACGCTGACCTGGCGCGTGGTCCTGTGCAGCAGCTTGACCGCCAGCGCGGCCTCCAGCGACTGGATCAGCGTCGACACGGTCGCCTTGGGCAGCTGCATGTGCTCGGCCGCGCGCGTGAAGCCGCCGGCGTCCACCACCTGCACAAAGACTTCCATCGCTTGTAGTTTATTCATTTCTGAGTCCCATTGTTCGGAATCCTGAACAATCAATTCGACATTGCACTATTTATCGGATTGTAGAACAAGTTTAAGATTGTTGTACTGCACAAGGAAAGTATTGGAAGGAAAGGGGAACACCATGACATATCGGGACGGAATTTTTGCAACGATCGCACTGGCGCTGACTTCGGTCGCCCTGGCGAGCGTGGTCTATACCGATGCCTACTCGCAGGCGGCCAAGGCCGAAGCGACCGGCGTGCGTGCCCTGACCGAGGTGGCCGCCGGCGAAACGCTGGCTTGCGCCGACACCGCCCTGCTGTCCAGCGCAGCGGATACGGTGCAGCGATGAGCAGCGTCGCCGAGCCATTGCCGCAGCTGTCGGACCAGTTGAAGGTCCGCGGCATCGAAGTGAAGGGTGCCGAAGGCCCGCTGCCGGCCCGCATCTACACCTGCGGCGAGGCCGGCATCAAGCGCGATTCGCTGATCGTGTTCTTTCACGCCGGCGGTTTCAATGGCGGCGACCTCGATGACGCTGACATCTTCCTGCGGCACATGGCGAACGACAGCCCGGACCACATCATCCTGGCCTCGGGCTACACGCTGGCGACGGTGCGCCCGTTCCCGGCCGCCGCCGAAGATGCGCACGCGGTGCTGGTCTGGGCCAAGAAGAACAAGGGCAAGCTGGGCTGGACTGGCAAGCGCCTGCTGGTGGCCGGCATCGAAGCCGGCGCCAACCTGGCGGCGGTGTGCGCGCTGATGTCGCGCGACCGTGGCGGCCCGGCGCTGATGGGCCAGATCCTGGTGATGCCGATGCTCGACCCCGGCCTGAGCACCTGGTCGATGCGTGAGATGCAGAACGCGCCGGAACTGCTGGACCTGGCCGACGCCTGCGCGGCGGCCTACCGCGGCTACCTGCCGAACGCCGCCGACCGTACCCACCCGTACGCGTCGCCGCTGCAGTCGAGCCGCTTGAAAAACCTGCCGCCGGCCTTGATCCTGTCGGCCGAAGACGACCCGCTGCGCGACGAAGCGGAACAATATGGTGCCAAGCTGATCGCCTGCGGCGTGAAGACCACCGTCAACCGAATGCCAGCAGCGTCCCTCGATGAAGTAGGGGCGCGCAACGAATGCGCGTGCAAGTGTTACGCGCTGGGAGAAATCGCCAGTTTCATCGCTGGCCTGGAACGGTCCGAGACGCCGCCAGCCTCATAGGGTTCCCCAACCTCTTAGCAGTATCTGTAGTCACGTCCCCATTGGCTTGCCAGCGGGGCGCTAGTACCGTGTTTTCTCGCAATTCGTTGAGGGTGCCCGGTGCCGCCATTTCTATTAATTATTTTCATATAAAAGGGAATTAACATGAAAAACATTAACCAAATCACCGCTGTAGCCCGGCCGCTGGCCGCCGCTATGGCGCTGGCGGGACTGGCCGCTTTCGGCCTCTCCGGTTGCGATGACGCGACCGGCAAGACGGCCGAAGCCCCTGCGGCAGGCGGTCCTCCGATCTCCGCCGCCACCGTGGTCGAGAAAACCATCACCGAGACCCAGGAGTTCTCGGGCCGCCTGGAAGCGATCGAGCAAGTGCAGATCCGTCCGCGCGTAGGCGGCTTCATCACCGCGATCAACTTCAAGCCCGGCAGCCAGATCAAGAAGGGCGACGTATTGTTCGTCATCGATCCGCGTCCTTACCAGGCCGAAGCCAACCGCGCCGAAGCGGCAGCCGGCTCGGCCCGCGCCAAGGCCGACCTGGCCAAGCTGGAGCTGGCCCGCGCCGAGAAGCTGCTGGCCGACAAAGCCATCGCCCAGCGCGAATACGATGCGCTGTCGTCCAGCCTGAAACAGCTGGACGCCGACGTCCGTGCCGCGCAGGCGCAGTACGAGTCGGCCAAGCTGAACCTGAGCTACACGCAGGTGACGTCGCCGATCAACGGCCGCGTATCGAAGGCTGAAATCACGCTGGGCAACCTGGTCGATGCGTCGGCCGTGCTGACCTCCGTGGTCTCGCTGGACCAGATCTATGCATCGTTCGACGGTGACGAAGACACCTATCTGCGCGTTGGCGCGGCCGCCCACCAGGGCAAGCCGGCCACCGTCAAGATCGGCCTGGCCAACGAAACCGGCTTCCCACACGAGGGCAAGCTGGAATTCGTCGACAACCAGCTCGATCCGCGCAGCGGTTCGGTGCGCATGCGCGCCACCTTCGCCAACACCGACGGCGCGCTGGTGCCTGGCCTGTTCGCCCGCGTGCAGCTGGCCGGCTCCACCGGCGCCAAGTCGGCGCTGCTGATCAACGACCGCGCCATCAGCACGGACCAGAACCGCAAGTTCGTGTTCGTGGTCGACAAGGACAACAAGGCCGAGTACCGCCCTGTGACCCTGGGACCTGCGATCGACGGCCTGCGCGTGGTGCGCGACGGCTTGAAGCCGGGCGAGAAGATCGTCGTCAATGGCCTGCAGCGCGTGCATCCAGGTGCGCCGATCACGCCGACCATGGTGGCGATGGATGTCGATCCGCTGGCCGCCAACGTGCCAAAAACCGAAGCTAAAAAAGATGAAAAAGTCGCCGCAGTTGACGCCAAGGCGAAAACCGGTACCAGCAAGGAATAAAACAATATGAATATCTCTCGATTTTTTGTCGACAAGCCGATTTTTGCGGCTGTACTGTCGATCATCATCTTCGTCGCCGGCTTGATATCGATCTTCAAGCTGCCGATCTCGGAGTATCCGGACGTGGTGCCGCCGTCGGTGGTGGTGCGCGCGCAGTATCCGGGTGCGAATCCGAAGATCATCGCCGAAACCGTGGCCGCGCCGCTTGAGGAACAGATCAACGGCGTCGAGAACATGCTGTACATGTCCTCGCAAAACACCTCGGACGGCGCGCTGGCGCTGACCGTCACCTTCAAGATCGGCACCAACGTCGAGCAGGCTGAAACCCAGGTGCAGAACCGCGTCCAGCGCGCGCTTCCGCGCCTGCCGGAAGAGGTGCGCCAGATCGGTGTGACCACCGTGAAGGCGTCGCCCAACCTGACCATGGTGGTCCACCTGCAATCGCCGAACGGCCGTTACGACGACCTGTATCTGCGTAACTATGCGGTGTTGAACATCAAGGACCAACTGGCCCGCCTGCCCGGCATGGGCGAGGTGCAGCTGTTCGGTTCCGGCGACTACGCGATGCGTATCTGGCTGAACCCGCAGAAAGTGGCACAGCGCGGCCTGACCGCCAGCGATGTCGTCAACGCGATCCGCGAGCAGAACGTGCAAGTGGCCGCAGGTGTCATCGGCCAGGGGCCTACCAAGGGCGCCGACTTCCAGCTGACCGTCAACACGCAAGGCCGCCTGCAAAGCGAAGAGGAATTCGGCAACATCATCCTGAAGACCAATGCCGACGGCGCGGTAACGCTGCTGAAGGACGTGGCCCGCATGGAGATGGGTTCGAACTCCTACGCGTTGCGTTCCCTGCTGAACAACAATTCGGCCGTGGCGATCCCCATTTTCGAAGCACCGAACGCCAACGCGCTGCAGTTGTCGGCGGACGTGCGTGCGACCATGGCCCGCCTGTCGAAGGATTTCCCGGAAGGCGTCACGTACAGCGTTGTATATGACCCGACCCAATTCGTGCGCGAATCGATCCGCGCGGTGATCCACACGCTGATCGAAGCGATCATCCTGGTGGCACTGGTGGTGATCGTGTTCCTGCAAACCTGGCGCGCATCGGTGATCCCGCTGCTGGCCGTTCCCGTGTCGGTGGTCGGTACCTTCGCCGTCATGCTGGGCTTCGGCTTCTCGATCAACACGCTGTCGCTGTTCGGCCTTGTGCTGGCCATCGGTATCGTGGTCGACGATGCGATCGTGGTGGTGGAAAACGTCGAACGGAACATCTCCAACGGCCTGTCGCCGCATGACGCGACGATCCAGGCGATGAAAGAGGTGAGCGGTCCGATTATCGCCATCGCGCTGGTGCTGTGCGCCGTGTTCGTGCCGATCGCCTTCGTATCGGGCCTGTCCGGCCAGTTCTACAAGCAGTTCGCGCTGACCATCGCCATCTCGACCGTGATCTCGGCATTCAGCTCGCTGACGCTGGCTCCGGCCCTGGCCGCCGTGCTGCTGCGCCCACACGACGCACCGAAAGACGCGCTGACCCGCGTCATGGACAAGATCTTCGGCCGCTTCTTCGGCTGGTTCAACCGCTTCTTCGGCCGCGCATCGCACGGCTATGAAACCGGCGTGACCGGCGTGCTGAAACGCAAAGGCGGTTCGCTGGTCGTGTACGCCGTGCTGGCGGTTGCGGCGGGCTTCATGTTCAAGATCGTGCCGCCGGGCTTCGTTCCAGCGCAGGACAAGCAATACCTGATCGGCTTCGCGCAGTTGCCGGACGCCGCCTCGCTGGACCGTACCGACGCCGTCATCCGCAAGATGTCGGACATCGCCAAGGACATCCCTGGCGTGGCCGATTCGGTGGCTTTCCCTGGCCTGTCGATCAACGGCTTCACCAACGCGCCGAACGCCGGTATCGTGTTCACGCCGTTGAAACCGTTCGAGGAACGTACCAAGAAGAGCGAATCGGCTCAAGCCATCGCCGCTGAAATCAACAAGCGCATGGGCGTGATCGAAGGCGCGTTCGTGATGGTGCTGCCGCCGCCGCCGGTCAACGGCCTGGGCACCACCGGTGGCTTCAAGGTGATGATCGAAGACCGCGACAACCTGGGCTACGACGCGCTGTACAAGGCGATCCAGGCGATCCAGATGAAGGCATGGCAGAACCCTAAACTGGCCGGCGTCTTCTCGAGCTACCAGATCAACGTGCCGCAGCTGTTCGCCGACATCGACCGCTCGAAAGCCAAGCAACTGGGCGTGCCGCTGCAGACGATCTACCAGACCTTGCAGATCAACCTGGGTTCGCTGTATGTGAACGACTTCAACCAGTTCGGCCGTACCTACCAGGTGCGCGTCCAGGCTGACCAGCAGTTCCGTTCGCACGCCGAGGACATCGCCCAGCTGAAAGTCCGCAACGACAAGGGCGAGATGATTCCGCTGTCGTCGCTGATGCGCGTCAAGGACAGCTATGGCCCGGACCGCGTGCAGCGCTACAACGCCTACGTCGCGGCGGAGATCAACGGCGGCGCCGCTCCTGGCGTGTCGTCGGGCGAAGCGCAGGCTGAAATGACCAAGATCATCAACGAAGTGCTGCCTAAGGGTATCGGCTACGAATGGACGGAACTGGTGTACCAGGACATCCTGTCCGGTAACACGATGATGTATGTGTTCCCGCTGTGCGTGCTGCTGGTGTTCCTGGTGCTGGCTGCGCAATACGAAAGCTGGACCCTGCCGCTGGCGGTGATCCTGATCGTGCCGATGTCGATCTTCTGCGCGCTGGTCGGCGTCAAGCTGACCCACGGAGACAACAACGTCTTCACGCAGATCGCTCTGTTCGTGCTGGTTGGCCTGGCCTCGAAGAACGCGATTCTGATCGTGGAGTTTGCACGGGAACTGGAACACCATGGCCGCAGCATCGTTGACGCCGCGCTGGAAGCTTGCCGCCTGCGTCTGCGTCCGATCCTGATGACGTCGATCGCATTCATCATGGGCGTGCTGCCGCTGGTGTTCTCGCACGGTGCCGGTTCGGAAATGCGTCATGCGATGGGTGTGGCGGTGTTTGCCGGCATGCTGGGCGTGACCTTCTTCGGCCTGTTCCTGACGCCGGTGTTCTACGTCCTGCTGCGCAAGCTGGCCGTGAGCATGGAGAAGAAGAAACCTGCTGTGGCTGGCGACGCCGCCGTGGCAAAACTGGAAGGGACTCACTAACATGAGCAACTCGATGAACAAACTGCATATGATCGCCAAAGGTGTGGCGCCAGTGTTGGCAGCCTTGCTGATGACCGCATGCGCCGCGCCTGAATTCAAGCAGCCTGCGATGGACGTGCCGACCGCGTTCAAGGAATCGCAGGTACCTGATGCGCCTGCGCCGGTGAAGACCGCGGCCGACGGCAGCACCTGGAAACAGGCGCAAGCCGCCGAGGCGCAGCCGCGCGGCGAATGGTGGCTGGCTTTCAACGATCCAGCCCTGAATGAGCTGATCGCCGAAGCCACCAGGGCCAACGCCAACCTGGCGGTGGCCGCCGCCCGCGTCAAGCAGGCCCGCGCCATCGCCGGCATCGCCGAGGCGGACCGCATTCCGCAAGTGGGTGTCAACGCCGGCGCCCAGCGTCAGCGCCAGTCCGACGTGGCGCTCGGCCTGCCGGCAGGTACGCCGGTCGCTCCGGGCAACGTGTTCAGCGCCAACCTGACGGCCAGCTACGAGGTCGACCTGTTCGGCCGCGTATCGTCGAACGTCAGCGCGGCCCGCAACGACGCCGCCTCGGTTGAAGCGACGTACCGCTCCGTGCTGCTGTCGGTGCAAGCCGACGTGGCGCAGACATACTTCCGTCTGCGCGCCACCGACGCCGAGCTGGAAACGCTGAACCGCACGGTGCAGACCCGCGAAGAAAACGTCAAGGTCAACCAGCGTCGCTTCGACCTGGGCGACATCGGCGAATTCGATCTGTCGCGCGCCAAGACCGAACTGGCGACCTCGCGCGCCGAAGCCATCGGCCTGCAACGTCAGCGTGTGACGACCGAGCATGCACTGGCGGTCCTGCTGGGCAAACCGGCGGCCAGCTACACGGCCGGCGCCAGCCCGCTGCTCGATACGTCGCTGCTGCCGGTGATCCCGGCCGGCATGCCGTCGTCGCTGCTGGAGCGCCGTCCGGACATCGCTTCGGCGCAGCGCGCGATGGAGGCGTCCAACGCCCGCATCGGTGTGGCCAAGTCGGCGATGTTCCCGGCGCTGACGCTGAACGCGGCCGCCGGCGGCACGTCCGGCAACACCGTTGCGGACGTGTTCAAGTGGAGCAGCCGTTCGTGGGTGCTGGGTGCGCTGATGTCGATGCCGTTGATCGACGGCGGCCGCAACAAGGCCAACATCACGCGTAGCGAAGCCGCGCTGGAAGAATCGGTCGGCACTTATCGCCAGAGCGTGCTGGTGGCTTTCGCGGAAGTGGAAGACAACCTGGCGGGCCTGCGCATCCTGGCTGGCCAGACCGCGCAGATCGAAGACGCGGTGGTGTCGGCACGCCGTTCCGCCGACCTGGCGCAGAAGCTGTACACGGCCGGCCGTTCGAGCTATCTCGACTTGCTGGACGCGCAGCGCAACCTGGCGGCGGTGGAACGCAGCGCGGTGCAACTGCGCGGCAATCGCGCGGTGACCACGGTGGCGTTGATCCGCTCGCTGGGCGGCGGCTGGGATGGCGCGAAGGCGCCGGAGAAAGTTGCGCAGCGATAAGCTGGATCGGCAATAAAAAAGCCTGTGTTCGCGTGAGCGGCACAGGCTTTTTTTTATGCGGCGCGCCGGGCGCGCCGCAATGGGGTCGTGCTTACTTGGTCACGACTGGAGCCGGGGTTGCTGCGGCTTCGGCTTTCTCTGCCTTGGCGTGGGCTTTGGCTTTGGTCTTGGTGGCCTTGGCGTGAGCGTCTGCCTTGTCGGCTTTCTCATCGGCCTTGGCGACGGTGACGTCTTTCTTGGCTTCGGCGGCTACCTTGGCGGTTTTTGCCTCGGCTTTGACATCAGCCTTGGTTTCTTTCGCTTCGGCTTTGGCGACGGTCTTGGTTTCTTTGGCTTCAGCTTTGGCAGCGGCAGGCGTAGCAGCCGGGGTGGTGGCTGGGGTGGTAGCCGGGGTCTGTGCAAAAGCTGCGGTAGCGAACAGGCCGGCGATCAGGGTAGCGATAAGTTTGTTCATGATGAAATCCTCATTCAGGTTGATTTAGAGCCGGGACAATTCCCGTGTCACTGAGCGAAAAACGCGCCCCGGAAGCATCCCGTTGACGGGCTTTACATTCACTTACAAGCTCTCCAGATTGCTTACATGTTCGTGACCGCACGGAACGCGGCGCGGCGCGGGGCTACGCTGGCTGCATGAGAGACTCGCTTAAAACCTACAAGGCCAAGCGCAACTTCGCCGTCACGCCCGAGCCAGCGGAAGGCGGCGAGGAGGGCGGCGAGGCGCGCACCTTCGTCATTCAAAAGCACTGGGCCAGCCGCCTGCACTACGATTTCCGGCTGGAGCTCGACGGCGTGATGATGAGCTGGGCCGTGCCGAAAGGGCCCAGCTACGATACGCACGACAAGCGCATGGCGGTGCATGTGGAGGACCATCCGATTTCGTACAACGATTTCGAAGGCACGATACCGCCCAAACAGTACGGCGCCGGCAAGGTGATTATCTGGGACAAGGGCCTGTGGCGGCCGCTGGACGATCCGCACAAGGCGCTGGCGGCGGGGAACCTGAAGTTCGAGCTGCAAGGCCACAAGATGCACGGCAAGTGGGTGCTGGTGCGGATGAAGGGCAAGGGCGAGAAGCAGGAGCCGTGGCTGCTGATCAAGGAAAAGGACGACTACGCGCGGCCGGCCGACGAGTTCAGCGTGGTGGACGAGATGCCGGACAGCGTCAAGTCGCTGCCGCTGCCCGCATCCGCGCCTGCGCCTGCGCAAGCCGCTGTCGAGGCGCCCAAGGCGGCGCTGCCCGAGTCGCTGTCGCCGCAACTGGCGACGCTGGTCGATGCGCCGCCGTCGTCGCCGGAGGACTGGATCTTCGAGATCAAGTTCGACGGCTACCGGTTGTTGGCGCGTGTCGACGGCATGGAAATCCGCCTGATCACCCGCAACGGCAACGACTGGACGCACAAGCTGCAAACCCTGCACGACGCGCTCGCCAAAATGAAGCTGCCCGACGGCTGGTACGACGGCGAAATCGTGGTCCACGACGACAACGGCCGTCCGGACTTCGGCCTGCTGCAAAACGCCTTCGACGAGAACAACCCCGGCGAGATCGTCTACTTCCTGTTCGATATCCCGTTCCACAACGGCCGCGACCTGCGCGACACGCCGCTGGAGGCACGCCGCGCCATCCTGCGGGAGGTGCTGGACCAGCGCCCGTCGGACAGCGTCCGCTACAGCGCCACGATGGACGCGACGCCGCAGGAAATCATCGCCGCCGCCTGCCGCATGGGGCTGGAAGGCATCATCGGCAAGCGCCGCGACGCCCGCTACAGCTCGCGGCGCAGCGGCACGTGGATCAAGCTCAAATGCGGCCAGCGCCAGGAATTCGTCATCGGCGGCTACACCGATCCGCAAGGTTCGCGCAGCGGCTTCGGCTCGCTGCTGCTCGGTACCTACGACAAGGACGGTAAACTGCAATATGCCGGCAATGTCGGCAGCGGCTTCGACGCCGCCACGCTGCGCGAAGTAAAAAGTAAAATGGACAAGCTGGCCTCCGACAAAAGCCCGTTCGCCCCGAACCGCGAAATCGACAAGAAAGCCCACTGGCTCAAACCCGCCCTGGTGGCGGAAGTGAGCTTCGGCGAATGGACGCATTCCGGCTCGATCCGCCACGCGGTATTCAAGGGACTGCGCAAGGATAAAAAGGCCGGCACCATCATCCGTGAAGTACCGGCTCATCTAAAGGAGAAACCGGACATGCAGCCAGCTAGCACCGTACAGGGAAAACTGCCCGCCTCGCTCAAAGTGACCAATCCCGACCGCGTGATCGACAAGGAAAGCGGCGCCACCAAGATCGCGCTGGTGCGCTATTACGCGCTGGTCGGTGCGCTGATGCTGCCGCATCTGAAGGGCCGTCCGGTCTCGCTGGTGCGCGCGCCGGCCGGCGTGGGCGGCGAGCTGTTTTTCCAGAAGCACGCCGAGACCGACAAGCTGCCCGGCGTGAAGCGGCTCGATCCCGCGCTCGATCCCGACCATCCGCCGATGCTGGAAGTATCGACCGAGCAGGGCTTGCTGTCGGCGGCGCAGTGGAACGTGGTGGAGCTGCACACGCAGAACGCCAGCGCCTCCAACTACGAGAAGCCGAACCGCATGGTGTTCGATCTCGATCCCGGCAAGAACGTGACGTGGGCGCAGGTGCAGGAGGGCGCGCTGCTGCTGCGCGCCTTGCTCGATCATCTGGGTTTGCCGTCGTTCCTGAAAACCAGCGGCGGCAAGGGCCTGCATGTGGTGGTGCCGGTCAAGCCGGGCTACGGCTGGGACGACGTCAAGGCGTTTTCGCAGGCGATTGTGGCGCACATGGCACACAACATCCCGGAGCGCTTCGTGCTGAAGAGCGGCCCGCGCAACCGCGTCGGCAAGATTTTCATCGACTATCTGCGCAACGGTCGCGGCGCCACCACGGTCGCCGCCTGGTCGGCGCGCACGCGGCCAGGTTTGGGCATTTCGGTTCCGGTGAGGTGGGAAGAGCTGGCCGGCCTGCACAGCGCCGACCAATGGAACGTCGCCAATGTCCACACCCGGCTCGATGTGGGCAACGCGCCCTGGGATGACTACGCCAAATCGGCCAAGGGACTGGCGTCGGCGATGAGGCAGATAGGCTTCAAGCCCGGCGCCTGATCGGCGCTGCGGCCTTGGACACAGCCGGCTTGGCGGCGGTCTTTGCTGTCGCGGACGTTTTCGCTGCCGGTTTTGCAGCCGATTTTGCAGCCGGCTTGGCGTGCGCCCCACTACTGCCGCTCTTGGCGGCAGGGCGCTTGCCCAGACTGTCCTGCAGCAGCGCCACCAGATCGACCACGTTGGACGACTTGGGCGCCTTGGCCTCCGGTTCTGCTGCGGTGATGGTCTTGGTCTGTCCGGCCTTGATCTTCTTCTTCACCAGCGCGAGCACATCGTCCTTATAGGTGTCGTGGTATTGCTCCGGTTTCCACTCCTCGCTCATGCCCTCGACCAGCGACAGCGCCATCTGCAGCTCCTTGTCGCTGATGCCGGCCGCTTTCATCGTGGCGGGCGGCAGCTTCAGCTCCGTGGCATCGCGTATCTCCGAAGCGTAGCGCAGCGTGTTGAGCACGATCTTGTCCTCGACGCACACCAGCGCGCACAGGTGCTGCTTGGTGCGGATCACCACCGTCGCGATGCCGATCTTGCCCGCCTTGCGCAAGGTCTCGCGCAGCAGCGCGTACACCTTGGCGCCGCCGCGCGACGGCGCCAGGTAGTAGGGCTGTTCGTAGTAGGTCAGCGGCACGTCGGCCGCGTCGACGAAGGCCTGGATGTCGATGGTCTGCGTCGCCTCCACATTGGCGCGCTTCAGGTCCTCGTCCGACAGCACGACGTACTCGTTGTCCTCGTACTCATAGCCCTTGACGATGTCGTCCCACGTCACTTCCTTGCCGGTGCTCTTGTTATAGCGCTTGTAGCCGACCGGCGAAAAGTCGCGCCGGTCCAGCATGGTCAGGTCCAGCTCGTGCTCCTGCACCGCCGAATACATCTCGACCGGGATGTGCACCAGCCCGAAGCTGATCGCACCTTTCCACAATGCGCGCGCGGCCATGGCCTACTCGCCGACTGAGCCGGTCACCGGCAGCACGATGCCGCTGATATAGCTGGAGCAGCAGGGCGCCGCCAGGAACACGTAGGCCGGCGACAGCTCCTGCGGCTGCGCGGGCCGGCGCATGTCGGTGTCCTGGCCGAACTGAGCCACCTTCTCGGCCGGCGCGTCGGCGGGATTGAGCGGCGTCCACACCGGCCCCGGCGCGATCGCGTTCACCCGTATGCCTTGCTCCAGCAGGTTCGATGCCAGCGACATCGTGAACGCGTGGATCGCCCCTTTGGTGGTCGAGTAGTCCAGCAGGTGCTTCGAGCCTTTCAACCCGGTGACCGAGCCGGTGTTGATGATGGAGGCGCCGCGCTTCAGATACGGCAGCACCGCCTTGGCCATGTGGAAGTAGCCGTAGACGTTGGTCTTCATGGTCAGGTCGAAACGGTCCTCGGTCAGGTCGGCGAGCTTTTCCGCATGCTCCTGGAAGGCCGCGTTGTTGACCAGGATATCGAGCCGGCCGTAGCGCTCGTGCACCTGCTCGACGGCGTCGCGGCAGAAGGCCGCGTCGCGCACGTCGCCGCGCAGCAGCATGCAGCTCTGGCCCTCGGCCTCCACGTAGCGCTTGGTTTCGTTGGCGTCCTCGTCTTCGTCAAGATAGATGATGGCCACGTCGGCGCCTTCGCGCGCATACAGCACCGCCACCGCGCGGCCGATGCCGGAGTCGCCGCCGGTGATGATGGCCGCCATGCCGGCCAGCTTGCCGCTGCCGCAGTAGTCCGGCGCCAGGAACTCCGGCTTGAGCTGCATCTGCGCCTCGATGCCGGGTTTTTCGAGATGCTGCTCCGGCAGCGGCGTGCCGGGATAGTCGTGTTGCGTGGTCTGCACCGGTCCCTGGCGCTCGCCGATCTGGCTGGCGCGCGGTTCCTGCCGGGCGCGCTGGTCGGACTGGTCCTGGCGCTGCTGGATCTCGCGCTGCATGGCGCCCGCATCGCTCTGGTTCTTGCTGTTTGGCATGATTGTTCTCCTCGACTGCGAAGGAACAGTATTCGCGCCGCGCGCTTCCATGACGGTGCGCTCGTTCACATATGATTAATTTGCGACGCAAACAAGTTTGCCGGGCAATAAACTGATCTTTAATACAAAAAATATTGCTAATTATGAACTTTATGGCACACTAGCGGAAGGGGACGTTTTCATCAAATACAGAAATACGCGGGAGCAACAAATATGGCGGATGTTCAGGGCCGTGCCAGTAGCAGCACAGGTGTATTTTTCAATGCCAGCGGCGAGCGCCGCTCGGAGTTTCAAGCCTGTTGCGGCGAGATGTTCGCGCAGCTGGCGCTGACCGACAGCGTCGACGCGGCGGCCGCCGCGCTGGCCAAGCGCCAGGTCGACCTGCTGGTGCTGGACTTGAACGGCTATGAGCAGATGAGCGAATTGTCCGGTGTCGGTGCGCTGATCCGCGCCCACGCCGGCGCGCCGGTGCTGGTGCTGTGCGCCTACGAGCACACTGCGTGGCTGCCGGAGCTGATGGCCTACGGCCAGTTCGACTACCGCATCTGTCCGGTGCTGAACGACGAGTTGCAGCAAGCCGTCGCGCAGGCGCTGGCCCAGCCGGAAGATTCAGCCGCCTTCATGCAGCAGCAATTGCTGGACAAGGAAAAGGAATTGCGCGACCTGCTGGGCGTGCAGCGCAGCCTGCAGCGCGCGCTGGCCAACATCGACAATATCGACGCCATGGCGGGGCAGATCTGCCTGGCGCTGTGCAATTTCCCCGGCGTGCGCCACACGTCGCTGCTGCATATGAAGGAGCGCGGCGACCTGCAACTGGTGGCGCAGGAATCGCGCAACCACCTCGATCTGGCGCGCTTGCTGCAGCGGCGCGACCGCCTGCTGCAATCGCCGCTGCGCGACATCTTCCCGCCGCTGCTGGCCGTGGCGCGCGGCGAGATGGTGCTGCTGGACGCGCCGGAAAAATCCGGCAACCCGGAACTGGCCATGACGCTGCACGACCGCGCCGTGCACATGGTGCTGGCGCTGCCGCTGCGCGCCGAGCCGGGCAGCCCCGAGATGGGCGCGATCTGCCTGATGTTCGACCGCCACATCGTGTTCTCGCGCGAGCAGTTCGCCTGCTTCTCCAGCCTGGCGCAGTTTGTCAGCTTCGGCCTTGGCATGAGCGAATTGAAGCATCGGAACGACGAGTTGAACGGCCAGATCTCGCTGATGAGCACCATCGACAAGCTCACCGGCGCCTCCAACCGCCGCGCCGGCGAAGACTTCCTTGACAATGAAATCCGCCGCGCGCGCCGCTACGCCTTGCCGCTGGCCGTGCTGTCGTTCGAGGTCGCCGCCTTCCATTCCGAAAACGATTTATACGGTTCCCCGGTCGGCGAGCAGACGCTGCGCGCGGTGGCCGACATCGTCAAGGAACGCCTGCGCACCTCGGACCTGCTGGCACGCATGCGCGGTGACGAATTCATGATCGTCGCCACCCACACCGGCGCAGCCGACGCCATGCGCCTGGCCGAGAAGCTGCGCGCCGCCATCGCCGACGCAGACTTGCCGAGCAAGGCCGCCGTCAACGTCAGCCTGGGCATCGCCCAGGTCGGTGCGGACGAGGGCAGCGCCACGGTGCTGGACCGGGTCGACGCGGCGCTGCACCGCGCCAAGCGCGCGGGCCGTAACCTCATCGAGCCGGCTTAAATCCTTTCCATGATGGTCGCGATACCCTGGCCGCCGCCGATGCACTGGGCGGCCAGCGCGTAGCGGCCGCCGGTACGCTCCAGCAGCGACGCCGCCTTGCCGGTGATGCGGGCGCCGGTCGCCCCCAGCGGGTGGCCGATGGCCATGCCGCCGCCATCGATATTCAACACTTCCGGCTTGATCCCCAGTTCGCGCACGCAGGCCAGCGCCTGCGATGCGAACGCCTCGTTGATCTCCGCCACATCGATGTCGCTGGCCTGCAGGCCGGCGATCTTCAGCGCCTTTTGCGTGGCCGGAATCGGGCCGATGCCCATCAGCGCCGGGTCGCATCCCACCGCCGCCATCGCGACGATGCGCGCGCTCGGCTTCAGGCCGTGCTTGCGGGCGAAAGCCTCGCTGGTGACCAGCACCGCCGAGGCGCCGTCCGTCAGCGGCGACGAGGTGCCGGCCGTGACCACGCCATGCTCGGGATCGAACACCGGCTTCAATGACGCCAGCGCTTCCACCGTGGTGCCCGGACGGATGCAGCCGTCTTCGGCGATCACTTCGCCGCTTGCGGTGGCGATCGGCACGATTTCATCCTTCAGCAAGCCCTCGGCGCGGGCCGCGGCGGCCTTCTGGTGCGACTGGAAGGCCAGCAGTTCCTGGTCGGCGCGCGACACCTCGTATTTGCGGGCCACGTTTTCGGCGGTGTCGCCCATGCTGATGTAGGCGTCGGTTTCGGCCAGCAGCGCGGGATTGGGTGAGAAGTTGAAGCCGCCCTGCGGCACCATCGTCATCGATTCGATGCCGACGCACAGATAGGCTTCTCCCAGGCCGGCCTCGATCTGCGCGGCGGCGATGTGGATGGCCGACATCGACGAGCCGCAGAAGCGGTTGACCGTCATGCCGCTGACCTGGTGCGGGAAGCCGGCCAGCAGCGACACGATGCGCGCCAGGTTGTTGCCCTGCGAGGATTCGGGATAGGCGCAACCGAGGATGACGTCGTCCAGCAATGCCGGGTCGAGGCCGGTGCGCTCCATCAAGCCCTTGACCACCTGCGCGCCAAGGTCGTCGGGGCGGACCTCGGCCAGCTTGCCCTTGCGGGCGAAATGGAAGGGCGAACGGGCATAGGCGCTGATAACGGCTTTCATGATGACTCCTTTAAATGATGATCGCAATGATTGATATATTACGCTCGTAATGTATAATGTCAACAGGGATTCAGGAGGAGATGACTATGAAAGTCAGCAGGGAGCAAGTGGCGCTCAACCGCGAGCGCATCATCGAAACGGCCGCGCGGCTGTTCCGTGAAAAGGGCTACGACGGCATCGGCGTGGCCGATCTGATGAAGAGCGCCGGCCTGACGCATGGCGGCTTCTACGGCCATTTCGACTCCAAGGAAGACTTGCTGGCCGAGGCCGCCGCGCATGCGCTGAAAAAATCGGTGCAGCGCTGGGAAGGATATCTGGCCGAAGGGCGCGATACCGCGCTGGAGAAAATCAGCGACGGCTACCTGACCAGGCAGCATTGCGAGCATCCGGAAAAGGGCTGCTCGGTCACCGCGCTTGGAGCGGACATCGCACGCCTCGGGCCCAAGGCGCGTCATGCGCTGACTGAAGGGGCAGTCGGGCAGATGGCGATACTGGAAAAGCTGATGCCGGGTGCCGACGACGCGGAAAGGCGCCGTCAGTCCCTGGCCACCTACGCCTCGATGGTCGGCGCCATCGTGCTGGCGCGCGCCGTCGACGACGAAGCGCTGTCGGCGGAAATCCTGCGGGCGGTGCAGCAATCGCTGCCCGCAGGAGCCTAGCTTACGGGCAGTTGCCGATGATGTAGTAACCGGCCGAGGTCTGCGCCAGCGTGGTGGTGTAGAAGGTGTTGTTCAGCCCCATGTTCTGGTTCGAGCCCTTGGCCAGCGCATAGCCGCCGCTGTTGACCGCGCGGCCCGCCGTCACGTGCGCATAGTTCGACGACGTCGTCGCGCTGCACGTGAAGCCGGACAGCGTGGTGCCCGTCACCGCCGACGACGGCGCGCTCTCATTCCCCGCCGCATAGGACGTCACCGTATAGCTGTAGCTGGTGCTGGCCGCCAGGCCGGTATCGGTGTAGGTGGTGGCGCTGACCGGGCTGGCCGTGACCTTGCCGCCGTTGCGGTACACGTGATAGCCGCTGGCGCCGGAAGCCGCGCTCCACGCCAGCGAGACGCTGCTGGCGGTGGTGCCGCTGACGTTCAAGCCGGTCGGCGTGGTCAGTGGCGGCGGGCTGCCGCTGGTGGTGCCGCTGACCGCCGACGAGGCCGTGCTGCTGGAACCTCCCGACGTCACCGCCTTGACGGTGTAGCTGTAGCTGGTGCCTGCCGCCAGTCCGCTGTCGGTGTAGGCGGTGCCCGCCACCAGTGCGGTGTTGACCTTGGCGCCGCCACGGTACACGTCATATCCCGCCGCCCCCGTCACGCCGCTCCATGCCAATGCAATCGAACTGTTGGTCACGCCCGTCACCTGCAGGCCGGTGGGCGCGGGCAGGGCGGCAAAGCCGCTGGTCACACGGTCGACCATGGCCTTGACCGCGGCCATCTGGCGTCCGCTCTTTTTCGCGTAGTTGGCATCGTCGTAGCCCCACCAGTCCCAGCAACCGTTTGGATTGCCGGTGCTGCTGGGCGCCGTCTGCGGATACAGCACCACGATGTTGTTGGTGTCGGCCCATTTGTTATAGCCGGTGTTGCGGTAGTACTGGTCCTGGATCTTGGTCGGATCCTGCTGGCAGCCGTGCAGCACCACGTGCACCTTGCACTGCTGGCCGGCGCCGCAGTTGGCCGGCACATAAGCCCAGCCGCTGGCGGCCATGCCGTGCGTGGTCGGGTTGGCGATGAATTCGGTCTGGTTGAACTCGACGAAGCTGCCGCCCAGGGTGCCGGTGTTCTTCGCGTTCAGCGTGCCGTAGATCCATTTGAGGATTTCCCCGGCCAGGTCGAAATTGCAGTTGTTGATGTAGGGACTGGCCTTGGTGCTGCAGGCGCTGCCGAAGTAGTCGGTGACCATCGCGTGTTCCGAGGCCACGTTGTTCTTGTAGAAGATGTTGGCGCTGCTGATGTAGTTCTGATAGTAGGTGTTGGCCTCGTTCATCACCAGCTGCTTGACGGTGCTGTCGATCGAGCCCGAGTACAGGTAGACCTTGGAGTTGGCCAGGTTGCTGGTGGCGTCGATCAGTCCCTGGCTGGCCCAGCTGTTGGTGGTCGATATCAGACTGGAGGTTGCCGGCTTGCTGGTGCTGGTGGCTGCCATGCAGGGGCCGGTCGCTGTGACCACCGAACCCTGCGCGCAATAGAAAGGTCCGCCGGCGACGACACCGGCGCCGGCCTTGAAGGTGGCCGAGTAAGCCACATGCATTTGCGCCGCCATGAACGCACCGGACGACAGCCCGGAAACCGAGCTTTGCGCGGGATCTACGTTGTAGGACGGCAGGGTGATGGGGGCCGCCATGGCCGTTGCCAGTGGCATCGCATGCTGGCAGGCGGCCAGCATCGAGGTCACGAGAATGCTGCAGATACGGGACTGCCTAACGATATTCGTCATTCGAGGTCTCCTGTTATCGTGTGATGGGCCGCAACGATGGCGGCCATCCGATAGTATTAGAAAACGATTAACGTGGCATAAAACACAGTATTTCTACTGTCTCGCCGCCGCAATACTTGCAAGGAGGATGTCTGTTCGTGCCGCAGCATTGACCGTCAAGCAAGCGGTGACAATCCGCGCATTTTTCGTTTAGGCAAGATGTTATTCTTGCTATTGAGACAAACCGCAGGCCAGCGGCGGCCTGCATGGCTACCTGATAACTATGGAGATAAGCGATGGCAGTTGGGAAATCCTGTACGGAATGTGGCAGTAATGAGCATTTTTCAAAAGAAATCGTTCCGGGTAGCGAGCTACTCCCGGTTGGATTCCTCCATGGGGCCAGGTATCGAGTCGTTGTATGTGGAGATTGCGGGCTCACTCGATGGTTTGTGGTTGAGCGTTTCCTGCCGCTCGTGAAAGAAAAATTTGAAGCGGAAAAGTGATCATAGGACTTAATCAAGGCAATAGATGCTCGGTTGCTAGTCCACACGCACAAAATTTCTTCGGTCTAGCCCAGCCGCAATTCCAGGAATCTCTGAACGCGTCAGCCGGTGGTCACGGCCAAAGACTTTCGTTGTAAGTGGACCAGGAATGCCATAGAGTAAGGCCGTTCTGAGACCTGCCGCGGCGCCAAAAGCCGCCCTGGTCAAAAGTGCGAGGGATATTTTCTCCGCAGTGACATAGTCAAATCGTCGTGTCATCGGGACAGGGTGCGGGAAAGTCCAATTTGATGGCGCCAGATTGGGGGCAAGGGAGGCTGGCATCCCGTAACCATACGAGGAACATCACATGCGTGCCTGGCTTCATGCGCTGCTCCTGTTGTCAGTCGTGCTGGTCTTTGGCGCGTCGTTCGCATTGCTGAGTACGGTCATTGGCATTACGTCGCCGTGGCTTGCATTACTTCTGATGTTCTACTTTCTCGGCATCGCTAAAATTGCCGAGCCGCTGTATGCACTAAGAATGCCTGGCGCGCTTTACCAGCTTCGCTCCTGGGAGCAGAAAGGCGACATCCTCCGCCGGCTTCGCGTTCCCGGCTTTGGCAGAATGCTGCGCCACACGCCGCTACGCTACCTGAACGCCGGTGTATATCTTGCTCAGCAGCGTGGAGATGTCGTGAAGCTTCGTCGTCAGATCGAGTCGTCGGAAGCCGCACATTTCTGGGCTACCGTTCTGTTCACACCGTTTATCGCTGTGGTTGCGCTAAGCGGAAGGTGGGGCTTTGTGGCCTGCTTTTCCTTCGCTCAAGTGCTCGTCAATATCTACCCGATCCTGCACCTGCGCTACATCCGCGGGCGCCTGGACCGGACCACCCGCAGGGTTGCAGATCGTGAGGAAAAGGCCTGGTAACCGATGCCCCAGCTGCCCGCTACGCAGCTGGGGCCGCCGCCGCGTCAGAATCGATGGCGCATGCCGACCTGGATTCCTTTGCTGGCCTCTCCCGGTTTGGAGGTAAATCCGCCCGAGGCGCTGGCGGCGCCAATCGCATACTGGCCATCGCCCTGATTCCTGATGTAGGCCGCCACCATGTACAAATCGGTGCGCTTGGACAGGTTGTGGTCGTAGCCCAGGGCGAACTGGGTGGCGTCGCTGCCGGAAGCAGTCCTGTCGTGCTGGCGCGCCACCGAAGCCATGACGCGCCCGGCGCCCGTCTGGTAGTGGAAGCCGACCTGAGTGCTGGCGGCGTTCAGGTAGAAAGTGCGTGCGAGCGTGCTGTGCAGTTGGCCCGCCAGCACCGGGCCGAGGGCCGGGCCGAAGGCGGCGAAGGCCGGGGCCAGGGCGGCATCGGCGTACAGGATGATCACCGAGTTGTCGTTGCGCTGCTGATGGTAGCCGGCGAACAGTTTCCAGTTGCCGATCTTGTAGGAGCCGCCCAGCGTGGTGGTGATCAGGCCGCGATTGCCAAGTTGATCGCTGCCATGGTTGTAACCGAGGCCGACATCCAGCCCGTTCGCCTTATAGAACAGGTTGGCGCCCCAGGAGCGTTTGTCCATGCCGATATAGCCCGAGTTCTCGGTGCCGTACATCAGCGCGGCACTGATGCCCTTCGGCGATTGCACACGGTATTGTATTGATTTGTCGGAACGGATCGCCACGCCCGCGGTCAGCAAGCCGCCGGTGCCGCCGACGATGCCGCCCCAGCCACCGGCTGTGCCGGTTTCGAACACGTCGGCGTTGGCCAGCACTTCATAGTCGGGTGTGTACATCCGTCCGAGCAGGATGGCGCCGGCCGGCGTCACCAGGCCCACCATCGATGTGCGGTCGAAAATGGCGCCGTTGAGGTTGACGTTGATCGCGGGCTGCAGCGCGCCTTGCACGCCAGCCAGCAGTTTGGCCGCGGTGGCGGCGCCTCCTGCGGCGGCCGGCACGGTGAAGTTCAAGCCTTTGGTCAGGGCGTAACCTTGGTTGCTGGACAAATTGCCCGCCTGATTGCTGCCATTGTCGAGCTGGACGCGCATCTCCAGGTTGAAGACGGCCTTGTAGCCGTCGCCCATGTCTTCCGCACCCTTGAAGCCGAGGCGGGAACCGTCGGCGATGCCGCTGACCAGTTTGGTCCGGGCGTCGTTGCCGCCATTATTCACGTACATCAAACCGGCGTCGGCTATCCCGTAGATCACCACGGATGACTGGGCCAGGGCAGGGGCGGCGCAACATGCCGCGATCATGCCGGCGAGTAATTTTGTTTTCATATGTCTCCAGTAGTGTTTATTTTTGTTTTCGATTTTTAAGATCGAACGTTCGTGCTATTTAGAACGTTTCCTCAATATGCCAGCGCTGTCGCCACTTGTACAGAACGCCGCGCGTGGCGGGAAATTTGGGGTTGTGAAAAAGACACAAGCGCGGTTTGCTATCGTGACAGCACTTGGACTTATGCAATTTTCGTATATATAAGAATAAAAAACGTCTAAGGGCTGGGCCGCCCCGTGCCCGATGACGTAGACTGGCGATATTTCTAGTACTCTGGACGAACAAATGCTGCAATGGTTGAAGCACTACCGGCGCGCCCAGCTGCCTGGCGATATCAGCGCCGGGCTGGTGGTGGCGATGATGATGATCCCGCAGGGCATGGCGTACGCGCTGGTGGCGGGACTGCCGCCGGTGGTCGGCATCTACGCCAGCATCTTGCCGCCCATCGTCTACGCGCTGTTCGGCAGCAGCATGACCCAGTCGGTCGGCCCGATGGCCATCGTTTCGCTGATGACGGCCGCCGTCATCGGCCCGCTGGCGCCGGCCGGATCGGCGCTGGCTTCGGTGCTGGCGGCGCAGCTGGCGCTGGTGTCCGGCGTGGCGCTGCTGCTGTGCGGCTTGCTGCGCATGGGCTTCCTGGCCAATTTCTTTTCCCGTCCCGTGATGAGCGGCTTTACCGTCGGCTCGGCCATCGTCATCGCCTTCGACCAGCTGCACATCCTGCTGGGTGGCGACCTGCCGCATATCCACCTGCCCAGTGCGGAGCTGGGCGTCGGCTCGCTGCTGTTGCTGGTGTTGGCCCGGCAGTATCTGACCGGTCTGCTGAAGCGCTGCGGCGTGCCGGCGACGGTGGCCGATATCGCCGCCAAGCTGGCGCCGATGGTGGTGGTGCTGGGCGCCATCGTGCTGATGGCCGCCACCGGCCTGCCCGAGATGGGCGTGCGCACCACCGGCGCAGTGCCGGCCGGACTGCCACATCTGAACCTGGCCACGTCCAGCGCGCATTGGAAGGCGCTGGTGCAGCCGGGCCTGCTGATCGGTTTCATCGTGTTCCTGATGTCGATGTCGGCGGCGCAGTCGCTGGCGCTCAAGCGCAACGAGAAACTGGTCAGCAACCATGAGCTGATCGGCCTGGGCGCGGCCAATGTGGCCAGCGCACTGTCGGGCGGCTTTCCGGTGACGGGCAGCCTGTCGCGCTCCGCCGTCAATTTCGCCGCCGGCGCCAACACGCCGCTGGCCAGTCTGGTCACGGCCGCGCTGTTGGCCTGCGCGCTGCTGGCGCCGACCGGCTGGCTGGCGCTGCTGCCGTTGCCGACCCTGGCCGCGACCATCATCGTCGCCGTGCTGGGCATGCTGGAACTGGATATCCTGCGCACCGCCTGGCGCTACGACCGCGGCGACGCGCTGGCCTGGGGCGCGACCTGCCTCGGCGTACTGGCGCTGGGTGTGGAGGCGGGCGTGGTGATCGGCGTGGCGCTGTCGATGGGCACGCTGATCTGGCGCGCCAGCCGACCGCACATCGCGGTGCTGGGCCGCATCGCCGGCAGCGAGCATTTCCGCAATATCGAGCGCTATCCGGCCGAAACCCAGCCGGAACTGCTGATGCTGCGCATCGACGCCAACCTGTTCTTCGGCAACGTCGAAGCGGTCTCCGAGCGCATCGAGTCCGAACTGGCCACCCATCCGAGCGCGCGCCACCTGGTGCTGGTGATGACGGCGGTCAGCTCGATCGACACCACCGCGCTGTTCGCGCTGTCGGAATTGAACGATCGCATGAAACGGCGCAATATCGGCCTGCACCTGGCCGAAGTGAAGGGGCCGGTATTGGACCGCTTGCGTCAAAGCACGCTGCTGCAGCAACTCAACGGCCAGCTGTTTTTAAGCACCGCGATGGCCTTCGACCATTTGCATCCTGCCAAGGATGTTGCTTGATCGTGCAAAATATTGCCAATCCTGAAATTAAATCCTTTTGGGCAATAAAATCCATGGACTTCCGGTCGGTTTGAACCTATGATTTAAGTCGCAGCCACGCAGACTAACCCCAAAGAATGGTTTTCCGATGTTGGACCGACTCGCTCGCCGTGCAGGCAGAGTTTCTATTGCCGTATTTGTCAGCGTCACACTGACCGCAGTCGTCACGCTGGTGCTGACCACGTTCGCGCTGTATTTCTACCAGGTCGAGCGCGCCCAGCGCTGGGAGCAGCTGCACAAGACGCTGGCCAACAGCGCCGACGAGCTGGCTTCCGCCGTCGCGCTGCCGGCCTGGAATTTCGACGAAACCCAGATCGTCACCATCATGAAGAGCGGCTTGAGCAACCGCGACCTGTATGCCAGCGCGGTGGCGCCGGCCGCCAGCCGCCAACCCTTCATCCTGACCCGTAACGACAAGGCGCAGCTGGTCGCCGCTGCCCGCGTGCCGGAAAGTCCGGAGCTGCTGTCGGAGACGCGCGCCATCGTCGCCGGCGGCCAGAACATCGGCACCATCACCGTGTACGCCTCGCCGGCGGTGCTGATCGAGCAGTTGCGCCAGCGCCTGTACACCATCGCCGGCATGATCTTCGTACTGGACGTGACGCTGGTGCTCAGCCTTTACCTGCTGCTGTGGCAGCTGATCCTGAAGCCGCTGACCACCATCGAGCGCTACGCCGCCAACGTCAAGGCCGGCCACAGCACGGTCGCGCTGCCGTCCAGCGACTGGTTCTTCGGCGAGCTGAAAACCCTGAGCGCCTCGATCCGCGACATGGTCGGCCTGATGGACAGCCGCTACGTCGCCATGCACGCCAGCGAGGAGCGGCTGCAGATCGCCTCCAGCGCGGCGGCGATCGGCATCTGGGACTGGAACATCGTCACCGGCGAGGTGGTGTGGGACGAGCAGATGTACCGGCTGCACGGCATCGAGGGCCGCAAGGTCGAGCAGCCGCTCGAGCTGTGGCGCCAGCTGATGCATCCGGACGACGCGATTCCGACCGAGGCCCTGCTGCGCCAGGCGCTGGACGGCACGGCCGAATTCGACGTCGAGTTCCGCGTGGTCTGGGCCGACGGCTCGGTGCATCACATCAAGGCCGACGCCATGATCTTCCGCGACGCCGAGGGCCATCCGGCGCGCATGGTCGGCGTCAACTACGACGTCACCGCCAGCCGCGTGGCCGAGCAGGAGCTGCGCCGCCACCGCATCCACCTGGAGGACCTGGTGGCCGAACGCACCAACGCGCTGTCGGTGGCGGTGCGCCAGGCGCAGGCCGCCAACCAGGCCAAGAGCATCTTCCTGGCCAATATGAGCCACGAGTTGCGCACGCCGCTCAATTCGGTCATCGGCTTCTCGCGCCTGATGGCCGACTCGAAGAACATGCTGCCGGAGGAGAAGCGCAACCTGGCCATCATCCACCGCTCCGGCCAGCACCTGCTCACACTGATCAACGACATCCTGGAGCTGTCCAAGATCGAGGCCGGGCGCGCCGTGCTGCAAACGGAAGTGCTCAGCCTGGACGACATGCTGCAGGAAGTGATGGACATGGTCAGCATGCGCGCCGGCCAGACCGGCGTCGAGCTGGAGCTGGACAGCGCCGGGCTGCCGGCCGGCGCCCGCGTCGACGGCACCAAGCTGCGCCAGGTACTGCTTAACCTGATGTCGAACGCGGTCAAGTTCACCGGCCAGGGCAAGGTCACGCTGCGGGTGCGCGGCATCATGCGCAATGTACCGAACGGCGCCCAGTGCCAGGTGGCGTTCGCCGTCATCGACAACGGCCCCGGCATCTCGCTGGAAGACCAGGCGCGCATCTTCGAGCCGTTCATCCAGGCCGAGGGGCCGGGCGCGAACGAGGGCACGGGGCTGGGCCTGACCATCTCGCGCGAATTCGTGCAGCTGATGGGCGGCGACCTGTCGGTGCAGTCGACGGTGGGCGCCGGCGCCACCTTCCAGTTCACCATCGCGGTGCAGGTGGCCGACAGCGCGCTGGCCGACGGCGAGGACGACGAGCAGGTGACGGCGCTGGCGCCGCCGCAGCGCGGCCGCCGCATCCTGGTGGCCGACGACAACGCGGACGGCGCGGCGCTGCTGGACAGCCTGCTCAAGCCCCTGGGCTTCGAGGTGGCCACGGTCGGCGACGGCGCCCAGGCGCTGGCGATGATCGACGTCTGGCAGCCGGACCTGGTGTTCATGGACTGGCGCATGCCGACCATGGACGGCCTGTCCGCCACCCGCCAGATCCGCGCCAACGCCACCGGGCCGCAACCGCGCATCGTGGTGCTGACGGCGTCGGCCTTTGCCGAGGAACGCGAGGAAGCGCTGAACGCCGGCGCCGATGAATTCATGCGCAAGCCGGTGGAGCAGGAGCAGCTGTACGTGGTGCTGGAACAGCAGCTGGGGCTGCAGTTCGTGCGCCGCCATCAGAGTTCGCGCCAGAACCTGCCGCAGCCGCTGTCCGGCGCCGACCTGGCGCGGCTGGCGCCGGAGTTGCGCCAGGAGCTGAAAACCGCGCTACAGGAACTGAACCTGAGCCGCGTGGCGCTGCTGCTGGAACCCTTGCCGGACGAACTGGCGGGCGTGGTCGAACGCTTCGAGCACATGATACGGCTGCACCAGTATCCGCAGCTGTGCGCGCTGCTGGATGAGGCGGGAAACGAACTGGAGGCGCAAGCCTGACAGGTATATGATAATGGCACTGATACGGCGAGAGAGCTTTTAATGCACCGGGATTTGTCGGACCAACACACCAAGGGCGAAGTGCTGATCGTGGAGGACACGCCGGCCTCGCTCAAACTGCTGAGCGACCTGCTGACCGAAGCGGGCTACTACGTGCGCCAGGCGCCCAACGGCGAGCTGGCCCTGTGGACGGCGCAATCGCGCCCGCCGGAGTTGATCCTGCTCGACATCCGCATGCCCGGCATCGACGGCTTCGAGGTGTGCCGGCGCCTGAAAGCGTCGCCGGAGCTGAGCCAGGTGCCGGTGATCTTCCTGTCGGCGCAGCACGACACCGACGACAAGGTGCGCGGCTTTGCGCTGGGCGCGGTCGATTTCATCGCCAAGCCGTTCCAGGCCGAGGAAATCCTGGCCCGCACCGACGCCCACGTCAAGCTGGGCCGCGCCCAGCAGGCGCTGGCCGCCGAACGCGCCTCGCTTGAACAGCGCGTGGCCGAGCGCACCACCGAGCTGGAAGCGCTGACCCGGTCGCTGGAAAAGGAAATCGAACAGCGCCGCGCCAACGAAGAGTTCCTGCGCCTGGCCAGCCAGGTGTTCGAGGCCACGCAAGACGCCATCGTGGTCACCGACCGCGAGGCGCGCATCGTCGCCACCAATCCGGCCTTCACGCAGATTTCCGGCTACAGCGCCGAGGAAGTGGTGGGGCAGAGCGTGGCCCTGCTGCACGCCGGCGATCCGGACGCCAAGTCCTTCGAGCTGATGGTGAGGTCCATGATCAAGACCGGCCACTGGTCCGGCGAGATCCTGGCGCGCCGCAAGAACGGCGACATCTATCCTGGCCTGCTGAGCGCCTCGGTGGTCAAGGACGACGAAGGCCACGTGACCAATCACGTGGCTGTGTTCATGGACATCACCGAGCGCAAGGCGGAGCAGCACCTGATCGACTTCCTGTCCAACCACGACGCGCTGACCGGCCTGCCGAACCGCCTGCTCGCGCGCCAGCGCTTCGACCAGACGCTGGCCGCCGCCCGCCGCGAAAACCGCTGCGTGGCCGTGATGTGCCTGGACCTGGACCGCTTCAAGAGCATCAACGACTCCTACGGCCACGACGTCGGCGACAAGGCGCTGCAGGTGGTGTCGCGCTTCCTCAGCGACACCGTGCGCGAGGGCGACACCGTGACCCGCCAGGGCGGCGACGAATTCCAGATCATCGTGGCGGACGACGCCCAGCTGGGCGCGACCATGGCGCTGGCGCAGAAGATCCTGGCCGGCCTGCGCAAGGAGCTGGTGATCGACGGCCAGCAGATCACCGTCACCTCCAGCATCGGCATCGCCGTCAGCCTGACCGACGGCGACAGCTTCGATGAACTGGTGCGCAACGGCGACACGGCGCTGTTCCGCGCCAAGGAGATCGGCCGCGACAACTACGCCTTCTTCACCGAGCGCATGGACGCGGAGATCCGCGACAAGCTGGCGATCCAGGGCCAGCTGCGCGGCGCCATCGCGCGCGACGAATTCGAGGTGCACTACCAGCCGCAGATGTGCCTCAAGACCGGCAACATGGTCGGCGCCGAGGCGCTGCTGCGCTGGGATAACGCGGTGCTGGGCAAGGTGCCGCCGAACCGTTTCATTCCGCTGGCCGAGGAATATGGCCTGGTCAATTCGATCGGCGAATGGGTGCTGGAGACGGTGTGCGCGCAGATCAAGGTGTGGCATGACCAGGGTCTGGGCGACATCAAGGTGGCCGTCAACCTGGCGGCGGGCCAGTTCGCCAACGACGCCACCGTGCCGTACGTGGAAAGCACGCTGCGCAAGTTCGGCATCGCGCCCGGTTACCTGGGCCTGGAGATCACCGAAGGCACGGTGATGGGCGATCCGAACAAGGCGGTGGCGGCGCTGCGCCGGCTGAAGGACATCGGCGTCAACATTTCGCTGGACGACTTCGGTACCGGCTATTCGAGCCTGAGTTATTTGAAGCGCTTCCCGATCGACGTGCTGAAGATCGACAAATCGTTTGTCGACGACGTGACCACCAACGCCAACGATGCCGCGATCGCGCTGTCGGTCATCTCGCTGGCGCACAACCTGAACATGCGCGTGATCGCGGAGGGTGTCGAAACCCGCGAGCAGGTGCAGTTCCTGACCGAACGCGGTTGCGACGAAATGCAGGGCTATTATTTCAGCCGTCCGGTCAACGCCGAGGCATTTACCGCGCTGCTGCGCGAACACCGCAATCTGCTGGACATGTAATCAACCCATCCCCCTGGAGTTTTATGGACAAGAAGTTCAGTGCCGCCATCGCCGGCGCATGCATGCTGTTAGCCTTGGGCGCCGCGGATGCGGCATCAGCCGCGCCAGCCGCCGTCAAACCCGGCGCTGCCGACGCCCGGTTCAAGGCCATCTACACCCAGGAGTGGAAGTGGCGCATCAGCCAGAAGCAGGAAGAGGACGAGGACGACGACAACGGCGTATCGCCCTCGTTGCCGCGCATCGACGTCGCGACGCAAAAGCAGCGCCTGGCCTACTGGCAGGGCGTGATGAAGAAACTGGACGGCATCCCGCAGGACAAGCTGTCGGCGCCAGAGCGCATCAACTATCAGGTCTACAAGGCGCAGATCGCCGCGCTGATCGCCGGCCAGGAATTCCGCGAATACGAAAAGCCGCTGAACGCCGATTCGGCCTTCTGGTCCAACATGGCGTCCGGCGCGCGCAAGCCGCTGACTACTGAAAAGCAGTATCGCGACTTCCTCAAGCAGCTGGACGATGTGCCGCGCTACTTCAGCGAGGAGATCGACAACATGCGCGCCGGCCTGGCGCGCGGCTTCACGCCGCCGAAGATCACGCTGGTCGGCCGCGATAGCTCGATCACGTCGGTGACCGATGCGAAAACGCCGCAGGACACCGTGTTCTACATGCCGTTCAAGACCATGCCGGCCACCATGCCGGCGGCGCAGCAGGAAGAGCTGCGCGCGGCGGCGGTGAAGGCGATCCAGGCGTCGGTGCTGCCGTCGTATAACAAGCTGCTGAAGTTCATGCGCGAAGAGTATGTGCCGAAAGCGCGCGAGGACCTGGCGGCCGAGAGCCTGCCGAACGGTAAGGCTTACTATCAGTCGAAGATCGTCGAGTTCACCACCACCACGATGAGCGCCGACGAGATCCACAAGATCGGCCTGAGCGAAATGGCCAAGATCCGCGCCGAGATGCAGGACGTGATCAAGCAAACCGGCTTCGAGGGCGAGCTGCCGGCCTTCCTGCAGTTCCTGCGTACCGATTCACGCTTCTACGCCAAGACGCCGGAAGAGCTGCTGATGCGCTCCGCCTGGGTCGCCAAGAAGTTCGACGGCAAGGTCGGCCAGTACTTCGGCTACCTGCCGCGCCGCCGCTTCGCCGTGATCCCGGTGCCGGACGACCAGGCGCCGTTCTACACCTCCGGCCGAGGCGGTCCCGGCGTCTACCTGGTCAACACCTACAACCTGCCGGCACGCGCGCTGTACTCGATGCCGGCGCTGACGTTGCACGAATCGGCGCCGGGCCATGCGTTCCAGATGCCGGTGGCGATGGAGCAGAAGGGCCGTCCGCCGTTCCGCAACGCCTATATTTCTGCCTACGGAGAAGGCTGGGCGCTCTACTGCGAGCGCCTCGGCGCCGAGATGGGCATGTACGAAACGCCGTACGAAACCTTCGGCATGCTGAGCTACCAGGCCTGGCGGGCTTCGCGCCTGGTGGTCGATACCGGCATCCACAGCAAGGGCTGGACCCGAAAGCAGGCGCAGGACTATTTGCACGACAACACCGCGCTGTCCGAGCATGAAATCGAGACGGAGGTGGACCGCTACATTTCCTGGCCGGGCCAGGCGCTGTCGTACTACCTGGGCGAGATGAGCATCATCAACGCGCGCAAGAAGGCCGAGGCGGCGCTGGGCGGCAAGTTCGATATCCGCGCCTTCCACGACACCGTGCTGCAACTGGGCTCTGTGCCGCTGCCGGTGCTGGAGGCGCGTATCGACCTGTTTATCGCGGAAGGCGGCAAGAGCCCCTATCCGAACCAGGACTAACATTACACGTAACGTAATGTAGTCGTGACAATGTGCGCATTTCAGGCGAAGTTGGGCAGGTACAATCGCGAACCTGTCGTCATCAACTTCCTGAGTCGCACTTTGAAAAAAACCACCATCGCAGCAGCCATCGCCAGCGTCCTGCTGGCGCAGTCCAACGCTCGGGCCATCGAGCAGGCGCCGTCGCCGCAGCCGCACCCGCAAGCGGCAGCCAGGCCCGTGCCGCCGTCGCTGATCAAGTCCGCCACCATCGAGACCCTGGCCGCCGCCGCGAAGGAGATGCACGCGGCGACTGGCGGCCAGCAGGATGCCGGGAAAAAGCTGGACCTGTACACCAGGTTTGAATTTTCGCCCGAGCTGCGTCCCAAGCTGAAGGCCATCTTCGGCTCCGAACGTCCTTTCCCGATGCAGCGCACCGCCGGCGCCAAAGGCCAGGTCAATTACGCGGCGAAGCTGATGCCGCATACTTATCTGGAGGACGGCGGTACCGTCTTTACGTGGGCAGAGCTGAGTGCGAAGGTCTCCACCAACAAGGCGGGCAGCATGATGAACTCCAGCTCGACCTGGCCGTCGCTGTCGATCGCGGGCATGCAAAGCGGCGTGACGCTGCAGAACATGCGCTTTGACTTCAAGCAGTCGCGCGCAACCGACGGTGTGTGGTACGGCACGGCGGTGGCGACGATCGGCACCATGTCGGTGCGTGCCACAGCGCCGGGTACGCATGAGGCCAAGGACGTGTTCCGCATCGACGATATGCAGGCCAGGTCGGAAGTGCTCCGGCGCGGCAAGAAGGCGGAAGTGGTGTATGGCTGGTCGAGCAAGGCCATCACGGCCGGCGGCGAGAAGATCGACCGCGCCAATATCGGCGTACGGCTGGTGAACCTGCCGGCGCAGGCGATGGCTGACCTGGATAGTGAACTGCGCAATGAGCAGGTCAGCGGCCTGGCGCCGGCCGCCCAACGTCAAGTGATGATGCGCACGCTGACGCACTTCGGCAAGGACCTGGTCATCAGCGGCGCCGCAGTGGTGATCGACGACATCAGCGCCGGCTATCGTGGCAACACGGCTTCGATCAAGGGCCGCATCGATTTCGACAAGATGGTGGATGCCGACTTCAGCGCGCCGCTGGAATTCGGCAAGAAGATCATTGCGCGGCTGGACGTGCGCTTGCCGGTGGCCTTGGTGAACGACGTGTCGCACCTGGTGGCCGCCAAGCAGGTGAACGCCTCGGCGCCGGATGCCGCCCAGCAGATCGATGCAGCTGCCAGGAACATGGCCGCTGTGGTGATCGGCAAACTGGTCAACGAAGGCTTTGCTGTGATGGACAAGGGCGAACTGCGTTCTGCCATCGAGGTCAAAAACGGCAAGATCACCTTTAACGGCAAGATCGTTCCGCTGCCGGGCATGCCGAACGGCGAACTGGTACAGGTCTTCGGCCGTGCGCCGGCACCGCAGCCAGCGCCAGTGCCTGCCCAGTAAATCCTAGTTACGCAGCATGTCCTTGGCGATCCAGTCCAGCACTGGCGGCCGATGCGGCTGCCAACCCAGTTGCGTGCGCGCGCGTTGGCCGCGCACGCGGCTGTTGGAGCCGAGGCCGTAGGAGGCCATCTCGTAGCCCCATTCTTCCTTGGCCTGTTCCAGCGGCCAGTCCTGCGGCTCGCCCAGGTTCAGCGCGCGGGCGATGGCGGCGGTCATGTCGCGGAACGACGCTTCGCCGCTCTCGACGAAATAGAAAACACCCGCTTCGGTTTTCTCCAAGGCCAGCAGGTACAGGTCGACCACGTCGTCGATGTGGACGTTGGACCAGATATTCAAACCCCGCCCGACATGCCGCACGACGCCGCTCTTGCGCGCCTGCTTGAGCAGGCGAGGCAGCTGCACGCTGTCGCGCGGCAGCGCGCCGTGGCCGTAGATCAGCGTGTTGCACAGCACCGCCGAACGCACGCCCTTGCCGGCGGCGGCCAGCACCAGGTCGTCGATGGCGACGCGGGCTGCCTTGTCCGGCGTTGGAGCGGGCAACCGGTCTTCGAAATAGATCTTGTCGGTGCCTTCGCCGCCGGAGGCGTCGCCGACGATGCTGGAACCGCTGGTGTGCAGGAAGACTTTGCCGGAACCTGCCAGCGCCTCGATAATCGCCTCGACGGCGGCGCGGTTGTCGCTGCTGGCGGCGTTGATGACGGCGTCGGCCGCCTGCGCCTGGGCGATCAGCAGGTCGCGGTCGTTCAGCGTGCCGACCACGCCGGTCACGCCTATCTTTGCCAGTTCATCCAATTGTTCCGGCTTGCGCACCAGGCCAGTGACCTGATGGCCGGCGCCGGCCAGCCGTGCCGCGATCGAGCCGCCGATAAATCCCGCGGCTCCGGTGACGAATATTTTCATGACATGCTCACTTATTCAAATCGATAAGCGAACAGTATGGGGTGGGGCGCCGCGCACACCAAGATGGCGCGGCGCAAAGTACTTTTGAGTCCCCGGCAAGGATGCAGGGAATCTCGGTCAGGCCTTGCGCTGCTTGCGCTTGGCGACCACACCCAACAACGCCAGGCCGCCCAGCAGCATGGCGTAGGCATCCGCTTCCGGCACCGCCGCCGGGGCCACCCTGAACGACAAATTGTCGGCATAGCCATCGTTGTAGGAGCCGGAGACCCGCGTCATGTCCAGCGCGATGACGACGCTTGTTGTGTTGACCGGGATGAAGTCCTGAGCATCCAGCAGCAGCAGGCCTGTGTGGTAGCCGCGGTCGCTGGTGGAACCACCGCTTGGGCTGCCGAAGCCCACGTATGTGGTGCCCGAATAGAAGTAGGCGGTCAGCGTGGCATGGTCGTTCTGTGATTCATAGCCGCCCACCCAACCCGACAGATCGTAGCGCGATGCACCGGTGTTGATCTCCGCGCTCAGGGCCGACAGGTCGATGGTCTGTGTTGCGCGGGATGAGCTGTTGTTTTCGCCGCCGGCAAAGAAGTTCAGGCCGCGATTGGCCGGCCCCGGATCGACGGCCGATGGGAAACCGCCGCTGGCGCCGTATTTCACCACGGTGAAGTTCGATTCGGTCGACCAGCCCGGAACTGTCACCAGGCCGCCATTGCTGGAGCCGGTACCTGCTTCCGCATCGCCGTTGACGATCAGGTTTGCACCGAAATCGCCGGCCTGCGCGGCAGGAGCCAGCGTCAGGGTCAGGGATGCAGCCAACGCCGCTGCGAAATAAGAGAATTTCATGCGTATCCTTGAGTGAGTATTATATGAATATTTATACATGTCTATTTTATAATGCAAATAAGTTAAAAGTAAATGCATGCAAACGATGAATTGCACTGCAATGGTGCAAAACGTTCGCTTTGGTGCGAAAAAAAGTCCTTACGGCGCTGCCGCGCCGGAATTCAGCTGGCATGACGATTGCATTAAGTGAGTCATGCCCGATACCACCGCATCCAGAGAACTCGCCGCCGGCCACAGCGCCTGGCAGGCCAGCCTCACCCTCGGATTCGCGGACGACGCAGGCACCACGCGGCTGTTCGACAATCTTCACCACGGCCCGCTGCGCGTGCAGAAGGCGCTGTATCCGGAGGACGCCAAGGTCTGCCACGCGATCGTCGTCCATCCGCCGGGCGGCGTGGTCGGCGGCGACCAGCTGACGATCGATATCGGCGTCGGTCCGCAGGCGCATGCCTTCATCACCACACCCGGCGCCGCCAAGTGGTACAAGGCCAACGGCAAGGTGTCGCGGCAGACGGTGAGTCTCAACGTTGGCGCCGGCGCCGCACTCGAATGGCTGCCGCAAGAGACGATCTTTTTTGATACCGCTAACGTGGCGCTGGAGCAGGACATCGCGCTGGCCGCAGGCGCCACCTACATCGGCTGCGAGATCCTTTGCATGGGCCGGCGCGGTTCGGGCGAAACCTTCAGCACCGGCACCGTCACCCAGCGCAGCAGCATCCGCCGCGACGGCAAATTGATCTGGTGGGAGCAGGGCGCGATGCGCGGCGGACGTCTGGAGAGCCCGCTGGCGCTGAACGGCAAGACCGTCTGCGCCACGCTGATCGCCGCCGGCAAGCCGGTGCCGGCCGCCGTGCTGGCCGAGATCCGCGCCGACATTCAAGCCGACGGCGAACACGTTTTCGGCGTCACGCAAACCAAGGGCGTGCTGGTCGCGCGCCACCTGGGCGACGACAGCGAAACCGCGCGCCGCCTGATGCTCACTGTCTGGCGCCGTTTGCGCCCGCACCTGCTCGATCGCGAGGCCGTCACGCCACGCATCTGGCAAACCTGAAACCCTTAGAGAACATATGGACCTGACACCAAGAGAAAAAGACAAGCTGCTGATTTTCACCGCCGGCATCGTGGCGGAGCGCCGTCTCGCGCGCGGCTTGAAGCTGAACTACCCGGAAGCGGTGGCGCTGATCACCTGCGCCATCATGGAAGGCGCGCGCGACGGCAAGACCGTGGCCCAGCTGATGTCCGACGGCACCCGCATCCTGACCCGCAACGACGTCATGGAAGGCATCCCGGAGATGATCCCGGACATCCAGGTCGAAGCCACTTTCCCGGACGGCAGCAAGCTGGTGACCGTGCACAACCCGATTCCATAGATTCCATAGCGCGTATGAAGATATTCCAACCGAACCTGGAGCAGTTTGACGCGGCCCGCGCCGATCTGGTGGCGCTGCTGCTGGACGCGGTGGCGCATGGCTCGTCGCTCGGTTTCCTGGCATCGCTGACGCCGACAGAAGCCAGTTCCTACTGGTGCGAGGTGCGCGCCGCGATGCAGACCGACGCGCGCCTGCTGTGGTTTGCGGAACGCGAAGGCCGCGTCGTCGGCACGGTGCAGATGGAGTTGTGCCAGAAGCGCAACGGCGTCAATCGCGCCGAGGTGCAGAAGCTGCTGGTGCACAGCGGCGCGCAGCGCCAGGGCATAGCGCGCCGGCTGATGCAGGAAGTGGAAGAGGTGGCGCGCTCGCTGCAGCGCGGCCTGCTGTACCTGGACACCGAAGCCGGCTCGCCGGCGGAACCGTTTTACCTGGCTTGCGGCTTTACCTACGCCGCCGGCCTCCCCGAGTACGCCTGCAGCCCATCCGGCGAATGGCGTTCAAATGCAATCTACTACAAGACATTGTTTTTAAGGAGCTCACTATGATACCCGGTGAATATCTGCTCGAAGAGGGCGAGATCGGCCTGAATGAGGGCCGCGCCACTGCGACCGTCGTGGTGACCAACCAGGGCGACCGGCCGGTGCAGGTCGGCTCGCATTTTCATTTTTTCGAAGTCAACACTGAGCTCAAGTTCGAGCGCTGGAAAGCCTACGGCATGCGCTTGAATATCGCGGCCGGCACCGCCGTCCGCTTCGAGCCGGGCCAGCAGCGCACCGTCGAACTGGTGAAGCTGGGCGGCGAGCAGAAGGTGTATGGTTTCAACGGCAAAGTAATGGGCAAGCTGGACCCCAATCCACCAAAAAGCTAATAACAAAGGCTGATATGGCTACAATCTCGCGCCGCGCCTACTCGGAAATGTTCGGTCCCACGAAAGGGGACCGCATCCGCCTGGCTGACACCGAACTGTTTATCGAAATCGAAAAAGACTACGCCACCTATGGCGAGGAAGTGAAATTTGGCGGCGGCAAAGTGATCCGCGACGGCATGGGCCAGTCGCAGCGCGTGGCCGCCGACGTGATGGACACGGTGATCACCAACGCGGTGATCGTCGACCACTGGGGCATCGTCAAGGCCGACATCGGCCTGAAGAACGGCCTGATCGCCGGCATCGGCAAGGCCGGCAATCCGGACATCCAGCCGGATGTGACGATGGCCATTGGCGGCGCCACCGAGATCATCGCCGGCGAAGGCATGATCGTCACCGCCGGCGGCGTCGACACGCACATCCACTTCATCTGCCCGCAGCAGATCGAGGAAGCGCTGATGAGCGGCGTGACCACCATGATAGGCGGCGGCACCGGTCCTTCGGCCGGCACCTCGGCCACCACCTGCACGCCGGGCCCGTGGCACCTGCACTCGATGCTGGGCGCGGCCGACGCGTTCCCGATGAACCTGGGCTTCCTCGGCAAGGGCAACGTCTCGCTGCCGGAGCCGCTGGAGGAGCAGGTGCGCGCCGGCGCCATCGGCCTCAAGCTGCACGAGGACTGGGGCAGCACGCCGGCCGCCATCGACAACTGCCTGTCCGTGGCGGACCGGATGGACGTGCAGGTCGCCATCCACAGCGACACGCTCAATGAGGGCGGCTACCTGGCCGACACGCTGGCCGCGTTCAAGGACCGCACCATCCACACCTTCCACACCGAGGGCGCGGGCGGCGGCCATGCGCCGGACATCATCGCGGCTGTGGGCGAGGGCAACGTGCTGCCGTCGTCGACCAATCCCACGCGGCCGTTCACCGTCAACACGCTGGACGAGCACCTGGACATGCTGATGGTCTGCCACCACCTCGATGCGGCCATCGCCGAGGACGTGGCCTTCGCCGAATCGCGCATCCGCCGCGAGACCATCGCGGCCGAGGACATCCTGCACGACATCGGCGCGATCTCGATGATGTCGTCCGATTCGCAGGCCATGGGCCGCGTCGGCGAAGTGGTGATGCGCACCTGGCAGACGGCGCACAAGATGAAGGTGCAGCGCGGTCCGCTGGCCGAGGATTCCTCGCGCAACGATAACTTCCGCGTCAAGCGCTACATCGCCAAGTACACGATCAATCCGGCCATCACGCACGGCATCTCGCACGTGGTGGGTTCGCTCGAAGTGGGCAAGATCGCCGACCTGGTGCTGTGGAAGCCGGCCTTCTTCGGCGTCAAGCCGTCGACGATTTTAAAGGGCGGTATGATCGCCGCCGCGCAGATGGGCGACCCGAACGCCTCGATCCCGACGCCGCAGCCGGTGCATTACCGGATGATGTTCGGCGCCTTCGGCGGCGGCTTGAAGAAGTCGTTCACCTTTGTGTCGCAGGCGGCGTTCGATGCCGGCATCGGCGAACAGCTCAAGCTGAACAAGACGCTGATCGTGGCGAAGAATATGCGCGCGTTGCGCAAGTCCGACATGATCCACAACGGCCTGACGCCGAAGATGAGTGTCGATCCCGAAACCTATGAAGTGCGCGCCGACGGCGAGCTGCTGGTGTGCGAGGCGGCGGCGGTGCTGCCGATGGCGCAACGCTACTTCCTGTTCTAGAAAATCATGCTGACACTGCACACTAAAATCCCGAGCGCGGACGTGATTGCGGCCCAACTGGTGCTGCCCTACGAACTGCGCGAAAAATGCCGCCTGCGGGCGACGCTCGATACCGGCGAGGATGTCGCCGTGTTCACCGTGCGTGGCACCGTGCTGCGCGACGGCGACCTGCTGACCGGCGAGGACAAGCGCGTGGTCAAGGTTGTGGCGGCGCCGGAGCCGACCTACAAGATCACCTGCGCCGACGCGCACACCTTGCTGCGTTGCGCCTTCCATCTCGGTAACCGCCACACGCAGGCGCAGGTCGGCGACGGCTTCCTGCGCATCCGCGCTGACGCGGTGCTGAAGGAAATGCTGGCCGGGCTGGGCGCGACGGTGGTGGAGGAGAAGGCCGCCTTCGAGCCGGAGTCCGGCGCGTACGGCGGCGGACACTCGCATCATCACGACGGCAATCCGCTGGCGCCGATCCCGCTGCGCCAGAAGATCCACCGCCCGGGGGACGCAAAGTAATGCAGGCTTCCGCGCTCCTGAACCTGTTGCAGTTCGCCAGTCCGGCCTTGCCGATCGGCGCGTACAGCTATTCGCAGGGGCTGGAGGCGGCCTTGGAAAACGGCACCGTGCACAACGCCGACACCGCGCGCGCCTGGATCCTGCGCCATCTGCACGAGGTGGTGGCGCAGTGGGAAGCGCCGGTGTGCTGGCGTTTGATGCAGGCTTACTCGCGGCGCGACTGGCGCGGCGCGGCCGAGTGGAGCGAACGTTTCATCGCCTCGCGCGACAGCGCCGAATTCCGCGCCGAGACCATCCAGATGGGCTACTCGCTGACCAAACTGGTGGCCGAACTGGGCTTCGTCGACGCCGAGATGCTGGCGCATCTGCAGGGCGAAGCGGAAGTGGCCCTGCCGACCGCCTTTGCCTGCGCCGTCGCCGCGCTGGACATCCCGCACGACGCCGCCTTGCTGGCGATGCTGTTCGCGTGGGCCGAGAACCAGGTGCTGGTCTGCGTCAAATCCGTCCCGCTGGGACAGGTGGCGGGCCAGCGCATTTTGCTGTCGCTGCGGGCAGACATCGAAGCCGCCGCCCGCCACGCGCAAACCGTCGCCGACGACGACATGTGCAACTGGGCGCCCGGCCTGTCGCTGCTGTCGATGCAGCACGAAGTGCAGTACAGCCGTTTATACCGATCCTGAAGAGAGAACAACTATGACAACCTCCAATCCACTGCGCGTCGGCATCGGCGGCCCGGTCGGCTCCGGCAAGACCGCCTTGTGCGAGATGCTGTGCAAGGGCATGCGCGACCATTTCGACATGGCCGTCATCACCAACGACATCTACACCAAGGAGGACATGGAGATCCTGCTGCGCGCCGACGCGCTGCCGGCCGAGCGCCTGATGGGCGTGGAGACCGGCGGCTGTCCGCACACGGCGATCCGCGAAGACGCGTCGATCAACCTGGAAGCCATCGCCCGCATGCAGGCCGACTTCCCCAACCTGGACCTGATCCTGGTCGAATCCGGCGGCGACAACCTGGCCGCCACCTTCAGCCCGGAGCTGTCCGACCTGACGATCTACGTGATCGACGTCGCCGGCGGCGAGAAGATACCGCGCAAGGGCGGTCCCGGCATCACCCGTTCCGATCTGCTGATCATCAACAAGACCGACCTGGCGCCGCACGTCGGCGCCGATCTCGACGTGATGGCGCGCGACGCCAGACAGCAGCGCGGTTCGCGTCCGTTCGTGTTCACCAATCTGCGCAGCGGCGACGGCGTGACCGCCGTCATCGACTTCATCCGCGAACAAGGCCTGCTCGGTCAGGTTCCACACTTTGCACAGGAGATGCTATGAAGAACAAACACCTCGCGGCGACCGCCGTTCTGATGCTGGCCAGCGCCGCCGCGGCGGCCCACCCGCAAGCGGGCGGCGCCCACACGCACGGCTTCCTTGACGGCTTCGCGCATCCGTTCACCGGTCTCGATCACCTGCTGGCGATGCTGGCGGTGGGCGGGTGGAGCATCCGCCAGTCCAACGCCTCCTGGCTGCCGCCCACCTTCCTCGGCATGATGCTGCTCGGCGTCGCGACCGGCGCGGCGGGCCTGGCGATACCGGGCCTGGAAACCGGCGTCGCGCTGACGGTGGTGTTGATGGGATTGTTGATCGCGGTCGCCGCGCGGCTGCCGGCTGCGGTTGGGGCGGCGATGGTCGGCGCGTTCGCGCTCTTGCATGGCAACGCGCACGGCCACGAACTGCCGCAGGCGGCCAGCGCCGTCGGCATGCTGCTGGCCAGCGCGGCCTTGGTCTACGGCGGGAGATTGCTGGGCCGGGTCAGCCCGGCGCTGGCGCTGAAGGTCGGCGGAGCGATGATCGCGGCCACCGGCATGATGCTGGTGGCGGCCGCCTGACTATTTTTTTGCCGGCTCGTCGCGCGTTTCCGCGCGGCGTTCCTGCAGCATGATGGGCGCTTCGTTTTTCGGATACAGGCCGTGGTGGCCGGCATAGATGGCGCGGATCGCGGCCATGTCGGCCTCCTGGTCGCCTGTCAGGTGCAGATGGTCGATCAGGCCCAGCGTCTTGTTCGGGTAATCGAGATAGACCAGTGCCAGCGGTACCTTGGCTTCCAGCGCCAGGTGGTAGAAGCCGCTCTTCCAGCCGGGGCGGTAGCCGCGCGTGGCTTCCGGCGTGATCGCCAGCCAGTACCAGTCGGCCGCGTTCATGCGCTCGGCCTGCGAACGGATCATGCCGTTCGGCGCGCTGCGATCGACCGGCTCGCCGCCCAGCGAGCGGAACCAGCCGCCCAGCGGCGTCTTGAACAGCGAGTCCTTGGCCAGCCAGCGGAACGGCAGGTTCAGGCTCCACTTGCCGAACAGGCCGACCATGAAATCCCAGTTGGAGGTATGCGGATAAATCACGGCGATGCCGCGCGGGCCGGGCAGGGGACGGTACAACATGCGCCAGCCGAACAGGCCCAGCACGCGCAAGGCGGCGCGCTGGCCCCAATGCGGCAGATCCGCCGGTTTCAGTTGAAAATCGCTCATGTTCGCACCCCGTCTTTGTTTTAACTTATTTTCACTATTGACAGGCTGGCATATCCCTCGTCAAAAAAACCGCGCAGGCATTCTATATTGACGACGTAGTCGCGGCAAGCGACTTCTGGTTGATTATATTTGCAAGATTGAACTTTATTTATCTTTTCGCGGTCCAAGGGACATGACGAAAAAAACCATACTCTGCGTAGCAATCGGAATCCGCGCCATGCCAGAAGCTCTGGGCGCTGCAACAGAAGGATGGGAAGTAGTGAGGGCGACCACGTTGGCCGAGGCGCGGCGGCAGCTGAAGGCGCGGCCGCTGCCGGTAGGTCTGTTGCTGGTCGAAGCGCACGACCAGGCTGTGTGCGACACGGTGAGCGGATTCCTGCACGACCACTGGAATATGCACTGGGTGGCGGTACTGCACGCGCCGGCCCTGGAATCGTCTGGCTGGCGCCAGCTGGTGCACGACCATTGCGCCGATTTCCACACCTGGCCGCTGGACGTGGTGCGGCTGCGCCACACGCTTGGACATGCGCATGGGCTGGCTGAGTTGCGCCAGCCGCCGTCGCGCGGCAGCGGCATCGGCATCATCAATGGCAGCGGCAATCACGAAAACAGCATGACCGGGCAAAGCGCCGCCATCACCCGCCTGCGGCGGCAGATCGTCAAGGTGGCGGCGGCCAGTGCGCCGGTGCTGATCTGGGGCGAGAGCGGCAGCGGCAAGGAGCTGGTGGCGCAGGCGGTGCACGCGCATTCGCGGCGCCGCACGGGCCCGTTCGTGCCCATCAATTGCGGCGCGATTCCGGCCTCGCTGATCCAGTCCGAATTGTTCGGCTACGAGCGGGGCGCCTTTACCGGCGCGGCGCGCGAGAAGCGCGGCCTGATCGAGACGGCCGAAGGCGGCTCCATCTTCCTCGACGAGATCGCCGACCTGCCGATGGAGCTGCAGGCCAACCTGCTGCGCTTCCTGCAGGAGAAGACCATCTACCGGCTGGGCTCGACCCACAGCATCGCGGTCGACGTGCGGGTCATCGCCGCCTCGCACGTCAACCTGTCGCAGGCGGTGGCGCGCGGCGCCTTCCGCGAGGATCTCTACTATCGTCTCAACGTGCTGGCGCTCGACGTGCCGCCGCTGCGCGAGCGCAAGGACGACCTGCTGCCGCTGGCCGAACACTTCTTCCATACCTTCTCCAGCGAGCGGGCGCCGCGCGTCAAAGGCTTCAGCGTCCGCGCCGCCCAGGCGATCCGCGACTACGACTGGCCCGGCAATGTGCGCGAGCTGATCAACCGCGTGCGGCGCGCGATGGTGATGGCGGAGGGCCGCCTGATCCTGCCGCAGGATCTTGGCCTCAGCGCGGAGCGCGCGGCGGTCTCGGCGGCGCAGCTGGACGATGCCCGCATCCGCGCCGAGCGCGACGCCATCGACGCCAGCCTGCAGCGGGCCGGACGCAACATCACGCTGGCCGCGCGCGACCTCGGCGTCTCGCGCATGACGCTGTACCGGCTGCTGGCCAAGCACGGCATTCCGGCGCCGTCGCGTGCCTGTTACACCAACGGCCCCCCGGCGAAATAGCGCGGCCGCTGTGACAGCGCTCCGGATGCTGTCACACCCGCGTGACGAACAGCGCCTGCAAATCCAGGGCGCGCCTGCCGACAACGTGCCCCTGTTGCGAATTATCTTTAGTTTTCAATGGCTTGCCGCGACCACGCGCGGGTGGCATCAAGCTTGCAAAAGGGGGTAGGCCGGGAGATCGGTCCCCTGGCATAACTATTCTTGATCAACCCGTACAACTTGTTAGGTAGGGAGCAGCTATGAAAAAAACTTTGATCAGCGCGGCCATTGCGCTGGCGTTTGGTATGAACGCAGCCTATGCGCAAACCACGACGCCACCGACAACGAACCAATCCGGCGCCGGAGCACACGCCAACGATGCATCGTCCGCGGTCCAGGACAGCAGCAACAAGAACAACAATAACAACAGCACCGGCGGCGCCGCTGCCAGCGATATCGGCGCAGCCGCGGCCAATAACGGCGGCACGGCCACCGCGACCCTGACCAACGCCTACAACACCTCGTCCGCCAACGCCAACAGCACGTTGACAGGCACGGTGACCGGCAATACCGTGCATGACATCGGCAACAACGCCACCAACAGTGCCGGCAGCACGGGCGGCGCCGGCTATGGCGGCATCGGCGGCGCAGCGACGGGCGGCAGCGCCACCTCGACCGGTGGCTACGGCGGCGATGCCGTCGGCGGCAGCGGTGCCGCAGGCGGTTTCGGCGGCGGCGCCTCCAGCGGTAGCGCCACTAGCGGCACGGCCACAGTCGGCGGCGCTACGGGCGGCTTTGGCGGTGCGGGTGGCGCAGCCACCGGCGCCACCACGGGTGCGGGCGGCGGCGGCGGCGCGGGCGGCTTTGGCGGCGCCGGCGGCGGTGGCCAGGCAGCCACCGCCGGTAACGGCGGCTTCGGCGGTGCGACCGGCGCCGCGACCGGCGGCGCGGGCGGCGGCAACGGCGGTTCGACCGGCGGTGCCGGCGGCCTGACCGGCGCGGCCACCGGCAGCAATGGCGGCAATGGCGGCAATACCGGTAACGGCGGCGGCGCGGCCGGCGGCGGTGGAGGTGCGGGCGGCTTGGGCGGCGCAGGTGCGGCCGGCGGCGGCGCCGGCAGCGGATCGAGCACGGCCAGCACCAGCGCGTCCGGTGGCGGTGCCGGCAGCGGTGCGGCGACGGCATCGACCAGCAGCACCGTCCCGAGCACTACCGGCGAGACACCGGCCACCCTGCCTAGTCATACGGCGACGGCTGCTTCTGGTTCCGGTACCGGCGGCGCCGGCACCTCGGGCAATGGCACAGCCGGCACGGGGACCTCCACCGGCGGCGCGGGCGGCGCGGGTGCTGCAGGCGGCGCGGGCGGTGCAGGCGCGTCGGGCACCGGCGGCAGCAATACGGCAGGTAACGGCGCGGCCGGCGGCTCCGCCACCAGCGGCGCAGGCGGTGCGGGTGCCGGCGTCACGCAAACGGGCGGCGCGGGCGCAACAGCCACCACCGGCGCAGGCGGTGCCGGCGGCGCGGGTGGTGCTGCCACCAGCACCGGTGCGGCGGGCGGTGCCGGTGCGGCCGGCGGTAACGGCGCCAGCAGTGGTGCCGCCAGCAATACCGCAGGCAATGGCGCGGCAGGCGGCGCGGGCGGTGCAGGCGCGTCGGGCACCGGCGGCAGCAATACGGCAGGTAACGGCGCGGCCGGCGGCTC
>NZ_JBGLYQ010000046.1:0-55288 GCF_047304105.1 Duganella sp. Dugasp56
TTCGGGGCGGCTTTTTTTTTTTTTTAAACCCCCCCCCCTTCTTTTTGGTCTGGTGGGGGGTGTAAAAAATTTTCTCAATAAAACCCCCGCGGGGGCCCCCCCCCCCCGCCCCCCGCTGACGGTTACCGCTCTTCCGGATCCGGCTTCAGGTTGATCCTGGCCAGCAGGCGCTTGGCCGCCTGCCGGTCCGTCGATTGCGGCTTGGCGTGCGGGCCGGCGCCGCCGGCGCGCGCCTTGGCCGCCACCGCGACCGGATTGCGCGGCGGCTTCTGCGACGGTTCCACCCGTATCGTCATCTTCTGGCGGGTCGACAGTGCCTTGTTTGCCATCGCCAAACTCCTTTACAACACCGGGTTACAGCACATAGCGCGACAGGTCTTCGTTGACCGCCAGCGCATCGAGCCGCGCGTTCACATACGCCGCGTCGATGGCGATGACCTTGCCGCTGTCTTCGCTGGCCGTGAACGACAGTTCCTCCAGCAGCTTTTCCATCACCGTGTACAGGCGGCGCGCGCCGATGTTCTCGGTGCGCTCGTTGACCGAGTAGGCGATTTCCGCCAGCCGCGTGATGCCTTCCGGCGTGAACTCGATCTTGACGTTCTCGGTCGCCAGCAGCGCCTCGTACTGCTTGGTCAGGCAGGCGTCGGTGCTGGTCAGGATACGCTCGAAATCGGCGATCGACAGCGATTCCAGTTCAACGCGGATGGGGAAGCGGCCCTGCAGCTCCGGGATCAGGTCCGACGGCTTGGCCAGGTGGAAGGCGCCGGACGCGATGAACAGGATGTGGTCGGTCTTGATCATGCCGTACTTGGTGTTGACGGTGGTGCCTTCGACCAGCGGCAGCAGGTCGCGCTGCACGCCGGCGCGCGAGACGTCGGCCCCGCCCACTTCCGAGCGCGAGGCGATCTTGTCGATCTCGTCGAGGAACACGATGCCGTTCTGCTCGACGTTCTGGATCGCCTTCTGCTTCATCTCGTCGTCGTTGACCAGCTTGGCGGCCTCCTCGTCGAGCAGCACCTTCATCGCTTCCTTGATCTTGACCTTGCGCGCCTTCCTGCGGTTGCCGCCGATGCCGGAGAACATGGACTTGATCTGCTCGGTCATTTCCTCCATGCCGGGCGGCGCCATGATTTCCATCTGCGGGCCGCTCTCGGCCAGCTCGATCTCGATTTCCTTGTCGTCCAGCTCGCCCTGGCGCAGGCGCTTGCGGAAGGTCTGGCGCGTGCTGTCGCCATCCTTGCCTTCCTTCGGCGCGTCCGCCGCGGTGCCCTGGTGGAAGCCGAAGTCGCGCGCCGGCGGCAGCAGGATGTCGAGCACGCGGTCTTCGGCGGCGTCCTCGGCGCGCGCGCGCACCTTGGCCATCTCGGCCGAGCGGGTCTGCTTGACGCCGATGTCGATCAGGTCGCGGATGATGGTGTCGACGTCGCGGCCGACATAGCCGACCTCGGTGAACTTGGTGGCCTCGATCTTGATGAAGGGCGCGTCGGCCAGCTTGGCCAGGCGGCGCGCGATCTCGGTCTTGCCGACGCCGGTCGGGCCTATCATCAAGATGTTCTTCGGCGTGATTTCATGGCGCAGCGGCTCTTCCACTTGCTGACGCCGCCAGCGGTTGCGCAGCGCGATGGCGACCGCCTTCTTGGCCTTGCCCTGGCCGACCACGTGTTTGTCGAGCTCGCCGACGATTTCCTGCGGAGTCATGTTCATGCTGGATCCAGAGTTTCAATGATGTGATTCAGATTGGTGTAGATGCACAATTGGCCGGCGATGGTCAGTGATTTTTTGACGATTTCCGCCGGCGACAGTTCCGTGTTTTCCACCAGCGCCTTGGCCGCCGATTGCGCGTAGATGCCACCCGAGCCGATCGCGCCGATGCCGTCTTCCGGCTCCAGCACGTCGCCGTTGCCGGTGATCACCAGCGTCGATTCGGTGTCGGCCACCAGCAGCATCGCCTCCAGCCGGCGCAGCACGCGGTCGGTGCGCCAGTCCTTGGCCAGCTCGACCGAGGCGCGCAGCAGGTTGCCCTGGTGTTTTTCCAGCTTGCCTTCGAAACGGTCGAGCAGGGTGAAGGCGTCGGCGGTGCCGCCGGCGAAGCCGACCAGCACCTTGCCCTGGTACACCTTGCGCACCTTGCGGGCCGTGCCCTTCATGACGATGTTGCCCAGCGTGACCTGGCCGTCGCCGCCCAGCGCGACTTCCTTGCCGCGACGCACGCACAGGATGGTGGTGCCGTGAAATTGTTCCATAGTTACCTCAAAGTAATGACGCGGACTGCTTCAAGACTGAAAAGTGGGGCTGGAAACTAGGATTGCAAGTTCAGTACTTATGCGGATAAATCCGGGCGATGTCGGCGTAGCCCAGCAACCTCAGCAAAGCGGTGACCAGGTGGTTGACGTCGCGGAATTCGATTTTCTTGCCCTGCTGGTGCAGCGCCAGCAGGCAGGCGTGGGCCTGGTTGGCGCAGGCATAGTCGATGCGCGTCAGCCGCGAGCAGTCGAACACCAGCGTCTGGTACTGATCAGCATAGTGCTGTATCGCCGGGAGTAAAGGGCCGAGCTGGTGTTCCACCTGCGGCGGCAGCATGAAGCGGTCCGGCGAGGCGGAAACGTGCTGGACCGGGGCCGTCGCCACCTTGTGCGGCGCCACGAACGACGGCGGCGACACTTCGAAGGTGACGCAGTAGTCCATGCCGATCTGCTCGAATTCCTTTTCTCGGTTCAGCAGCTGCAGCAGCTCCAGCAACAGCAGCCACGGCGCCTCGGTGTCGTCGCGGCGGCCGACGGCGATGCTGGCGCGCAGCAGGCCGACCAGCGCCGGCGCCGCCACCAGGATCAGCTCGCGCTGCCTGGCCTGCAGCTGGCGTAAGGTGTCGAGCAGCAGCGCGCAGCCGCCCGGCTCGATCGCGGTGACGCGGCCGAATTCCAGCCGCAGCACCGGGTTGTCGGCGGACAGCTGGCGCAGCCGCTCCAGCTGCGGGTCGATGTGAGCGTCCAGCACGCCGGCAAACGATTCGGTCGGCGTCACGCCGGCCCATTCCGGCGAGGCGGCGGCCAGCACGGCCGGCGCGTTCCACGACGGCGGCGAGGTTTCGAAGGTGCTGGCGTAGTCGATCGACAGGTTGTCGAAGCGCTCCTGCTGGCCCTGCACCTGGTACAGGTCGAACAGCATCCACCAGACGGTGCGGTCGCCGCCGGCCTCGCTCACCGCCGCGCTCAGCAGCTGCTCGGCCACGGCGCCCTGGCCGTTGGCGTACAGGATGGCGATTTCCTCGACCACCGGCGCGGTCTCGGCGGCCACCGCCAGTTGCGGCAAGTCTTCGTCGCGCAGCAGCAGCGTGGTGGGGATGTCGGCCAGGGCCTGGGTGTCGGGGCCGCCGGCGGTGGCGGCGCGTTGTCTGGGCGGGCGGTTGCGCTGGCTGCCCCAGGCCGGTTCCGGTTCGTTGAAGATGTCGAAGGTCATCGCCGATTCAATGGCGTCGATCTTCATCGCGGTGGCGCGGGCGATCTCGCGCTGGCGCGCCTGCTGCAGCTGGCGCTCGGTTTCGCTGTTGGCGGCCAGGCGCGCGGCCTCGTCGTCGTCGGACGGCTGCACCGTCGCCGCGGCGCTTGCGGCGTCGGTCTTCTTGAAGATGGAGAACAGTCCCACGCTGATCCTCGTTAGCTGCCGTAAAAAAAAGCACGCGGCCGGCGTGCTTTTTTTAAAGTCGAGGCGAATTAATCGCCGTACAGTTTCTGCTTCAGTTCGCGGCGCTGCTGCGCTTCCAGCGACAGCGTCGCGGTAGGGCGGGCGATCAGGCGTGGAATGCCGATCGGTTCGCCGGTTTCCTCGCACCAGCCGTAGTCGCCGCCGTCGATGGCGACGATCGATTGCTGGACCTTCTTGAGCAGCTTGCGCTCGCGGTCGCGGGTGCGCAGTTCCAGCGCGTGTTCCTCTTCGATGGTTGCGCGGTCGGCCGGGTCCGGCACGAGCACGGTTTCGCGCAGGTGTTCGGTAGTTTCGCCTGCGTTTTTCAACAGCTCTTTCTCCAGCGCTTGCAGCTTCGCTTTGAAAAAGGCCATTTGCGCCGGATTCATATAATCCTTTTCATCCATCTTCAGAATTTCTTCTTCGGTCAGGATGCGGTCGGCGGCGGCGGGGGTCGATTTATTAGTTTTGGTCATAACTTCGCTTACCTTCGATACGACAGAGTTTTCACATTAATCAGCCCGGGTTTTGTAGCTTTTTAGCTATCCCCACAAAACCCGGATAGTTTATACCAGACATTGTTCCAAACCACTAATAAAGATATCTTTCGGCAGATTTTTGCCGATAAACACCATTTTGCTGCCACGAACGTCGTTTTCTCCCCATTTGGCACCCAGGTCGCTGCCCATAATCTGGTGCACGCCCTGGAACACCACCTTGCGGTCGGCGTCTTTCATCAACAATACGCCTTTGTAGCGCAGCATGCGAGGACCATAGACATTCACCAAGCCGCCGAGGAACTCGTCCAGCTTGGCGGTATCGAACGGGCGTGTGCTTTTGAACACAAAAGCCGCGATATCGTCGCTGTGGTGGGCATGGTGGTGGTTATGGCCGTGCGCATGATCGTGCCCATGGGCGTGATCGTGGCCGCAGTGCTCATCATGCACGTGATCGTCGTCATGGGCCTGTTCTGTTTCCAGGAAGTCCGGATCGAGCTCCAGTTTGTCGTTCAGGTTGAAGCCCTTCAGGTCCAGCACCTCGGACAGCGGCGCGCGGCCGAAATCGGCCTTGCTGATCGGCGCGCGCGGGTTGATGCGCTTGAGGCGGGCGGTCAGGGTCGCGACGTCTTCGGCGCTGACCAGGTCGGTCTTGGACAGCAGCATCTTGTCGGCGAAACCGACCTGGCGCTGGGCTTCCTCGTGCTGGTCCAGCTGGTCCATCGCATGGCGGGCGTCGACCACGGTGACCACGGCGTCCAGCATGTAGTGAGTGCCCACTTCTTCGTCGACGAAGAAGGTCTGCGCCACCGGGCCGGGATTGGCGAGGCCGGTGGTCTCGATGACGACGCGGTCGAACTGCAGTTCGCCGGCCGCGCGCTTCTGCGCCAGGCCGCTCAGGGCGACGATCAGGTCGCCGCGCACGGTGCAGCAGATGCAGCCGTTGTTCATTTCCACGATCTGTTCGCCGCTGTCCTGGACCAGGATTTCGTTGTCGATGTTTTCCTGCCCGAACTCGTTCTCGATGACGGCGATGCGCATGCCGTGCTGCTCCTGCAGGATGCGGTTCAGCAGCGTGGTCTTGCCGGCGCCGAGGAAGCCGGTGAGGATGGTGGTCGGTATCAGTGCCATGGTACGTGCCAGTCTGGTCTATGGGGATACCCTAGATGGGGATCAAATGCAAAAATGCAATCGGCCGATTATGCCGGAATTTGGCGGATGCTAGCAAATCGCCCGTTTGAGGCGTATCAGTACCGCCTATTTGATTTTGGCCCGGGGGTGCGCCTTGTCGTACACCTCGGCCAGGTGCTGGAAATCCAGCGCCGTATAGACCTGGGTCGAGCTGATGCTGGAATGGCCCAGCATTTCCTGCACCGCCCGCAAGTCGCCCGACGACTGCAGCACGTGCGAGGCGAACGAATGGCGCAGCATGTGCGGGTGCACGTGCACCGGGGCGCCGCTGGCCACGCCGTGGGCCTGCAGGCGCTGCTGTATCACCCGCGGCGAGACCCGGGTGCCGCGGCTGCTGAGGAATAGCGCGTTGCCGCCGTCGGCCGGCGCCGGCCGCACGGCGATCCAGGCCGCCAGCGCGTCCATCGCCGCCTGGCCGACCGGCACGATGCGCTGCTTGTTGCCCTTGCCGGTGACGACGACTTCGTGGTTTTCCAGCGCCACCCAGCCCAGCGCGCCCTTGCCGGCGGTCAAGTCCAGTCCGGCCAGCTCGGATACCCGCAGGCCGCTGGAATACAACAGTTCGAACATGGCGCGGTTGCACAGCCCGGCGGCCTCGGGGGCGGCGCCGGCGTGCGGCGTGGACGGCGCCACCAGCCGCACGGCGTCGTCGACCGACAGCGCGCGCGGCAGCGTCCTGGCCTGCTTGGGGGCGCGCACGCCCTGCACCGGGTTGGAGGATAGGGTGATCTGGGCGCTCAGCCATTCGAAAAAGCCGCGCCAGCTGGACAGCTTGCGGGCGATCGAACGGGGATCGAGCTGGCGCGAGTGCAGTTTGGCGGTCAGCCGGCGGATGGCGAAATGGTCGAGCTGCGGCCAATCCTGGCCGGCCGACAACTCGGCCAATTCCTGCAGATCGCGCGCATAGGCGGCCACGGTGTGCGGCGACAGCTGGCGCTGGTCGCGCAGCTGGGCCAGGTAAGCGTCGATCCAGGTCAGCTTGCTGTCTGGTTCGGCGCTCATGGTGTCGTTCAGGCCAGCAACCAGGCCAGCGCGGTGCTGGTGGTTTCGCCGATGTGGACCAGGAAGTCGGTGGCCATCAGCGAGGTGAAGCGGGCCGGATCGGCCGAGCCCAGGATCAGCAGGCCGAAGGCGCTCTTGTTGCCCGGTTTGCGCAGCGGAATGATGACGGTGGACGTGATGCCGGACGCGTCTTCCAGCCAGCGCACCGCTTCGAAATCCTTGTTGGTGCCGCAGTACGGCGCCATCAGGCTGTTGGCGAAGATGCGGGCGTCTTCCGACACGCCGTTGACGAACCATTCGCCGGCATAGTCGGGCGCGGTTTCCCAGATGCGCAGCGTGACCTGCGGCACGTCGAAGCTGGACTTCAGGCCGCTGACCACGGCGTGCGGCATGGAGCCGACATCTTCCGCTTCCAGCAGGATCTTGGTCCAGCGGTGAAATTTGTTGGCGATGGCTTCGTTCTCGGCCGCCAGGCGCATCAGGTTGCTCATGCGCAGTTCCAGCGCCTTGTACTTGTCGCGCATCACTTCCATCTGGCGCTCCTGCAGCGACACGGCGCGTCCCGTCAGCGGGCTGGCCAGTTTGATTTCGCCCAGCAAATCGGCATGCTCTTCGAAGAAATGCGGGTGATCGGTCAGGTATTGTGCGACGAGGGTGGAATCCAGGGGGGCAGTCATTGAGTTACTTTATCTACGTGTGTTGAGAGGCAAGGTCATTCTAAACGAAAAAAAACGGACATGGTTGCCCATGTCCGTCATTCCCCAACACTATCGCCGGCAGTTCTTGCCGACTGCGCGACTTAGAAGTTGTGGTGGATACCGACGCTGTAGAAATTCAGCGTGGTTGCTGCCTTCTTGTTCGAGGCATCAACATACAGATAGGTGCGGGCCGACAGGTTGTAGTCGTAGCCGATCGACGCCTGCTTGGTCTTGGCGATGGCTGGATTCGCCAGGACGTTGTCCGGGGTCTTCTGGCCGTAGCCGGCGCGGATCAGGCCAGCACCAACGGTGTAGTTGGCGCCGATCAGCCAGGCCTTGGTCTTAGGATTGATCAGCACGCTGTTGGACTGGTCTTGTGCCTGGTAGGAAGCCATCAGCTTCAGATCGTTGATAGGCTTCAGCGAAGCGCCGATCGACCACAGCTTGGTTTCCACCGCGTTCTTTTCATAGGCGATGTAGGCGGCGAACGGACCGTTGTTGGCGGTGGCGGTCAGCGAGTACGGCGCGGTGTTCAGCGTGGTGTTGGCCGGGTATTGCGGCGCGGCGGCGGTGCCCTTGCCGACGATCGCGGCGTTGCCCAGTGCATCCTTGGTGGCAACGGTGGCGTTGATCTGGAAGATGCCGGCGATGACCGGGGTGTTATAGAAGATGGCGTTCGAGAAGCGGTTGGCCGAGTTGCCGACCGGGCTCAGCGGATCGCTGGTGTAGCCGGCCACTTGCAGGTCGGTCTGGTAGCCGGCGACGGCTGGCATGCCGCTCCATGGTTCGAAGGCGGTGCTGGTTTCCTGGAAGGCGGTCAGGCCGCGGCCCAGGCGGACGGTACCGAAGTCGCCCTGCAGGCCGACGCGGCTCTGGCCCTGGAACAGCGGACGGCTGTTGGCGCCCGACGTGTTTTCAATGGTGCCGGTGTCCGGCTCGTAGCGGATCTCCAGTTGGAAGATGGCTTTCAGGCCGCTGCCCAGGTCTTCGACGCCGCGGAAACCCAGTTTGTTGTTGTCACGTTTGCCAACGGCGACGGTGGTGCCGGTGCGCTTGGACAGACCTGCATCTACAGTGCCATAGATGGTCACGGACGATTGCGCGTATGCGCCAGCAAATACGCCCATGAGTGCCAAAGCCACTAAAGATTTTTTCATTTGAGTTATTCCTTTATGAGTGAACGTGCAAATTTCTGAAGCTGTCAGGCCGCATGACGACCCTTGGTTGGTAAGAACCTTAATGTCTCGCCGGGTCAAAAGCGCTGGAATGGTTGATTATGACCGCTTGTTTTGGTCGAAAGCCAAAGAAATCCACCTTCTTGTTGTATTTTTGAAACGCTTAATTCGTAGGCCATTGGCCCCTGTTTGACCATTATTTCCTTTCATTCGGGCATCAAATTAGCTCTAGCCTACAGGCGGAAACGGGTGGCCGCCGTTGTGCCAAATCAAACCGATCCGCATATTGTCTAGGGTGTGGCGCGGATCGCACGCTACACTCATAGCTATAACCGGTCGTCACCAGCTTGCGCGGGGGGGGGGGGGCGGGGCCCCCCCCCCCCCCCCCCCCCGCGGCTTGTTGCGCGGCGGCTGCCGCAGCGGCGTTGGCTGCGGCCAGGCTGGCGGCGGTGGCCTGGGCCGCACCGGCTTGCTGGGCGGCGACGGCCGCCGCAGCGTTGGCGGCTTCCGGCGTCGTGGCGGCGGCTTGCGCCGCGCGCGCGTCCGCTACCGCGGCGGTGGCCGCGGCGTTCTGCGCGGCCAGCGCGTCGGCCGCACTTTGCGCGGCCTGCGCCTGGGCCGCCGCCGAGGCGGCGGCGGCATTGGCGGCAGCCACGTTCGCAGCGGCGTTTTGCGCAGCCGTGGCCTGTTGCGCCGGCGTGGCGTTGGCGGTGTTGAGCGCGGCAGCCGATGCCGCCGCGTTCTGCGCAAGCCCGGCCTGCGCCGCGGCCTGCGTGCCGGCCGCCGTCGCCGCGCCCAGGTCCGCCGTCGATTGCTGCCGCGCCGTCTGCGCCGCCGCGGCGGCGCGTGCCGCGTCCGCAGTGGCTTGCGCGGTGTTCGACGTGGTCTGCGTGGTATCCGTGCCGGCCGGTGCCGCCGCCGTATCCGCCGCAGCCTGGGTTGCCTGGGTTGTCTGCGGCGCCTGCGCATTTTGCGCGGCGATCACCTCGGCCGTCGATGCCTGCAGCGGATTGACGATCGGTGAAGGCGGCGCCAGCGATTGCGCGGCCGGCGGCTGCTCCTGCGCCGCCCGCTGCGCGGCCAGCCGGTCGGCGGCGGTTTCCTGGAACGGACTCCGTGCCAGCTGACCCAGGTCGGCACGGGCCAGGTCCAGCTGCGCGTTGGCCACCGCATCGGCCAGTGTCAACGGCGCCTGGCTGGCGAACGGCAGCGCCTGGGTTGCGCTGGTGCCGGCCGCGCTGAGCTGCTCGGCGAACCGCGTGGCCAGGTTGCTGAAGGTGTCCAGCGTGTTTTGCAAGGTCGACGTGGTGGCCTGGCTGTCCGTGTTGAACGCCGCGCGCAGCACCTCGTTGTCCAGCGACAGGCCGCCGGTCGCATCCGACAGCAGCGGCGGCTGCAAGGTCACGCCCACGCGCGCCAGCTGCTGCGCGGTATTCTGCTCGCTGATGCTCTGCACCAGATTGTTCAGCAGGGAATTGCCTTGTGACTGAGCTTGGTTGAAATCCACCGACGGCAACAAGTTGAACGCATTCACCACATTTTGCGTTGCGTCATTCAAGAGGCCGGCACGCAGGTCGGCGTCCCGTGTTTGCAGGCCAGTAAGTTGCTCCCGAGATTGCGATACGGCCAGCAGGAAATTCGCCACCGGCGACAGCTCGACGGAGACCGATGCCGCCCTGGGCGCATCGGTGGCGGACCCGACGGCGGTGACGCCTTCCTGGCCGACCTGCGTAACGGCGCTGCTTTCCACCACTGCCGGCACGAAGCCTGGCGCTGCGGATGAGATGGGAAACATGGCGCTCTCCTGGACTCGATCGTAACGCCCCAGCATCCTCCTTTTTGCCGGTCCCGTCCGTGTGCCAGTTCACATATAAGAACGCATTGGTGCGATGCACCCGTTTGTTAGTTTCCGCACGGTCAAGCATCGGCAAGGGGCCTATCGTGTCCCTTGCAGTCCAACATACAACGAGAGGAAAGCATCATGGAAAACAGTATTGAAAACAAACTCAACAGCACCCGCGACGGCGTCACCCAAATCGGCAAGGATTTGCGCGCCGACGCGCACGCCGCCATCGACAAGGTGGCCGATAAGGTGCCCGCAACCACCGACCGCCTGGCAGCCAGCGCCCATGGCGGCGTAGACAAGGTTGCCGACACGGTGGAAAGCACCTCGGACCGCCTGATCGCGCGCAGCAAGCAAGTGAAAGAGAGCTACAAGGCGCTGGCCGAATCGGGCCGCAGCCACGTACGCGCCAGCCCGGCGATTTCGGTGCTGATCGCCGCCGCCGCCGGCTACGGCATCTCCAAACTGCTGAGCTCGCGCAGCGCCAAATAACATCTGGCTGTCCGGCCGGTGCTGCCGGCATGACCGGCTGCCCGTCCGGGCGCCGTTCATCAAGGGACATCCATGAATCAAGGTAAAAAAGTACCGGCCGCCATCATGGGGGCCGGTTCCGTTTTGAGCACGGTGGCAGGGCCGTCGTCGGCGCCTCCGCCGGACAGCCTGGGGAACGATTCCCCGCAACAGCAAGCCTTGCTGGACAAGGCGGCAGGCGGCCAGCAACTGGCCGGCGAAATGCCTTACAACGCCAACAAGGAAGGCGAACATGGCGAGGCCGCGCGCACGCCGCAGGCGGGCCTGACCTGCCCGGTGCCGCATCCGGTCGCCACCGCCAGCACCGCCGGCGAGACCACCGAGTCGCCGAAGACCGGCGGCGGCGTGCCGCCGCACGGCGTCAATCCCGCCAACGCATCGTTGGACCGGGCCCGCGTCGATTCCGGCGGCCAGCGCCTGACCACCAACCAGGGCGTGCCGGTGGCGGACAACCAGAATTCGCTGAAGGTCGGCCTGCGCGGACCGACCGCGATGGAAGACTTCATCCTGCGCGAAAAAATCACCCACTTCGACCACGAGCGCATTCCCGAGCGCGTGGTGCATGCGCGCGGTTCGGCCGCACACGGCTACTTCGAAAGCTATGGCGACTTGAGCGACGTCACCCGCGCCGCGCCGTTCGCCAAGGCGGGCAAGCGCACGCCGGTGTTCGTGCGCTTCTCCACCGTGGCCGGCGAGCGCGGCTCGGCCGACACGGTGCGCGATGTGCGCGGCTTCGCCGTCAAGTTCTACACCGACGAAGGCAACTGGGATCTGGTCGGCAACAACATTCCGGTGTTCTTCATCCAGGACGCGATGAAGTTCCCGGACCTGGTGCACGCCGTCAAACCGGAGCCGCACAACGGCATGCCGCAGGCGGCGAGCGCGCACGACACCTTCTGGGACTTCGTCACGCTGATGCCGGAATCGACCCACATGCTGATGTGGCACCTGTCGGACCGCGCGATCCCGCGCAGCTACCGCACCATGCAGGGCTTCGGCGTGCACACCTTCCGTCTGGTGAACGCCGAGGGCAAGTCGGTGTTCTGCAAATTCCACTGGAATCCGCTGGCCGGCACGCATTCGCTGATGTGGGACGAGGCGGCCAAGATCTGCGGCGCCGATGCCGACTTCCACCGCCGCGACCTGTGGGAAGCGATCGAAGCGGGCGCCTATCCGGAATGGGAGCTGGGCCTGCAGATCTTCACCGAGGAGCAGGCCGCGCAATTCCCGTTCGACGTGCTGGACGCCACCAAGATCGTGCCGGAGGAACTGGTGCCGGTGCGGGTGGTCGGCAAGATGACGCTGAACCGCAATCCGGACAATTTCTTCGCCGAGACCGAGCAGGTGGCCTTCTGCACCGCGCACATCGTGCCGGGCATAGACTTCAGCAACGACCCGCTGCTGCAGGGGCGCATCCACTCCTACCTGGACACGCAGATCAGCCGCCTGGGCGGAGCCAATTTCCACGAGATCCCGGTCAATGCGCCGCTGGCGCAGGTGCACAACAACCAGCGCGACGGCATGCATCGCCAGGCCATCCCGCGCGGGCGGGTGGCGTACGAGCCCAATTCGCTGGGCGGCGGCTGTCCGTTCCAGGCCGGCATGGCCGGCTTCACGACCGCCTTCGGCATGCCGCAGCCGCCGGAAGACAAGGTGCGCGGCAAGCCCGAGCTGTTCGCCGACCACTATTCGCAGGCGCGCCTGTTCTGGATCAGCCAGAGTCCCGCCGAGCAGGCCCACATCGTCGATGCCTACCGCTTCGAGTTGAGCCGCGTGCAGACGCAAGCCATCCGCGTGCGCCTGCTGTCGATGCTGGCCAATGTCGACCCGATATTGGCCGACGGCGTGGCGCAGGGCCTGGGCCTGGAGGTGCCGCCGCCGATGCCGCTGGCGACCAGCCTGCCGCCGCCGCACTACGAGCCGTCACCCGCGCTTTCGCTGCTGGCGCGGCCGGGCGCCACCGGCATCGCCACCCGCCGGGTCGCCATCCTGGCCGGCCATGGCGTCGATGCGGACAGCGTGAAGGCGATCTACGCGGACCTGCTGGCGGCCGGCGCGGTGCCGCGCCTGGTCGCGCCGCAGCTTGGGCAGCTGATGGCGGCCGACGGCAGCAAGCTCGATATCGAGATCTCCATCGAAGCCGGCGCGCCGGTGCTGTACGACGCGCTGATCGTGCCGGACGGCGCGGCCAGCGCGGCGATGCTGATGCGCGACGCCGACGCGCTGGACTTCGTGCGCCAGCAGTACCGCCACTGCAAGCCTATCCTGGCGGCCGGCGCGGGCGCGGAACTGCTGCTGAAGGCGGGCCTGCCGGCCACGCTGGAGAACGGCGCGCCGGATCTGTCGCTGTGGTGCGTGAAGAAGGAGGAATTGGCGCCGGCGCTGGCGCAGTTCAAGCATGCGTTGGCGTCGCACCGCAACTTCCAGCGCCAGGTCGAGGCGGTGGTGCTGTAGCGTTTTGTCTATCCCTTTTGGATAGCGTGCAAAATATTCAACGATGGCGCGCATAGTGATATGCTCGTCATCGTGGTATTTTGCCTCCCAAAAGACAGATCAGGAAACGCTGACGCATGGATGTTTATGCCCCACAAGTTTGGCTTCCACACGAGCGGCCCTTGCTGCCCGGGTCGCCGTCCAGCCCCCTGCACACGGCGCCGCGCCGGCTGGCGTTTTTCGTGGTCGGCTTCATCGTCGCCATCACCGGCGGCCTGGGCAACGCGCTGGTGTCGGTCAACCTGCCTTACCTGCAAGGCTCGCTGGGCGTGTACTCGGCCGAGATCCAGTGGCTGCCGGCCGCCTATGTGATGGCCAACGTGTCGATGAACCTGCTGCTGGTCAAATTCCGCCAGCAGTATGGCCTGCGGCTGTTCACCGAACTTTTCCTCGTGATCTATGCGATAGCGACGGTGGCGCACTTGTTCGTGCACGGCCTCGGCTCGGCCATCGCGGTGCGCGTGGCGCACGGCATGAGCGGCGCCGCGCTGTCCACGCTGGGCCTGTACTACGTGCTGCAGGCCTTCCCGGCCCAGCACCGGCTCAAGGGCGTGGTGCTGGGCATAGGCTTCTCGCAACTGGCGCTGCCGATGGCGCGCCTGTTTTCGTCCGAGTTGATGGAGTACGGCGAGTGGCGCGGGCTGTACTTCTTCGAGCTGGGACTGGCGCTGCTGTCGCTGGCCTGCGTGCTGGTGCTCAAGCTGCCGCCGGGCGACCGCATCAAGGCGTTCGAGAAAATGGACTTCCTCACCTTCGGCCTGTTCGCGCCCGGCGTGGCGCTGCTGTCGGCGGTGCTGGCGCTGGGCCGCACCGTGTGGTGGCTGGAGTCGCGCTGGCTCGGCCTCAGCCTGGCCGGCGCCATCGTGCTGATCGCCGGCGCGCTGCTGGTCGAGCATAACCGCGCGCGGCCGCTGCTCAACACGCGCTGGCTCACCAACGCCAACATCGCGCGGCTGGCCTTGTCGGTGCTGCTGATCCGCGTGGTGCAGTCGGAGGCCAACGGCACCGTGGGCTTTCTGCAGACGCTGGGCCTGAACAACGACCAGATGCAGATGCTGTGGTGGGTGGTGATGGCCGGCACCGTGGCCGGCCTGGTGCTGAGCGCGCTGACCATCACGCCGGCGCGCATCCCCCTGCAGCTGATGTTTTCGCTGGCGGTGATGGCGGCCGGCGCCTACATGGATTCGGACGCGACCAACCTGACCCGGCCCGCCGACCTGTATGTCAGCCAGTTCCTGCTGGGCTTTGGCGGCGCCTTCTTCATCGGGCCGACGTTTGTCTCGGGCTTCGGCGCCGTGATCGCGGCGCCGAACAACCTGGTCAGCTTCTCGGTCATGTTCAGCATCACGCAAACCTTGGGCACCCTGCTCGGATCGGCGCTGGTCGGCACCTTCCAGTCGGTGCGCGAGAAATTCCATTCGAGCATACTGGTCGACCATCTGACCCTGCTCGATCCGCTGGTGGCTGCGCGCATCCAGAGCGGCGGCGCGGCGCTGGCCGATCCGTCCACCCGCGGCGCCACCGGCGTGGCGGCGCTGGGCGCGGCGGCCACGCGCGAGGCCAACATCCTGGCCTATAACGATGTGTTCCTGATGATCACACTGGTGGCGCTGCTGACGCTGGCCTGGATGCTGGCCCGCTACCTGTGGGACATCTGTGTTGTCTGCCAGGCCAAGCCCGCGCACAATGCGCAGACCGGCATGGCCAACGTTTCCCTCAACAATTCCGGAGCTCGCTGATCTACATGGCTACCAATACTCCCGACGATTCCTCTTCTTCCGAAAAGCGCGTGGCGGCGGTGGCTGCCGCCGCAGCGGCGGCCGCGGTGGCTGCGGCGGCGCCCACCGCGCCGGCGCCGGACCGGCGCGCGCAGATCATCTCGGCAATCGCCTTTTCGCTGGTGGCGCTGATCGGCGTGCTGGTGGTGCTGTATGCGTGGCGCCTGCCGCCGTTCAGCAGCGCCATCGTCTCGACCGAGAATGCGCTGGTGCGCGGCCAGGTGACCTTGATCGGCACACAGTTGTCCGGCTATGTCACCGACGTCAGGGTGCAGGACTTCCAGCAGGTGAAGCAGGGCGATCTGCTGGTGCAGATCGACGACCGCATCTACCAGCAGCGCTACGAACAGGCGGAGGCGCAACTGGCGGCGCAGAAGGCGGCGCTGGCCAACTGGGAACAGGCGCGCCGCACGGCGGAGGCGGGGGTGGTGCTGAACCAGGCCACGCTGGCCAACGCGGAGGCGCAGTCGGCCAAGTCGGTGGCTGACCTGAGCCGCGTGAACTCGCTGGCGGCCGACGGTTCGCTGTCGCTGCGCGAACAGGATTCGTCGAAGGCGGCGCGGGCGCAGGCCATGGCGGCGGTGTCGCAGGCGCGCGCCAGCCTGGATATCGCCAGGCAGCAGGTGCAGTCGGTGGTGGTCAACAAGCTGTCGCTGGAGGCGGCGGTGGCCAACGCGGCGGCCGCGCTGAAGGCGGCCAAGGTGGATCTGGACAACACCCGCATCACGGCGCCGGAGGATGGCCAGCTGGGGCAGGTCACGGTGCGCAAGGGCGCCTACGTCAACACCGGCGCGCAGTTGATGGGACTGGTGCCGCGCCAGCTGTGGGTGATCGCCAACCTGAAGGAGACGCAGATGAACGGCGTGCAGGTGGGGCAGAGCGCGACCTTCAAGGTCGATGCGCTCGACGGCGCGCTGCTGACCGGGCAGGTCGAGCGTATCTCGCCGGCCACCGGCTCGGAGTTCAGCGTGCTGCCGGCCGATAATGCGACCGGCAACTACGTCAAGATCGCGCAACGCATACCGGTGCGCATCCGCATCGATCCCGGCCAGGCCAAGGCGCGGCGGCTGGCGCCGGGGATGTCGGTGATCGTCAGCATCGACACATCGGCGGTGCTGAACGATGCGGACAGCGCGCCGGCCAAGCCGTCCGTCGCCGCCGCGGCCGGGGCCAAGCCATGAAATGCCGGGCAGTCCTGGCCGGGGCCGCGCTGGCGCTGGCCGGCTGCGCCGCGAAGGCGCCGCCGCCGCCCGCATCGTCGTTGCAGACGCCCGCCGCGTGGCGCAGCAGCGACTCGGGGGCGGGCGCGGCGCAAGTCGAACCGCAGTGGTGGCAAGCCTACGGCGATCCCGCGCTGACGGCGCTGGTCGCCGCCGCGCTGGAACACAACGGCGACCTGCGCATCGCCCGTTCCCGCGTGGCGCAGTACCGCGCGCTGGTCGGCGTCGCCGCCGCCGGGCAGAAGGCTAACGTCTTCGTCGACACCGCGCCCACCCGCACGCGCCAGCTGGCCTACAACGGCATCCCTTACGTCACCAATGTGTACCAGGCCGAATTCCAGGCCAGCTATGAGGTGGACGTGTGGGGCCGCCTCGCCGCGCTGACCGACGCCGCCACCGCCACCTACCAGGCCGAGCAGGCCAACGCCGACGCCGCCGCGTTGTCGATCGCCGCCACCGTCGCCTCGGGCTACCTCAACCTGCGCGGGCTGGACGCCCAACTGGCGCTGACCGAAGCCACGCTGAAGCTGCGCGAGGAATCGCGCGACCTGGCCAAGCGCCAGTTCGACGTCGGCTACAGCTCGCGGCTGGAGTGGCTGCAGGCGCAGGCCGAATACCAGGCCACCGCCGAACAGCTGCCGCAGCTGAGGCGCTCCATCTTCGAGCAGGAAAACGCGCTGGCGATCCTCGCCGGCGGCAATCCCGGCCCGATCGCGCGCGGCGCGGAACTGGAAAAGCTCGAAGCGCCGTCCGTGCCGGCCGGCCTGCCGTCCGAGCTGCTGCGGCGCCGGCCCGACATCGCCCGCGCCGAATACAATCTGATCGCCGTCAACGCCAACCTGCAGGCCACGCGCGACCAGCTGCTGCCGTCGTTCAAGCTGACGGCGGCGGGCGGCGTGCAGAACCTGAAGTGGCACGATTTCGTCAACGCCCCGACCGCGCTGTGGCGGCTGACCGGTGCGGTGGCCGCGCCGGTATTCGAAGGCGACCGGGTCCAGCATCAGACCGACGCCGCCGCCGCGCAGCGCGACCAGTCCGTCTTTGCCTACGAAAACGCCGTGCGCACCGCCTTCGCAGAAACCGACAACAGTCTCGGGGCGATCTACCGGCTCAAGGAGCAGGCGGTGCAAAACGACGCCCGCCGCGCCACGGCCGCCGAAACGCTGCGCATCGCCCACAACCGCTACCGCAACGGCTACGCCTCCTACCTGGAAGAACTGGACGCCCAGCGCACGTTGTACAACGCCGATGTGGGGCGTTTGCAACTGAAGACGCGCATCCTGGTCGCCTCGGTGGACCTGTATCGCGCCATGGGGGGAGGCTGGGTGGCAAAAAAATAGACAGATGGCCAACAATTCCGTATGCTTGCTGTGCAATTCCCATTGCTAGCTAGCATGGGAAAATTCATGGCAGGCTTTTACGGCTCTTCGTTTGTGAGCAATTTCAACGTCCCCTCATCTGTTGCCGGCACCCTTGCCGGTGCCTTTTTGCTGCGCCTCAGTGCCGTGCCGCTAATGGCTTGCCTGTGGTGCGCGCCGGCGGGCGCGGCGGATGCGCCCGACCGCTGGCAGGCGCTGGCGCCGGCCATGTTCGACCATCTGGTGCCGGCCGACCGGGGCTTCCCCAGCCCCATCGTGATGAAGGTGGTGCAGGACGGCGACGGTTTCATGTGGTTCGGCACCCAGGCCGGCCTTGGCCGCTGGGACGGCTACCACATGCGCAATTTCTTCTTCGATGCGGACGATTCCCATTCGCTTCCGGGCGACTTTGTCCAGGCCCTGCACGTGGATGGCCAGGGACGGCTGTGGATAGGCACGACCACCGACGGCCTGGCCATGTACGACAAGCAGCAGGAGCGCTTCATCCGCTACGCCGCCGGCAAGAACGGCTTGAGCAGCCCAGCCATCGGCGCCATCGCCAGCGACAGGCGCGGCGGCATCTGGGTCGGCACCGGCGCCGGTCTCGACTACATCGATAGCCAGAACGGCAACGCCATCAGCCACCTGCCGCGCGCGGCCGGCGTGGCAGGCGGGCCCCGCAGCAACCAGATCCGCGCCCTGCTGGTCGACCGCGGCGGCAACCTGTGGATAGGCTCGAACGGCGGCCTGGCCCGGCGCGACGCCGCCACCGGCCGCGTCGACGATATCGCCATCGCGGGCGGCGTCAGCGACGCCGTGTTGTCTCTGGGCGAAAATGCGCAGGGCGGGGTGGTGTTCGGCACGTTCAGGAGCGGCATCGGCCTGGCCGGCGCGGACGCGGCCACCGCCGGCGCGCGCATGCTGGTGCTGGATCAGGTCCAGGACAGCAACAACGCCATGGTGCTGTCGCTGGCGGAAACCAGGCCCGGGCAGTGGTGGGCGGCCACCTACGGCGGTGGCATCATCGAGTTCGATGCCGACGGCCATGGCCGGCGCATCGTGCACCGACCGGCGATCCCGATCAGCCTGGCCAACGACCGCGTGGCGGCGCTGTGGCGCGACCGCAGCGGCCTGATGTGGGTCGCCAACGAGCGCGGCGTCGACGTGCACAATCCGCGCAATAGCATCTTCAGTACGATCCTCGACGGCGTCGGCCTTCCGGAAGTTTCCGCCTCGTCGTTCATGACCGATTCCGCCGGCCGGCTCTGGGTCGCTCTGGCCGACCAGGGCATAGACCTGATCGCCGCCGATGGCAGCCGTGCGACGGGCCTGCGTCCCGATCCGCTGCATCCGGAAACGGCGCTGCCCAACCGGATGATCACGGCCATGGCCGAGGCCGAGCCGCAGGAGGCGTGGATCGGCACATTGCTGGGCCTGTACCACACCAGCGGCAAAGGCAGCCGCGTCGTCCGCGTGCCGATGCCGCAGGGGGAACCCTTGCCCCGCATCGGCAGCATAGTGCCCCGGGATGGCGTGCTGTGGCTGGGGACGGCCACCGGCCTGCTGCGTTACGATCCACGCGCCGGCACGGCGCGGACCTACCCCCAGGGTTCGGCTGCCGAAGGCGGGCTGACGGACAACCGCATCAGCACGGTACTGGCCGGCCCGGACGGCGCGCTGTGGATCGGTACCCGCAATGGCTTGAACCGTTTCGATCCCGCCAGCGGCAAGGCCGAGCAGATAATGCCGGCGCCGGAAATCGACACCGGGCTGCCGCAAGGTTTCATTAATTCGATGGCTTTCGACGCCCGGGGGCGATTGTGGGTGGCCACCAACAGCGGTGGCGTGGCGGTGCTGGATGGCCGCGCCGCGGACGGCACGCGCCGCTTCCGCCGCGTGGGGCTGGAATCCGGTTTGCCCAGCAAGTTCGTCAACGGCGTGCGTGCCGACGCCGCAGGTCGTATCTGGGCCTCGACCAGCGAGGGTATTGCCGTCATCGATACCGGCACGCTGCGGGCGCAAGCGCTGGGCCGCGCCGACGGCCTGGTGTACCAGGCCTATTACGGCGGCTCGGTCGGACAGACCGCCCATGGCGAGATCGTCTTCGGCACCTCCGGCGGCTATGTCGTGGTGCAGCCGGAGCCGCCCGTGCGCTGGGCGTTCCAGCCGCCGCTGGTGGTCAGCTCGGTGCGCCTGGACCTGCAAAGCGTGGCGGTGGCGCCCTTGCTGGCGCCGGACGGCGCCAGCCTGAGCATCCCGGCCGGCACCCGCAATGTCGAAATCGAAGTGGCTGCGCTGGATTTTTCCGCCAGCCAGCGCAACCGCTACGCCTTCCGTCTCGAAGGCTATGACAAGGACTGGGTGGAAAAGGATGCCAACCACCGCATCGCCACCTATGCCAACGTGGCGCCCGGACGCTACCGGCTGCGCATGCGCGGCAGCAACCGCGAAGGCGTCTGGAGCCCGCAGGAATTGAGCATGACGCTGGAGTTCCTGCCGGCCTGGTACCAGACCTGGTGGGCACGCTCGGGCGGCGTGCTGGCGATCCTGGCGCTGGGCTGGGGCCTGTACCGCTGGCGCGTGCGCCAGCTGCAGCGCGCGCAGATCGAACTCCAGCTGCAGGTGTATTCGCGCACGCGCCACCTGGAGCGGGTGCACGCCATCGTCAAGTCGATCAACGAGCAGCTGGACTTCGACGCCCTGCTGAACACCATCCTGCGCGAATCGAGCGCGATCGGCGCGGTGCGCATGGCGTATGCGCTGATCGGCGAAGCCGGCGAGGCCGGCGAGGCCGCGCTGGCGCTGCGCGCCGGCTGGCCGGACGGCGTGCCGCTGGCGCGTGCCGGCATGACATTGGCCGAGGCCCATGCGCAGCTGGTCGACGCGGCCGACAGCATCGCGCCGGACATGTTCCTGAGCCGGGCCGGCGCCGTGCTGGCCGTGCGCATCTGCGTCGAGCAGCAGTTGCAGGGCTACCTGGTGTTCGAGCAGGACGCGCCGTTCGCCGGCGGCGACCTCGACATGTTCAAGGCGCTGAAGGAGCCTTTCGTCTCGGCCTTCCAGAAGGCCCACGCGATCCGCGCGATCCAGCAGGCGCGCGCCGACGCCGAGGCATCGACCCGCGCCAAGAGCGACTTCCTGGCCAACATCAGCCACGAGATCCGCACGCCGATGAACGCCATCCTCGGCTTCGCCGGCCTGGGCACCTACCTGGACCTGCCGGCCAAGCCGCGCGACTACTTCAACAAGATCGGCCGGGCGGGGCAGAACCTGCTCGGCATCATCGACGACGTGCTGGACTTTTCCAAGATCGAATCGGGCAAGCTGGAACTGGAAAACGTGCCCTTTGAGCTGTCCGACACGCTGAGCCAGGTCGCCGACCTGTTCTCCTGGCGCGCGGCGGAAAAAGGCCTGGAACTGGTGGCCTGGGCCGATCCCGCCGTGCCGACCCGGCTGTCCGGCGATCCGCTGCGCCTGAGCCAGGTGCTGGTCAACCTGGTGGGCAACGCGCTCAAATTCACCGCGCGCGGCCACATCGTGCTGCGCGTCGAACTGGACGGCCCGGCCGGTGCCATGGATGGCCAGGTGCGGCTGCGCTTCTCGGTGGCGGATACCGGCGTCGGCATCAGCCCCGACCAGCAGGCGCGCCTGTTCCGCGCCTTCAGCCAGGCCGACACCAGCACCACGCGGCTGTATGGCGGCACGGGCCTGGGGCTGGCCATTTCGCAGCAGCTGGTGCAGGCCATGGGCGGCGTCATCGGCATCGACAGCCTGCCCGACAGCGGCAGCTGTTTCCATTTCAGCGTGGCGCTGCATTGCCTGGCGGACGAGCCGGACGGCTTGCCGGCGCTGCCCGAAGGCGCCGCCGGCAAGCGCGTGCTGATCGTCGACGACTGCGCGCCGGCGCGCGAGATGCTGGAGCGGCAACTGCGCAGCGCCGGCTTCGCGACCGATTCCGCCGCATCGGCCGCGGCCGCCATGCAGGTGCTGCGGGAGCAGCCGGCCGACCTGGTGCTGATGGACAGCCACCTGTCCGAAGTGGACGGCATCGAGGCGTCGCGCCGCATCCGCGCCGAGCCGGCGTGGCGCGCCTTGCCGGTGGTGCTGATGGTCACCGACTTCGCGCGCGAGCCCATCGTGCAGGCGGCAGCGGAGGCGGGCATCCACGCCTGCCTGGCCAAGCCGGTGCATCCGCCCCAGTTGATCAACAGCGTGCTGCTGGCGCTGGGCTTCGAGGCCGCCGAGCCGGCGCTGCCGGAGCCGGAGCCGGTGGCCTTGTCCGAGGCGGCATTGCGCATCGCCGGCGCCCGCGTGCTGGTGGTCGACGACAACGTCATCAATCAGCAGGTGGCGCGCGAAGTGCTGATGCGCGCCGGCGTGCAGGTCGAACTGGCCGGCAACGGCGTCGACGCGGTGCACATGGTCGACAGCGGCCGCTACGATGCGGTGCTGATGGATATCCAGATGCCGGAGATGGATGGCTACGAGGCGACCGCCCGCATCCGCGCCAAGCTGCAGCAGGCGAGCCTGCCGGTGATCGCGATGACCGCCCATGCGGTGGCCGGCTTCCGCGAGAACAGCCTGGCCATGGGCATGAACGATTACGTGACCAAGCCGATCGACCCGGAACGGCTGTTCGGCGTGCTGGCCAGCTGGATACGGCTGGATCCGGACCGGGTGGTGGTGGCCGCGCCAACGGCGGCGCAGGATGCGGCGCCGAATGTCCCCGGCGTCGACATGCAGGACGCGATGGCCCGGCTGGGCGGCAATGGTCAATTGGTGATGATCTTGCTGAACAAATTTGCCCGGGAATTCGAGGCCACTCCGCAACAGCTGCTGGAAGCCATCGACAGCGGCGACTTCGAGGAGGCCTCGGTGCTGGTGCACAAGATTCGTGGCGCGGCCGGCAATTTGTCGATGGCCGAACTGCACCGCGCCGCCGGCGGACTGGAGAATTTGCTGCTGCCGCCGCGGCTAACCCAGCTCGACGAGGCGCTGGCGGCCTTTGGCGCGGCGCTGGAAACGGTGATCGACGGGGTGCACGCGCTGGACGGTGTGGCGCAACATTAAGTTGCTTGGCAAGGAGCATGGTTTACCGTAGCATGGATCGGCAGCAACGCTTCATTCCATCCATAAACTAGGGACAACTATAAATGACCAAGCATACTTCAGACGAACTCAGCACGGTACTCGACAAACTGGCCAAGGACGATGCTTTCCGCGATCACATGCTGCGCGATCCGGTGGGCGCACTTGGCGGCCTGGGCATCTCGCTCGACCCGGCGCAGGTGCCTGCCGTGCGCAGCCTGCCGTCCAAGGACAGCATCGTAGCCGACCAGACCGCGATGCACAGCAGCATCGTCGGTGAGGACACCATGGTGATCTTCCTGCTGTCAGGCGGCTCCGCCGCCTGAGTTGGCGTTATAAGCCGGCTTGGCGTCAGCCCAGGCCGGTTTCTCCGTAGCGCAGTTCGACCATATTGCGCGGGCCGGTGGATGCCGGCCCGCAGCCGCAGACCGCGATGACGGCATGGCGCAGATGGTCCAGATCCAGCATCCGTTCGATATCGACGTCGTTGATGGCGGCCGTGATAAACGCGGGCAAGCCCGCTTCCGCCGCCAGCAGGTAGAACGTCTGCGACAGGTGGCCGGCATCGAGCGCGAGCGCGCGGTAGGCCTTCTGGTGATTGCGGTACTTCCAGAAACTGCGTTCTATCCTTCCCACCATCACCACCTGCATGGGCGCGTCGGCCAGCCATTGCTGCTCGGCGACCATTTGCAGCGCCACGGCTGCCGCTTCGTCGCTTTCCATGGTGCGCAGCGGACGCAGCTCGTGCTCGGTCGGATGATAGTAGTACAGTCCCGGCGTCACGCCGGCGATGCGCTGCACCAGCACGAAGGCCTCGACCGGATGCAGGCCGCCGCCCGACGGGCTGGTTTTTTTCAGCACGTCGGCGTGCGGCCCCACCTGGCGCTGTTCCTGCGCGCCGAAGGTGCGTTGCAGCAGGCGCGCCGCCACGGCCAGCGGCAGGCTGGCACCGGTGTCGAAATTGCGGCCGGTGTAGCGCTTCATCAGCGTTTCATCGAGGATGCCGCTGGCGGCCTTGGGCAGCTTGAAGGCGCTGGCGGGCGTGCCCAGGTCCATCGTCGGCGCCGGCGGCGTGCCGTGGCGGTCCAGCAGCTGCTGGAAGCTGGGCGCTTCCATGCCGGTTTCGGTGCGCACGTCGTGCCAGCGCGAGAAGGTGTGGGCCAGCGCCGCCAGCGGCCGCCAGTGCTGGGCGCGCAGGGTTTCGTCGCGTTCGCGCAGGGCCTCGTGTTCGGGCGCGTCGCCGATCAGCAGGCCCAGCTCCAGCAGGCGCGCGACGCAGGCGGCGCCGTGGCACTGCTCGCATGCCTCCAGTTCGGACCAGACCGTCTGGCTGACGGCGGCCATGGCGGCCAGGTCGGCGGCATCGACTTCGATTTCGCGGTCCAGGTGCGGCGCCAGCGCCAGCCAGCGCGTGCTGGCGGCCAGCGTGGTGGAACCGGCAAACAGGGAGGACCAATCGATGGCGAGTTCTTCGCGTGGTTCGATGTACAGTACAGCGCAACGTCGTATTTTCATGAACTCACTGGCCTTGCGGTGGTTGCCACAACTCGACCTTGTTGCCGTCCGGGTCCACTACCCATCCGAACTTGCCGTATTCCGATTCGTCGACCTTGTCCAGCACCTGGCATCCTTCGGCGCGCAGCGCGGCCAGCAGGGCGTGCAGGTCGTCGACGCGGTAGTTGATCATGAAGGCGGAGGAGCTCGGAGCGAAGTAATCGGTGTCCGCCTTGAACGGATTCCACACTGTGGTTCCCGTGCCGCCTGGGTTGTCCGGATTGGACCACTGGAAAGAGGCGCCGCCCCATGCCTCGACATTCAATCCAAGATGGACCCGGTACCATTCGGCCAGCCGCTTCGGGTCTGGGGATTTGAAGAACACACCGCCAATACCGGTGACACGTTTCATATGGGGCTCCTGAAGTAATCAGGCTACTTTACTCTGATGTAAGAGCGCGATCAAGATGCGGGGGCATGAACCAGCCCATCACGTGCGAGGCCACCGTCTCGGGCTGGATCGCCGTCATGCAGGGGCAGGGCACGGCCTGGTTGCTGGCGGCCTCCGATACCCTGCGCTCGCCGCGGCAGCGCACGCCGCTGTGGATCACGCTGGCCGATTCGCCCAGCGGCCGCCAGCGGTGGATGTCCACCTTGCGCGACTGGAACAGGCCCAGCGTGTTGATGCCCAGCGCCGCCGCCAGGTGCAGCGGGCCGGTGCTGCCGGCCACCAGGCCGTCGCAATGGCTCATGAAGCCCATGAACTCGGTCAGCGACATCTTGCCGACCAGGTTGGTCACATTGCCGGCCTCGGAATGGCGCAGCAGCAGCGGCTGCAAGGCTTCGCGGTCTTCGTTGGTGCCGCAGATGAACCAGTGCACCAGCTGCGGATCGATGCTGCGTATCAGCTTGGTGTAATAGGCCAGCGGCCATTGGTGCGACTTGGCCGTCACCAGCGCGGGGCTGAGGATGACGGTCTTGCGTCCCTGCGCGAAATGGCCGGGATGCAGCTCGGCCACCGCCTCGGCGATCCGTTGCGGCGGCGTCAGGCGGCACAGCGCGGGCAAGGTCTGCTGGTCGTCGATGACGATGCCGAGCGGCCGCAGGTACTGCAGGTCCAGCAGCCGCTTGTTCAGGCCCGAGGTGGGCGCGGAGATCGCCACCAGGTGGGTGCAGCGGCGCCAGTTGTAGACCCGGAACAGCGAGCCTATGCGCACCGGCACGGCGGCGTCGCAGGCGCCCCGCGCCAGCCTGCGGCAGGTGTTCACCTGGACGAAGATATCCAGCTTCAGCGACACCAGCAGGGCGGTCAGTTCTTCGTCGGATTCGGGAGCGGCGTAGACCTCGTCCACGTCCGGGCAGCGGCGGGCGATTTCCACCGTGCGGCGGTTGGTCAGCAGGATCACGGTGCAATGCGGGTCGCGCTGCTTCAGGGCGGCGGCCATCGGCAGGCTGATGACGAGGTCGCCAAGCTGCGTGGTCTTGGCCAGCATGACCCGCCCGTAAGGCGCGGAGATCGCCCTCGGCGATCGAAGCAATTTCTGAAAAAACGTCATTGTCCCTGGCACTCCCGTTGTACCCGGCGAGTATCGCATATTCGCCGATTTTGCTGGCAATAATATGCTGCGGTGCCGCATGGTGAAACGGAAGGTGCCGGGATACGGGACGTGGAGGAAGGCGCCTTACTTGACGGGGATGCAGAACTCCGCTTCGAACACGCCGGTGGCCGGATCCATCGCGAAGTCGGCCGGGTAGCGTTCGAAGCAGGGGCCGGCGTCGGCCTTGCCTTCGGCGTGCAGCTGGCCGAAGAACGCGCCCCAGGCGCCCGGCACGTCGGCGCCGCTGCCCTTGAACCTGGCCACGGCGTAGCGGCCGGCGGGGATATGGGCTTCCCTGGCCGGCTCCCTGATCGGATAGTCGGCCGAGACCTCGACGCAGGCGTCGTAGCGGCATTCGGACGGCGGCGTGGTGGCCGGGTCGTCCTGCGCCACGCCGTACGTCACCTTGTTCACCAGGCCGCAGGCCTTTTGCCATGGCGCAAACACTTCCTTCCAGAACTCGCCGATCGGCGCGCCGAACGGGCCCTTGTAGCGCAGGTAGGCTACCCGCACTTCCGGTAGATCTTGTATCGTGTATTCCATGTCGGTCTCCTCGCAGATGCTGTGCTTAATGACCGCCGCCGGCGATCTTGCGCAGCGACGGCACGGTTTCCTGCTCGGGCGAGGCCGCCGGCTGGCGGCGCAGCTTGCCCATCACGCGTTTCAGGAAGTGCTCGAGGTCGTCGATGTAGGTGAACACGGCCGGCACCACCAGCAGGCTCAACAGCGTCGATGTGATCAGGCCGCCGATCACCGTGATCGCCATCGGCGAACGGAAGCTCGGATCGGCGCCCCAGCCCAGCGCCAGCGGCATCATGCCGGCGCCCATCGCGATGGTCGTCATCAGAATCGGACGGCTGCGCTTGTGGCAGGCGTCGACCAGCGCATCGAAACGGCTCATGCCTTCCTGACGTGCCAGAATAGCATAATCAACCAACAAGATTGAGTTCTTTGTAACGATCCCCATCAGCATGATCAGGCCGATCATCGACGGCATCGACAGCGCGCGGCCGGTGATCAGCAGCGCCACGAAGGCGCCGCCGATCGACAGCGGCAGCGCGGCCAGGATGGTCATCGGCTGCATGAAGTCCTTGAACAGCAGCACCAGCACGCAGTAGATGCACAGCACGCCGATCAGCATGGCGATGCCGAAGCTGGCGAACAGCGCGGCCATCTCCTGGGTGTCGCCCAGTTCGGCGATCTTCACCGACGGCGGCAGGCTCTTCATCGACGGCAGCGCGCGCGCCTCGGCGTTGACCTCGCCCAGCGAACGCTTGCCCAGCTCCACTTCCAGCGTGACGTTGCGGCTGCGGTTCAGGCGGTTGATCTGCGCCGGGCCGCTCTCCATCGTGATGGTGGCGACGGTGGCCAGCAGCACCGGACCGTTCTTGCCCGGCACCGTCAGGCGGCCGATGGCGTCGAGGTCGGCGCGCACGGCGTCCGGCAGCTTGACGCGGATCGGCACCTGGCGCTCCGGCAGGTTCATCTTGGTCAGGTCGGTGTCGTAGTCGCCGGCGGTGGCCACGCGCACCGTCTGGCCGATGGACGAGGCGGTCACGCCCAGGTCGGCGGCCTTGGCGAAGTCCGGCGTGACGATGATCTCGGGACGCACCAGCGAGGCGCTGGAGCGCACGTTGCCGACGCCCTTGAGCGTGCGCATTTCGCGTTCGACCTTTTGCGCGGTTTCCTTCAGCGCCACCGGGTCTTCGCTGCGCAGCACCAGCTGCATCTTGACGCCGTTGTCCGGCGGGCCCACCTTGAAGCGGGCGCCGGGAATCGCGTCGAGCTTGTGGCGGATTTCCGCTTCCAGGTCTGCCATCGATTCCTTGCGCTTGTTGCGGTGGACGGTGGTCAGCGTCAGCACGGCGCTGCGCGCCTCGGCCGCCGCGCCGGGCGCGAAGGCGTCGCCGGACGAGCCGCCGCCGATGGAGCTGAACACGGCCTTGATGCCCTTGACCTGCATCGCGGCCTGGCGCGCGCGCTCGGCCACCACGCCGGTTTCGGCCAGCGTGGAGCCGGGCGGCAGTTCCAGGTTGATCTGCGTCTGAGCGCGGTCGGCCGCCGGCACGAAGCCGGTCGGCAGCAGGCCCACCAGCATGATCGAGCCGGCGAAGAACAGCGCCGAGGCGATCGCCGTCACCAGCCGGTGCGTCAGGCACCAGCGCATCACGCGGATGTAGCGCGTCATCAGCCAGCCGTCTTTTTCCTCGCCGTGGATGGCGGGCTTGAGGATGTAGGCCGCCATCATTGGCGTCAGCAGGCGGGCCACCACCAGCGATGCCAGCACCGCCACCACGGCGGTCCAGCCGAACTGCTTGAAGAACAGGCCGGGCACGCCGCCCATGAAGGCGGTCGGCAGGAACACGGCGACCAGCGCGAAGGTGGTGGCGATGACGGCCATGCCGATTTCGTCGGCCGCTTCCATCGCCGCTTCCATCGGCGTCTTGCCCATGCGCAGGTGGCGCGCGATGTTTTCGATTTCCACGATGGCGTCGTCGACCAGCACGCCGACCACCAGCGCCATCGACAGCAGGGTCACGGTGTTGAGCGTGTAGCCGAACAGGTACAGGCCGAGGAAGGCCGGCATCACCGACAGCGGCAGCGCGGCGGCGGCCACCAGCGTGGCGCGCCAGTCGCGCAGGAACCACCACACCACCAGCACCGCCAGGATGGCGCCTTCGTACAGCAGCTCCATCGAGCCGGTGAAGTTTTCCTCGACCGGGAAGGCGTTGTCGATCACCTGTGCCAGCGCCACTTTCGGATTGTTCTTCTGCAGTTCCTCGATGGCGGCGCGGGCGCCCTTGGCGACGGCCACTTCGCTGGCGCCCTTGGTGCGGAAGATTTCAAAGCCGATCACCGGCACGCCGTCCTGCAGCGCGACGGCGCGCGGTTCGGCGACGGTGTCGGTGACGGTGGCCACCTGGTCGAGGCGGATGCGGCGGCCGTCCGGCAGCGGCAGGTCCATCGCCGCCAGTTCGGCCGCGCTCTTGACGGTGCCGATGGTGCGCACCGATTGCTCGGCGCCGCTGATGTCGCCGCGTCCACCCGGGGCTTCCTTCTGCACCAGGCGCAGCTGGCGCGACACGTCCAGCGCGGACACGCGCAGCGCCGCCATGCGGGCGTCGTCGAGCTCCACGCGGATCTCGCGGTACACGCCGCCGACGCGCTTGACCGCGCCGATGCCGGGCACCGCCAGCAGGCGCTTGGCGACGGTGTTGTCGACGAACCAGCTCAGTTCCTGGTTGTCGAGCTGTTCGCCGGTGGTCTTGGCGGCCGATGCGGTGAAGGTCAGGATCACGCGGCCGGCGGTGGACGCCTTGGTCACCGTCGGGTCGCGCAGCTCGGCCGGCATGTCGGCCTTGACGCGGGCCACCGCGTCGCGCACCTCGTTGACGGCGTCGGAGATCTGCTTCTCCAGGATGAATTCAACGGTGGTGGTCGAGACGCCGTCGAGCACCGTGGTGTAGATGTTCTTCACGCCTTGCAGCGTGGCCACCGAGTCTTCGATCTTGCGCGCGACTTCGGTTTCCAGCTGGGCCGGCGCGCTGCCGTCCAAGGTGGCGACAATGGTGACGATGGGCAGTTCGATGTCCGGGAAGTCCTGCACCGGATTGGCCTTGTAGGCCAGCATGCCCGCCAGCGTCAGCAAGGCGAACAGCATGATCGCCGGGATCGGGTTCTTGATCGATAAGGAAGAGAAGTTCATGGCGCGTCCTTACTTGGCAGCCAGCTTGGCGGCGGCCGGCGACGATTCGGCGACGTTGTTCACCAGGTCGCCGTCGTTGAGGAAGCCGGCGCCGCGCACCACCACCTGCGAGTCGGCGGTCAGGCCGCCCAGCACTTCGATGCGGTCGCCCAGGCGGCGGCCCGGCTGCACCTTGATCTGGCTGACATGCTGGTCGGCGTTCAGGCGGAACACGAAGCTGAAGCCGTCGCGCACGACGATGGCCTGCTGCGGCAAGGTCATCGCATCCGAGGTGCCCAGTTCGAACTGGCCGCTGGCGAACATGCCGGCCTTGAACGGCGCGTCCTTGGCTCCGGCGCTGGCGGGCAGGTCGACGTAGACCAATGCCGAACGGGTTTGCGTGTCGACGGTCGGCGCGATCATGCGCACCTTGCCGGTCACTTCGCTGCCGTTGGCGGCCTTGACGACGGCGCTGGTGCCGGTCTTCAGGTTGCGCAGGTCGGCGGCCACCACTTCGGCGCGCCATTCAAGGCGGCCCTGGCGGATCATGCGGAACAGTTCCGTGCCGGGGCCGGACACGGCGCCGACGGTGGCGCTGCGCGCGGAAATCACGCCGCTGTCCGGCGCCACCACCTTGGTGTACTTGAGGCGCAGCTGCTGGCTCGCCAGCGCGGCCTTGGCCGAGGCGATGCGGGCGTTGGCGGTTTGTTCGGCGGTGGTGTACTGGCTGATCTGCTGCGCGCTCAGGGCACCGGTGTTTTGCAGCGTGCGGGCGCGGGCCGCGTTGGCGACGGCGTCGGCGGCGTTGGCTTCCGCTTCCTGCACGGCGGCTTTCGCCTGCGCCAGGTCGGCGTTGACGGTATCGGCCGAGAACACGGCCAGCACGTCGCCGGCCTTGACCACGTCGCCGACATTGACGCGCACTTCAGTCAGGCGCAAGCCGTTCGATTCGCTGCTGACGCTCGCTTCCTGCCAGGCGGCGACGTTGCCGTTGGCCGCCAGCTTGATCGGCAGGCGCGCGGCCACCGGCTTGGTGGTGGTGACGGTCAGCGCCGGCTTGGCGGTGGCGGCTTTCTTGTCGTCGGCCGCCTGCGTGGCGGGCGAGTACAAAGCGATGCCGGTGCCGCCGATGGCGAACACGGCCAGCAGGGCGACAGCGACGGGTTGCAGCTTGGTTTTCAGATTTTTCATGATGTCGTTCTTTTAGTTGACGCTGATGTCGGCGACAGCGGGGGCGCCGTCGGTCGGGGCGGTCCAGCCGCCGCCGGCGGCGCGGTACAGCGCTACCCAGGCGGCGCTGCGTTCGCGCTGCAGGTTGATGACGGTTTGTTCGGCGGACAGGCGGGTGCGGCGCGCGTCCTCCAGTTCGAACAGGCTGGCCAGTCCGTTCTTGTAGCGGTCTTCCACGGCGGTGAAGTTGACGCGGTAGCCTTCGAGCGCGGTTTGCGCGTCGGTGGCGCGTTCGCCGGTGGCGTCCAGGTTGACCAGCGCCTGTTCGACTTCGCTGACGGCCTGGCGCACGGTGGCGCGGTAGGCCGAGACGGCGGCGTCGTAGCGGGCGCTGGCCGCGTCGACGTTGGCGCGGCGCGTGCCGGCGTCGAAGATCGGCAGCGACAGCGAGACCGGGCCGATGTTCCAGGTGTCGGTCTTGGTGTTCTCGCCGCCGGTGCGGAAGTTGGCCACGCCGACCGCGCCCGACAAGGTCAGGCGAGGGTAGCGCTGCGCCTGCGCGGAACCGACATCGGCGCTGGCCGCCGTCACTTCGCGTTCGGCGGTGAACACGTCGGGCCGCTGGCTCAGCGTGCGTGCCGGCAGTTCCGCGATCGCGATCGACGGCGCCACCGCGGCGGATGCCGCGCCCGCGGCCAGCTTCTGCCGCAGCTCAGGCTCCGGCATCGCCGTCAGCGCCACCAGCGCCTTGACGTCGACATCGCAAACGGCGCGCTGGGCGATGTAACGGCTGTTGCCGTCGGCCGCGCTGGCGCGGGCCAGCGCCATGCTGGCGGGGGACTGGAAGCCGGCCTTGGCGCTCAGCTCCGTCAGGCGGGCCGTATCGGCGCGGGACGACGCATCCTGCTTCGCCACCGCCAGCAGCTGCTCGCAGGCGCGCAAGCCGTAGTACTGGTTCGCCACCTCGGCAGCCACCGACACCCGCGCATCGTGCCAGCCGGCGTGCGCGCTGTCGAGCCGCGCCTGCGCCGCATCGCGCGCCGCCCGCTTGCCGCCGAACAGGTCGATCTCCCACGAAGCCTGCAGGGCCGCCTGCGAGGTGGTCCCGGTCGGCAGTGCCGATTGCTGGTTCGAGCGGCTGACGCTGGCCGCCGCATCGAGCGACGGCGCCAGCGCCGCACCGGCCGCCACGCGCTCGGAGCGCGACTGCGCGATGCGCGAGCCGGCCGAGGCCACGGTCGGGCTGACCGCCTGCGCCGATTCGATCAGCTGCACCAGCAGCGTATCGGACTGCTGCTTCCACCAGCTGGCCAGGTCGGCCTGGCTGCCATTGTGCGGCAGCGGCGCCTGCCACTGCTGCGGCGCCTGCGCGGCCACGTGCGGCGCGGGCGCCTGCGTGGCGCAGCCGGCCAGCGCCGCGGCGACGGCCAGTGCCGCCGCGCGTAAGAATATCTTCATGCTTTCCCTTTTTGGATTTTGAGTTTTTCGGCGTTGACCAAGGCTTCGGCATAGCCGACCAGATGGTCCACCCAATGTGCGATCGTGTCCGTGGACTCCAGCATGTGCGGCGTGATGGCGTTGACGACATCGCGCCCGATCATGATCTGCAGCGCCATGCCGACGATGGCGTACGCCAGCCGGTGCGCAGCGTCGGTGGGCTGCTCCAGCCCCAGATGGCGGCTCAACACTCCGACCATCGCCAGATGCTCCGGCTTGATATTGTTTTGAATTTCCTGCTCCCACAGCCCGGTGGGTTCCAGCATCTCCCGATAAAACAAACGCAGCAGCAGTTGCGCATCCTCGCCGGCCATCAGCGGCGCCATCATCTGCCGGTAGAAGCCCTCCAGCGATTGCCGCAGCGTGAAGTGCGGCTGGTCGAACATGGCGATGTTCTCCGGCGACGGCGAACACATGGAGCCGAAACAGGCCTGGTACAGGCCGGCCTTGTCGCCGAAGTAGTAGCTGATGGCCGCGACGTTGGCGCCGGCCGCCTGCGAGATTTCCCGCGTCGAGGTCTTGGAAAAGCCCTGGCTGGCAAACAGCCGCATGGCCGCCAGCAGCAGGCGCTCGCGCGACTGCTCGCCGTCCGAGCGTGGCTTGCGGCCTTCTTCGGCTGGCTGGCTGGTATCGATGGAAGTAGGTTTAGGATTCATTGCGGCATTACAACACATAATTTAAACAATTGATATAAGTAAATCGATTGTTTAATTTATTGCTGAAGTTACCGTAACAGGCCGTTACAATCGATACATGGGAGTCGTTTGAGCGGCGAGGATATTGCGTTATAAAGGAAATATTTCCTGAATGGAGTGCCGCCATGACCATGACACGCTGGATTGCCGCCGCCGCACTGATGGCGTCCGCCACCGCCGCCGTCGCCGCCACCCCGACGCCGCTGGCGCCCGAACAGGCCGCGGCCCATGTGCTGAACCGCATCGCCTACGGTCCCAAGCCGGGCGACATCGAGCGCGTGACGCAGATGGGCGTGCAGCGCTACATCGACGAGCAGCTCAATGCCGCCGCGCCGCTGCCGCCGGCGCTGACCGGACGCCTGGCCAGCCTCGACGCGGCGCAGCAGCCTGCCGGCGAAGTGCTGCGCCGCTTCCTGGCCGTGCGCGGCATGGCGAAGAACGAGTCCGACGAGGACAAGGCCAGGCGGCGCGAGGTGGTCACCGCGATCACGCAGCAGACGGCGGAGGCGCGCATCGCCCGCGCGGTCGACAGCCCGAACCAGTTGCAGGAGGTGATGGTCGATTTCTGGTTCAACCACTTCAACGTCTTTTCCGGCAAGGGCGTCGACCGGGCGCTGGTCGCCAGCTACGAGCGCGATGCGATCCGTCCTTACGCGATGGGGAATTTCCGCGATCTGCTGGGCGCCACCGCGCATCATCCGGCGATGCTGTACTACCTGGACAACTGGGTCTCGACCGCCAACGGCTATGTCCCGCGCGGCAAAAAGCAGGGCGGCCAGAAGGCCAAGAGCAGCGGCCTGAATGAAAACTATGCGCGCGAGCTGATGGAGCTGCACACCATGGGCGTCGACAGCGGCTACACGCAGAAGGACGTCACCGAACTGGCGCGCATGCTGACCGGCTGGACCTACGACCAGCGCGAGCTGGCCGCGCGCAACCGCACCTTCGCCTTCGATCCGGCGCGCCACGACCGCGACGACAAGGTCTGGCTGGGCCGCCGCATCAAGGCCGGCGGCCAGGAGGAGGGCGAGTATGCGCTGGACGTGCTGGCGATGCTGCCGGCCACCGCGCATCACCTGAGCTTCCAGCTGGCGCAGTACTTCGTGCAGGACCAGCCGCCTCCCGCTCTGGTCGACCGCATGGCCAAAAGTTACCTTGACAGCAAAGGCGATATCCGCACCGTGCTGCGCACGATGCTCACCAGCGCCGAGTTCATGGCGCCGGAAGCGGTGGGCGCGAAATTCAAGACGCCTTATCAGTACGTGATTTCCGCCGCCCGCGCCAGCGCCGCGCCCGTCACCGACATCAAGCAGACGATGGGCGTACTGAACCGCCTCGGCATGCCGCTGTATGGCTGCCAGACGCCGGACGGCTACAAGAACACGCAGGACGCATGGCTCAATCCCGACGCGCTGAGCCGCCGCATCGGCTTCGCCACGATGCTGGCGCCGGCACTGGATGCGCAGGCGCTGCAGGCCACGCTGGGCGGTTCGATCTCGCCCAAGACGCAGCTCGCCATCGCCGGCAGTCCCGAACCGCTGCGCGCGGCCATGCTGCTGGGCAGTCCCGATTTCATGCAGCGCTAATCACCTCGGAGTTCACCATGCAACGCAGAGACTTCCTCAATACGCTGGCCGCCAGCGCCGGCCTGATGATACCGCTGGGCCGCGGCGCCTGGGCGGCGACGTCCGCCACCGCGGGCGACAAGGCCACCGGCCGCAAGCTGATCGTCATCATGCTGCGAGGCGCCGTCGACGGCCTCAACGTGGTGGCGCCGGTGGCCGATGCCAATTACGCGCGGCTGCGGCCGACCATCGCGCTGGCCAGGCCGGGCGAGGACGGCGGCGCGCTGAACCTGGACGGCTACTTCGGCCTGCATCCGGCGCTGGCGCCGCTGCTGCCGCTGTGGGAGCAGAAGAAGCTGGCCTTTGTCCACGCCAGCGGCTCGCCGGACGCCACGCGCTCGCACTTCGATGCGCAGGACTACATGGAATCTGCCACGCCCGGTGTCAAGAGCACGCAGGACGGCTGGATGAACCGGCTGGTGGCGGCGCTGCCCGGCGCCACCACGCCGACGCGCGCGCTGAGCATCGGCCCGACCATGCCGCGCATCCTGTCGGGCCGCGCGGTGGCGGTCAACCTGGCCAACGGCGCGGCCGGCACCAAGGCCAATGTGCTGGACCGGCCGGCGGTGAGCAAGGCCTTTGATCAGCTGTATGCGGGCAACGAGCGCTTCGGCGCGGCCTACCAGCAGGGCCAGGACGCGCACAGGGAAGTGATGGATGCGGCGGCCGGCAAGATGGTCGGCGGCGGCATGGGCGGGGGCGGGATGTCGACCGAGATGCAGGCCGCGAACGGCGGCGCGCCGCTGCCGAACGGCTTCCCCGACGACGCGGCGCGGCTGGCGGCGCTGATGCGCAACGATCCGAATATCCAGCTGGCCTTCGTGGCGCTGGGCGGCTGGGACACGCACGCCAGCCAGGGCGCGGCGCGCGGCCAGCTGGCCAATCGCCTGCAGCCGCTGGGGCAGGGGCTGGCGGTGCTGGCGCAGCGGCTGGGGCCCCTGTTCGACGACACCACCATCGTCGTGATGTCGGAGTTCGGCCGCACCGCGCGCGAGAACGGCAACGGCGGCACCGATCATGGCCATGGCAACGTGATGTGGGTGCTGGGCGGCGGCGTGGCCGGCGGCAAGGTGCTGGGCGACTGGCGCGGCGTCGGCGACGCCGACCTGAACGAGGGGCGCGACCTGCCGGTCACCACCGACTTCCGCAACGTGCTGGCGGCCGTCGCCGAGCGTCATTTGCGGCTGAGCGACAAGCAGCTGGTGCAGGTGTTCCCGTCGCTGCCGCGCATGAGCGGCAAGCTGGATTTGCTGCGAAGCTGAAGGACAAAAAAAATGCCCGCTACCTTGACGGTGCGGGCTGAATTCCAATGTTCAGCGAACGGTTGGAGGAGACAGTTCCCACTATATCCTCATTTATGTTGCGGTGCAATACCGTAGAACTACGGTGTCTAAGCTTCTACAGTATAAAAATGCCAAAGTTTTTATGCTGCGCCGCACAGGTCAGCGTTTCGGCAGCGCCAGCGTGAACGTGCTGCCGTGGCCGAAATCGCTCTTGAAGAACAGCGAGCCGCCGATCAGGTTGGCCAGGTTCTGGCACAGGTACAAGCCCAGGCCGGCGCCTTCGGCGTGGCGGGTCGAGGTCGAATCGAGTTGCGAAAACGCCTGGAACAGCTTGGCCTGGTCTTCCTCGCGGATGCCGGCGCCGCTGTCGGCCACCGAGAATTCGATGATGTCCTGTCCCAGGCTTTCCCCCTGACGCTGCGTCAGCGTCACGCTGACCTTGCCGGTCTCGGTGAACTTGATCGCGTTGTTGGCCAGGTTGAGCAGGATCTGCGTCAGCGCGCGGCGGTCGGTATCGAGCACGATGGGTTCGTCGGTCAGCGCCACTTCCAGCTCCAGGCCTTTTTGCGCGGCCAACGGCCGCAGCGTGTCGACCACGTCCTGCACCAGGTCCTGGCAGCGCACCGTCTCCAGTTCCAGCGTGACCTTGCCGGCCTCGATCTTGGCCACGTCGAGGATGTCGTTGATCAGCGAGAGCAGGTGGCGCGCGCTGGTGCGGATGGTGTTGAGCTGCTTGTCCTGCTCGACCGTCAGCGGGCCGGGCAGCTTCATCAGCAGCGCGCCGGTGAAGCCGATGATGGCGTTCAGCGGCGTGCGCAGCTCGTGCGACATGTTGGCGATGAACGCCGATTTCATGCGGCTCGCCTCGGCCAGCTCCAGGTTCTTCAGCGCGATTTCGCGGTTGATGGTTTCCAGCTCGCCGGCGTGGTGCGCCAGCCGCATGTTCAATTCGATCACCTGGCGTTCGCGCGCCTGCAGCTCGCTGTTGACCTGCACCGCCTGTTCGTAGGTGGAGATCAGCAGGTCGAGGATCTGCTGGCGTTCGGCGTTGATGAAGTGTTTTTGATCGCCCAGGTACAGGGCGATGCCGATCTCCATATTCTGGTTCTTGCGCAGCTTCTGGTTCATCAGCATGTGGCCGATGCGGTTCAGCAGATAGTCTTCCGCGTACGGCTTGCGGATGAAGTTGTCGGCGCCGCATTCGATGCCGCGGATGATGTCCTTCGGATCCATCAGCGAGGTCACCAGGATGACCGGGATGGTGCGCAGTTCGGGGTCGTTCTTGATCGCGCGGCACAGCGCGTAGCCGTCCATTTCAGGCATCACGATATCGGACAGCACCAGGTCCGGCTTGCGCACGCGGATCGCTTCCAGCGCCAGCTGACCGTTGCCGGCCACCCGCGCGCCGTAGCGCATGGACTGGATCAGGCGGCGCAGGCGCTCGGCCTGGGTCGGGCTGTCTTCGACGATGAGGATCTCTATCTCATCGGGCTGTATTTCGTAGCTGGTGTCCACAGGCCACCCCTCCTGGATGCTTAGTATAGGCTGTTGTGACTATATCGGATTTAGTCCGTCAGGGGTGAGTTTCCTGTCCCTGGAAACCGCCCGCGCGCCAGGTCAGCACCAGGGTGTCGCGATAGCCGTGCGCACCCAGCGGCTGGATCGGCGTGGATTCATGGATGACAGTCGCATCGTCCAGCAACAGCAGGGTCCACGGCTCGGTCATCGTGAAGCGTTTGCCGTTGGGACCGTCGGCTTCGAAGATGCGCGTCTCGCCGCCCTTGATCTGCTCGCGGCCGATCAGGATCACGGCGACGAAGTCGACGCCGTCGCGGTGCGCGCCTTCCGGCGTCGGGCGGCCGATGCCGTCCGTGGTGTCGATGCGGAACTGGTGCGCCTCGACGAACCACGGCGTGGAGGTGCGGCGGGCCGCGCTGCATACCCGGCCCAGCGCGCCGACCAGCGCCTGCCATGCCGGCTGCGCCACCGTGGCCGGCAGCATGGGTTCGAACAGGCGGTTCATGCCGCCGTGCAGCGCGTTGTATTCCAGCGGCTGCCAGTGGGCTCGGTGCGCCGTCTGCGTCAGGCTGTCGCCGTCCTGGACAAAGCAAGAGTGGCGGCGGCGCCGGTAGCGGCCGCCGTCCTTCAGGTAGTTGTCCAGTTCCAGCGTGTTCCAGCTGGGCGCCAGCGCGTCCAGCGCGTCCGGCGTGACGCCGGCCAGCGCCGCCACGTCCTGGGGCGGCAGCACGGCATAGCCGTCCTTGCGCAATGCGTCGGCCACCTGGGCCGGATGGGTGAAGATCGGGGCGGAAGTACTCATCGGCGCGCTCAGGCCTCCGACATCAGGCCGGCGCGCAGGGCGTCGATCTGCTGCTTCATGTTGACCACTTCCTCCAGCGTGCACTTGGTCGCCTGCAGGATGGACGGCGGCAGCTTGGCCGCCTCGTGGCGCAGCGCGTCGCCGTGCGGCGTGAGCGAGATGATGACCTGGCGCTCGTCGCTGGCGGCGCGCGTGCGGGTCAGCAGGTCGGCCTGCTCCATGCGCTTGAGCAGCGGCGTCAGCGTGGCCGAATCGAGGAACAGGCGCTCGCCGACCTCGGACACGGTCAGTTCGTTTTTCTCCCACAGCACCATCATGACCAGGTATTGCGAATAGGTCAGGCCGAGGGGGCGCAGCAGTTTGCGGTAGATTTTGCTCATCGCCAGCGAAGTCGAATACAGCGAGAAGCAAAGCTGGCCGTCCAGCTGGGGAACGGCGGCGGATGGCGTGTGTGGGGCGGTTTTGGTATCCATGACCACAGTATAGGTAGTGCACTATACAATTGCAAGCTAACAGAGAAAAAATGTTTTGAGAGTAAATCCGCTCGGTTATGATGTGGAAGTAACTAATCAATCGGGAGTTGGGGCGGATGAACATTAAAAAGGCCATCGTGCTCATCGTCGACGAGGCGCCGGACAACCTGATCCTGATGAACGGCCTGCTACAGGAGCAGTACCAGGTCATGCTGGCCAACAGCGGCCGCGCCGCGCTGGACGTCATGCAGCAGGTGCCGCGCCCGCACCTGGTGGTGCTCGACGTGGCGCTGCCGGACATGAGCGGCTACAGCGTGTGCCATCAGCTCAAGTCCAGCCCGGACACGGCGGGCATTCCTGTCATTTTCCTGCAACAGCAGCCGGACGAGGCGCGCGCCTTCCAGGAGGGCGGCGCCGACGTCGTCGCCAAGCCGGTCGCCGGCGACGTGTTGCGCGCCCGCGTCGACACCCATCTGCGGCTGAGCCACTCGACCGAGCTGCTCAAGCAGCAGCGCAACCTGCTCGAGCACGTGGTCGAGGAAGTGACGCTGGAACTGAGCCAGATGCTCGACGCGATGATCTGGGCGCTGGCCTCGCTGGCCGAAACGCGCGAATACGAAACGCCGAATCACCTGAGCCGCGTGCAGCACTATGTGGCCGCGCTGGGCCGCCAGCTGCAGTCGCACAAGCGCTTCTCGGAGGAGCTGAGCGACGCCAGCATCAAGGCGCTGTTCAAGGCCGCGCCGCTGCACGACATCGGCAAGGTGTCGATACCGGACGCCATCCTGCTCAAGCCCGACCGGCTCACCGACGAGGAGTTCAGCGTGATGAAGATGCATACGGTGTATGGGCGCGACGCCATCGTCGACGTCGAAAACCGCCTGGGCTACACCAACACCTTCCTGCGCTACGCGCGCGAGATCGCCTATTCGCACCAGGAGAAGTACGACGGCTCGGGCTATCCGGAAGGACTGGCCGGCGACGCGATTCCGATGTCGGCGCGGCTGATGGCGGTGGCCGATGTGTATGACGCGCTGATCTCCAAGCGCGTCTACAAGCCGGCCTTCACGCACGAGACGGCGATGGAGATGATACGCCAGGGCAGCGGCGAGCATTTCGATCCGGACGTGGTGGACGCGATGCTGACCGTCGAGGAGGAATTCATGGCGATCGCGGAGCGCTACAGCGATCCCGCCTAGCGATGCTTCCGCATATGCTACGCTCGCGCGGCTACCTGGCCTTCATCGTCGGCATCTGCCTGACGGTGGGAACCTGTTACCTGGTGACGACGGCGCAGCATCAGCAAGCCAAGGCCAATTTCCAGCGCGACGCCGACAAGGTCCGGCGCGACGCCGAAGTCCGGCTGCAAACCTATTTCGACATGCTGCTCGGGATCAAGGGCATGTATGCGCTGGAAGACCGCATCGACCGCGCGCGCTTCGACCGCTTCCTGAGCGAGCTGCAGCTGGACCGGCGCTATCCCGGCTTCCAGGCGATCCAGTTCGTGCGCACGGTGCCGGAGGCGCAACTGGCCGCCTTCAGCGAGGCGGTGCGCGGCGACACCACGCTCGATGCACAGGGTTATCCGGACTTCCACATCCATCCCGCCAGCCGCCGTCCGCTGCACTACATCATTGAAATCACCAAGCCGCTGAAAGGCAACGAGAATGCCTTCGGCCTCGACCTGGCCGCGCTGCCACCGCACCTGAAGGCGCTGGAGCTGGGCCGCGACACCGGCGAGATCGTCGCCACCGAGCGCATCACGCTGGTGCAGGATGCCAGCGGCGAACCGGGATTCGTGGCGCGCGCGCCGGTGTACCGCAACGGCGCGCCGCTGCAGTCGGTCGGACAGCGGCGCGCGGCGCTGGTCGGTTTCGTCGCCATCGTCTTCCGCGTCAACACGCTGATGCGCGAAGTGATCGATCAGTCGCTGCTGGAGCACCTGCACGTGCGCATCGAAGACAGCGGCTATCTGTCCGACGTTCTCGCCACGCCGCATGGCGCCGACTCGCTGATGTACGACAGCGACGGCAAGGCCGAGACCCATCAGCCGCGCGGCGCGCGGCTGGACGGGCTGGTGGCGGAAAAGATGCTGCCGGTCGGCCAGCGGCGCTGGGTGATGCGCTTCGAAGGCTACGACGGCGCGCGCTACGGCCGCAATCCGCTGCCGGTGCTGCTGATCGGCGTGGCCGGTTTCATCATCAGCGCGCTGATCGGCGCGTTGCTGGTGTCGACGCGGCGCGTGGTCGACGCCAAGCACGGCCTGGAATACAGCCTGGCCGAGCTGGAACGGCAGAAGGGCAATGTGGAGCAGGCGCGCAGCGACCTGTCGGTGGTGGCGGAGACGCTGAAGCAGGCGCAGACCAATCTGCTGACGTCGGAAAAAATGGCGTCGCTGGGCGCGCTGGTGGCGGGCGTGGCGCACGAGCTGAATACGCCGATCGGCAACAGCCTGTTGACGGCCAGCGCCCTGAGCGACATGGTGCGCGATTTCGAGCGGCGGCTGGCGGATGAGGGCGGGTTGAAACGCTCGGCGCTGGAGGCGCACCTGGCCGACGCGCGCAAGGCTTGCGACATCATGAACAGTTCGCTGACGCGGGCGGCGGACCTGATCACGTCGTTCAAGCAGGTGGCGGTGGACCAGGCCAGCGGCCAGCGGCGCCGCTTTCATCTCGACGAGGTGGTGCACGACACGCTGGCCACCTATGCGGCGCAGCTGCGGCGCAATGTGTGCCTGGTCAGCGCCGACGTGCCGGAGGGGCTGGAATTCGATTCCTATCCGGGCAGCTTGAGCCAGGTGCTGACCAACCTGATCGGCAACGCGCTGCTGCACGGCTTTGACGGCCGCGATTGCGGCACCATCGCCATCGAGGCGCGACGCGAGGCCGGCGACATGGTGCGGCTGACCTTCAAGGACGACGGCGTCGGCATGTCGCCCGGTACGCTGCACAAGATCTTCGATCCCTTCTTCACCACCAAGCTGGGACAGGGCGGCTCGGGACTGGGGATGAATATCGTTTATAACATTGTCACCGGCGTGCTGCGCGGGACCATCAAGGTCGAATCCGTGCAGGGCGTCGGCACCACCGTCACGCTGGTGCTGCCGATGCGGGCACCGGACGGCGCGGCCGTCCAGGCTTCAGGTTCGGTTTTGTAGCGGCGGCGCAGCAGGTCCAGCATCGCCAGGTTCAGCTCCCAGGCGTTCGATACTTCCTTTTGCGTGTAGGGCAGCGTTTGCGTGTACGGCACGGGCCCGAATTCCGGCGTCAGCGTCATGCGTTCGGCGCCGGCGGCGCGGCGCAGGCGTATCACCTCATCCCACCACGACAGGTGCGCCTGCAGCGCGGCCTGCGCTTCCGGCGCGCGGAAGTCGGCCACCTGCGGACCTTGCTGGTGGCCGACGCGCGCATGAATGTGGCGCACGTGCGGCAGCGTGGCGGCCAGCGTTTGCGGTTGGTCTTCCAGCAGCGATTCGCAGGCGCAGCACCAGTGCGACAGGTCGGCCGTCAGCTCCAGCCCGGGCATCTGTTGCAGGTAGGGCAGCAGCATCGGATGGCCGCTGAAGCGGCTGCGGTGGATCTCGTGGACGATGGGCACGCCGTGCTCGCGCGAGATGGCGGCCGCCAGTTCCAGCAGTTCGCGGTTTTGCCCGGGCGTGAAGTAGTCCTTGCCGGTGTGCGAGTTCACGTGCAGCGGCCTGGCGGCGCAGGCATTGTGCAGCAGTTCGGCCAGCGCCGCCTTGTGCGGCTCGAAGGTCGGATGGAATACCGTTTCCCACTGCGCTGCAATCAGTCCGAGGCCTGCCGCGGCGATGCGGCCGGTCCAGTCCTCGCGCGCGGCGGCGTCCAGCGGCAGCGACATTTCGATGCCGTCGAAGCCGGCCTGCTTGACGCGGTCGATGAATATCTGCGGCGCCAGTTCGTTGTTGCCCCAGTGGGCGGCAAAAATCTCGATGCGCATTACAGGAAGCCTCGGACCGGGAAGGCGGCGTCGCGCTGTATCCAGTTCTGCGGCGAATATTCGGTGGCGCCGTCGGTCACGTGCAGCGTGTAGGCATGGCGCGAGACGGCCGAGCGGTTGGGCGCGCTGTAGTGCGGCAGCAGGCCGTGGAAGCACACCAGGCTGCCGGCCTTGCATTCGAGCGGCACGGCGGTGCTGTTGTCCGGCCATGGCATGTCGCTGAGTTTTTCCATGCGCACGTCGTCGCCGTTGCGCAGGAAGCGTTCGCGCATCGGGCCGCGGTGGCCGCCCGGTTCGGCCCACATGCAGCCGTTGTCCAGGGTCGCGTCTTCCAGCGCGAACCAGAAGGTGGTGACGCTGACGGGCGTGGTGTCGAAGTAGGTGGCGTCCTGGTGCCAGCGCACTTCGCCGCCGATGCCGGGCTGCTTGAAGATGTACATCGATTGCCAGACCTGGGCGTCGGACAGGCCGAGGTCGCGCGCCACGGCGGCCAGCCGCACGTCGGTGGAGAAGGCGCGGAACACCGGGTCGAGGTCGTGCATCGCGTGGCCGATCTTGTTGATCGACAGCGACTTGTCCTGTTTCAGCTCACCGTCCGGGCCGAAGGCTTCTTCCTCGAAGAAGCAGCGCACCGTGTTGTCCGAGCCGAGGAAATAGTCGTCGGTGGTCTTTTCCTGTTCGATGGTGCTGAAGATGCCGGCGCCTTTCGGGTCGAATTCGTTGACAATCTCCGCGGCCCGCGCGCGCAGCGCGGCGATCTCCTGCGGCGTCTTGAAGTTTGGCAGGATGATGTAGCCGTCGGCCTGGAATTGTTGTTTTTGCGCGTCTGTCAGCATGGCGGGCTCCGGATGGGAAGTATCGATGATGCCATTGTAAGTCCGGGTTCCGGGCCTAACAATCCGCAAAAGGTTGACACATTGTCGCCAATGTGGAGACAATCGGGCCATGGACCAGTTACGGGCAATGGAGATTTTCGTCGAGGTGGCAAGGCTGCGCAGCTTCAGCGAGGCCGGCCGCCGCCTGGGGCTGACGCGCGCCATGGTCAGCAAGGCCATCCTGCAGCTGGAAGACAAGCTGCAGGCGCGCCTGCTGCACCGTTCGACGCGCGAGGTGAGCCTGACCGATGCCGGGCTGGCCTACCTGGCGCCGTGCATGGCGACGGTGTCGCAGGCGCAGGAGGCGGCGCGGGCCGTCAACCAGGCCGCGCAGGGTGGCGCCGAACTGGCCGGCCCGCTGCGGATACAGGCGCCGTCCAGTTTCGGCAGCGAGTGGCTGGCCGACGCCGTGGCGCGATTCAGCCTGCCGCACCCGCAACTGGCGCCGATGCTGACCGTGGACGACGCGCTGCTCGATCCGATCGAGCATGGTTTCGATTTGACGATACGGGTCGGCGGCATACCGGACGTGCATGCGCTGGCGATGCGGCCTCTGGCGCCGTGCCGCGGGGTGCTGTGCGCGTCGCCGGCCTACCTGGCGCGGCACGGCGTGCCGCAGGCACCGCAGGACCTGGCGCAGCACCGCTGCCTGCATTTCAGCCATCTGACCGGCGGCACGGCGTGGCATTTCACGCGGGGCGACGAGCAGCAGACGGTGCGGGTGCAGGCGGCCTTCACCGCCAACAATGGACTGGTATTGCAGCAGGCCGCGCAGCGCGGGCTGGGCATCGTCTACAACACCACCTTCCTGGCCTGGCGCAGCCTGATGGAAGGCACGCTGGTGCCGGTGCTGGCGGACTGGGAGCTGCCGCTGAACCACCTGAGCGCGCTGTATCCGGCCAGCCGCCAGCCGTCGCCCAAGGTGCGGGCGCTGATCGATTTCCTGGTGGCGGAATACCAGCCGGTGCCGCCGTGGGACCGCGAGCTGGCTGCGGCCGGACACCTTCGGACTTAGACTTGCCAGGCGCCGTCGCGGTAGACCGGTTCGTCGTCGAGGTAGACGGCCTCCGTGACCGCGAACACGTCGACATGGTAGCGCGCGTCCTTGCGCTTGAACTGCGGCTTGGCGTACACGCCGTGCTTGGCGCCCAGCGACAGATGGATGCCGCACATGCGCTCGAACGTGCCGATGTCGTTGACCATGCACTCGCGCGAGAACGCGCGGTTCATGCCGAAGCCCAGTTCGCGCAGCCATACCTCGCCCTCATGCGCGCGGATGATGGCCAGCATGTTGTCGAATTCCGGCGTGGCGTTTTCGGCGCCGGTCACGCGGCCCTTTTCGACGATCAGCGTGACCGGCGTGGCCGGCTTGTTGACCATGAACGAGGTGTCGCCGAACACGAAGATCCGCACCCGGCCGTTCACCGCTTCCAGGTCGCGCGCCTCGGTGAACACTTCGCCCAGCGGGAACTGGCCGCCGACGTTGTTCATTTCGCTGTAGTCGCCGATATTCAGCTTGGCCGATTCGAACGGCGAACCGAAGACCAGCCGCTCGCCGTTGCCGCTGTCGACCATGCCGTGTCGGGCGCTGTCGATGCGGACCTTGAGCGCGTGGCCGACGCCGCGGTAGTAGGCCGGGTCGTAGGCCAGCGAAGCGATGTAGTGCAGGCCCTGTTCGCCGGGCATGCGCGACAGGTGCACGTGCTCGATCACCTTCAGGCCGCGCTTGAACAGTTCGATGCGGATGCGGAAGGCTTCAAGCCGGAAGCTGGTCGACTGGACCAGCACCACCAGGTCGCCGCTGTGCATGCCGGCGAAGGCGGACAGCACATCTTCCGGCGCGACGGTGTCGAAGTCGACGAAGCGCGCGTCCGGCACCACGCGGCGGTAGGCCTCGGTCAGCGCGCGGTTGAGGTCGGTGCGGGTGTCGTAGACGATCAGCGCGGCCTGCGGCGCGGCGTGCTCGATGGCCAGCGCCAGCGTGTCGCGCACGTTGCGCTCCGCCGTGTCGACCGCGTGCTCTGGAATGTCGCCGAAACGGCTGGCGGAGGGGGAAAACGTCATGGTGGTGTCGGACTGAAGGATCAGCCGACATTATAAAGTAAGCATCGAGCCCGATTACCCGGCGCGCCACGGTGGCGCTGTTTCTCCTTGTATTGCCCGGACCCGCGATATAGAATCACAAATATAGCCTAGCAGCAACTCCGGCGTAGAGAACAGGAAGCGTGATGAGCGTATTAATGGGACAGGATTTGCCGCTGGAGCGACCGGATTCCACCGGGCGCGCAGCGTTGTTTGTGCCGACGGCAACGATCAAGGACGATGTGCTGGAAACGGTGCGCATGGGGGCGGCGATAGTCGGCTTCGGCAATCACGACCGCACGCTGACCATCTACTACGAGAGCAACCGCTTCAACGAACCCAACCTGGTGAAGTGGGAGCAAAAGGCGCGCAAGGCCTTCGAGCGCCTGGCGGACAACCTGCCGACGGTGTCGAAGATGGTCAGCAAGCCGGAAAACTTCGAGCAGGTCGGCTACATCAGCAGCAAGGGCATCCTGATCCGCCGCATGGAAAAGCTGATGAACTGGCTGGAAAAATCCGAAGCGCTGGACACCGCGCCGGCCGGCGAAAACATCGTCTTCACGCCACCGCCCCCACCCAAGAAAATCGCCTGATCCGGCGCCCGCATCGGCGCCTGCCCTGGCGCCTTCAACCAAGGAGACCCGCCATGAAAAACCTGTTCCAGTTCCTGCTGGCCGCAGCGCTGACGCTGACCCTGACCGGCGCCGCCACGGCGCAGGACGCGCCCCGGCGCGGCACCGCCGACGAGGCGGTGGCGATGGTCAAGCGCGCCAGCGAATACCTGCAAAAGAACGGCAAGGACAAGGCGATCGCCGCGTTCAACGACCAGAAGGGCGAGTTCGTACAGGGCGACTTGTACGTGTTCATGTTCGACAAGACCGGCACCGCGCTGGCGCACGGCAACAACGCCAAGATGATCAACAAGCCGCTGATGGAACTGAACGCGGGCGGGGTCTATCCGGTCAAGGAGTTCCTCAAGATCGGCGCCAGTCCGGCCGGCAAGGGCTGGGTCAAATACATGTGGCCCAACTCCATCACCAAGAACCTCGAAGAGAAAAACACCTACGTTGAAAAGTCCGGCGACTATGTCATCGGCGTCGGCATCTACAAATAGCCTGCCGTGCGCTGCGTCGCGCCGCGTCGTTGTATGCTGTTGGAAATATTTCATTCCTCTTGGAGACGATGATGACAAGCAAAACAACGATGGGCGGCGCAGCCGCCGTACTGATGATGCTGGCGCTGCTGGGCGGCTGCCAGAAGAAGGACGACACCGGCGCCGGCCCCGCTGAAACGGCGGGCCGCAGGCTGGACCAGGCCACCGACAAGGCCGGCCGCCAGCTGACCGAGGCGGCGCAGCAGGCCAACCAGCAGATCACCGATGCCGCCAAGGAAACCAGCCAGCAGATCGACAAGGCCACCGACGCGGCCGGCGACAAGCTGAACAAGGCGACCGAGGCCGCCGGCAAGAAGCTGGAGCAGGCCGGCGAGAAGATGCAGGAAAAGGCGCGCGAACGCGAAGCGAGCGCGCCGGCGAAGTAGGCCCTGCGGCCCCCTGGCGCCCTACAGGCCGGCGTTGACCGGCTTGGCCGGTAATCCGGGCGCCTCGCCCAGCACCAAACTCAAATCGACGAGGCCGGCGTGCCAGGCGGCTTCCAGGTTCTGTTCGATCGCCTCGATGGAGGCGGCCCCGATGTTGTCGAAGCCGCGCACGCCATAGGCGCGATTGCGGCCGCCGGTCTTGGCCAGGTACAGCGCCATGTCGGCCAGGTTGACCACGCGCTCCCACGCCAGCGGCACGCCGGCCGGCGCCAGCGGGAACGGCGCGAAGCCGACCGAGACCCGGACCGAGATGTCGTGCCCCTGGTAGCTGACGGTCTGCGACGAAACGCCGGCCAGGATGCGGTGCGCCACCTCGTCGATGCGCCCGCGCCGGATCGCGGGCAGGAAGGCCAGGAATTCCTCGCCGCCCCAGCGCACGATCATGTCGGTCTCGCGCAGCGCCACGCGCAGGCTGTTGGCCACCATCTTCAGCACGATGTCGCCGGCGGCGTGGCCGTAGTGGTCGTTGACCTGCTTGAAGTGGTCGACATCGAGCAGGAACAGCGCACCGATGAGGTCGTCGTCGCGCGGCGCGCGCCGTTCGGCGGCGTTGCCCTCGGCCGCCAGGCGCTGCATGTGGTCGCGGAAGTGGCGGCGGTTGTACAGCGCGGTCAGGGGATCGAGCATGGACAGCGCCTTGAGCTCCAGGTTCTTGGTCTCCAGCCGCCCGTGTGCCTGGCGCACCTTGCGATACAGCAGGGCGCCCGCCACCGAAGCCAGCCCAAACACCAATGCCAGCAGCCACCACAGGCGCTGCTGAAGGCGGCGGTTGTCGATCTCGACATCCTTGATCCGGTTCTCGCGGCTGAGCAGCGCGATCTGGCGCTGCTTCTCGTCCGCCGCGTAGCTTTCCTGCAGTTCCAGCACGGCCTGCCGCCGTTTGGACTCGAACAGTTCGTTCGAGATGAGGCGTTCGCGGTGATAGGCCTGGATCGCCCCGGCCATGTCGCCGGCGTCTTCCAGCGCCTGCCCGTATTCCAGCAAGTTGGACTGTATGTCGGGCTTGCTTTGTACGTGTTCGAACCAGGCCAGGCTGGCCTCGAAGCTTTTTTTGCCTTCGGCGATGCGTCCCATGCCCAGGTAGGCCTGGCCCAGATTCGAGTGCGCCGCCGCGTCGCTGCCGGTGAGGTTGAGCCCCTTCGCCTCCCGCAGCGCTTCGGACGCGTACTGCGCGGCCCGCGCGTAGTCGCGCGCCTTCAGATAGTTATCGGCCAGGTTGTTGAGCGTGGGAGGCAGCATGTACCTGGCGCCCAGCTTGCGTTCCAGGGCCACGCAGTCCAGCAACGCGCGCAGCGCGCGTTCGCGCTGGCCGAAGTTGATCGTCACGATGTATTCGCTGGTTTTCAGCTGCACCATTTGTATCGGCCGGCGCTGTTTTTCCGTCATCGCCGTCAGTTCGTCCAGCGTGGCGTAGGCCTTCGCGCGATCCTTGGTCTGGACATACAGCCGGGTCAGCGCCCTGAGCGCGTAAAACAGCAGCATCTGGTCGTCGTCCACCCCACGCGCGGCGCCGACCGCCGATTGCAACGTGGCCAGCGCGGCGGGAAAGTCGCCCAGCTCGGCGCGGGCCACACCGGCCTCCACCTCGACCTGGGCCAGCAGGGATTTGTCGCCGGCGCGCTGCGCCAGCTGTTCCGCCTCGAAGATATGCCGATGCGCCGCCTTGCTGTCGTCCCGCGCGTAGGCCACCGTTTCCTGTGCCAGCAAGCCCTTGGCCACGATGACGTCGTCGCGCTGGGATCGCCCGTAGGCGACGATTTGATCGGCCGTATCCGCTGCCGCGGCGAGCTGGTTCAGGCGCGTGCGCACGGCGCTGATCTGGGTCAGCAATTCAGCCTGCGTACGCGGCGCTTCGACGCCGATCCGGGGCTGCAGCTCGAGCAGTTGCGCCAGCGCCTTGTCCGGGAACATGCGGATCTGGTCGCGCAGCTCGATGATGCGTTGGTCCATCTCGGACAGCGGCCGCGCCGATGCCGGCGCCAGCACCAGCGCGGCGGCCATGACGGCGAGGGCGGGCCGCACCGTCGGGCGCCAAGGCCAAGCGAGGCGGCCGGTTTGCACAGACATCAGGGCGCCGCCTTCGCCGCCGGTTTGAGCGCCCGCACGTTGCCGTGTTCCGAAGGCGGCTGCGGCTGCGGCGCATCGCCCAGCACCACGCTCAGGTCGACGAAGCCGTCACGCCAGGCCCGTTCCAGGTCCTGCTCGATCGCTTCCATCGAGGTGTGCTGGAATTTGTTGAAGCCGCGTACGCCATAGGCGCGGTTGCGGCCGTGGGCCTTGGCCAGGTACAGCGCCATGTCGACCAGGTTGACCGCGCGCTCCCACGGCAGCGGCGCGTCGGCCGGCACCAGCGGATAGGGCGCGAAGCCGACCGACACATTGACCGAGATATCGTGCTCCTGGTAGCGGATGGTCTGCGACGAAATGCCGACCAGGATGCGGCGGGCGATTTCATCGATGCCGTGGCGCGGTATCGCCGGCAGGAAGGCGAGGAATTCCTCGCCGCCCCAGCGCACGATCATGTCGGTCTCGCGCAGCGCCACGCGCAGGTTCTCGGCGATCATCTTGAGCACCACGTCGCCGGCGGCGTGGCCGTAGGTGTCGTTGATATGCTTGAAGTGGTCGACGTCGAGCAGGAACAATGCGCCGACGATGTCGTCGCCGTGCTGGCCGCTCTGCCTGTCGGCCAGGTTCATGGTGCGCATGAAGTCCTGGAAGTGGCGGCGGTTGTACAGGGCGGTCAGCGGGTCCAGCGTGGACTGCGCCTTCAGTTCCATGTTCTTCACTTCCAGCCGCGCGTTGGCATGACGCACCTTGCGGTACAGCAGGCCGACCACCATCGACGCCAGCGCGAACGCCGCGGCCAGCAGCCACCACACGCGCTGCTGCAGCCGGCGGTTGTCGATCTCCGCGCCCTTGACCTGGTTCTCGCGGCTCAGCAGCTCGATCTGGCGCTGCTTCTTCTCGGTCTCGTACTTCTGCTGCAGTTCCAGCATGGATTTGCGGCGCTGCGCCTCCGACATCTCGTCCGACAGCGCGCGCTCGCGGTGATACGCCTGCACCGCGCCGGCCATGTCGCCGGCGGTTTCCAGCGCCTGGCCATATTCCATCAAGGCTTCCTGCAGATGGGGCTTGAGGTCGTTCTTGTCGAGCCATGCCATGCCGGTCTCGTAGTATTTCTTGCCCTCGGCGACGCGCCCCAGGCCCAGGTAGGCATGCCCCAGGTTCATGCGCGCCTTCGACTCGCCCAGCGGGGACTTGTTGGCCACCGCCTGCCGCAGCGCTTCGGACGCGTGGTGCGCCGCCGATGCGTAGTCGTGGTTCTTCAGATAGAGATTGGACAGGTTGACCTGGGTCGAGACGAGCAGGCGCCGCGCGCCCAGTTTGCGTTCAAGATCGAGATTGTCGAGCAGCGCCTGCAGCGCGCGCTTGGGTTGGCCGAAGCGGTTCGCCACCTCGTATTCCATAAACTTGGCTTCGATCGACAGCGCCGTGGAGCGCAGCCTGGCCGTCTCCTTCTCGAGTTCGTCCAGCGAGGCGAAAGCCTTGTCGCGCTCGCTGGTCTGGACATGGAGATACGTCAGCTGCAGCAGCGCGTTGACCAGCAATACCGGATCTTCGCCGGCCTGGCGCGCAAGCCGGACCGCCGCTTGCAGGTGGTCCAGCGCGGTCAGGAAATTTCCCTGGCGCGCGCTGATCTCGCCGGCGGTGGTGGCGGCCTGCGCCTGCAGCGCCTTGTCGTTGGTGGTGTAAGCCAGCTTTTCCGCGTCGAGGGCCAACTGGTGGGCGGCCTTCGCGTCGCCGCGCGCCCCGACCGCGATCGCCTTGACGCGCATGCCGTGGGCGATGACGACATCGTCGTGCAGGGATTGGCCGTAGGCGATGATCTGCTCGGCCGTCGCCAGGGCCGCGTCGTTCTGGCGCATGAGCCGCTGTGCAAGGCCGATCTGCACCAGCCGCTCTGTCCGGGTGAGCGGAGGCGCGTCGTCCATCCGCGGCTGCAGCGCGAGCAGTTGCGCCAGCGCCTGGTCGGGATCGATGCGACCTTGTTCGCGCAGGTCCAGGATGCGCTGATCCAGCTCGGAATGGGCCAGTGCCGGTCCTGCCGCCAGCGCGGCCAGGACGGCCGCGCCCAACGCCAGCGACCGTGCTCCGGACAACCACCCTCGATGCTTGCTAACCTCCAACTGACGCCCCCGATCTATATTTTGACAAAGATGCGCTGTCAGTGCCCGGGTTCCTGGAGCACGCGCTTGAGCGGCACGACATTGCTGTGCTCCGATGGCGGTTCGACCCGTTCGCCGCCGAACACCACGCTCAGGTCGACGAAGCCGGCGCGCCAGGCGCCCTCCAGATCCTGCTCGATCGCTTCCATCGAGGTGTGCTGGAAGTTGTTGAAACCGCGTACGCCGTAGGCGCGGTTGCGGCCGTGGGCCTTGGCCAGGTACAGCGCCATGTCGACCAGGTTGACCGCGCGCTCCCACGGCAGCGGCGCGTCGGCCGGCACCAGCGGGTAGGGGGCGAAGCCGACCGACACATTGACCGAGATATCGTGCTCCTGGTAGCGGATGCTCTGCGACGAAATGCCGACCAGGATGCGGCGGGCGATTTCGTCGATGCCGTGGCGCGGTATCGCGGGCAGGAAGGCGAGGAATTCCTCGCCGCCCCAGCGCACGATCATGTCGGTCTCGCGCAGCGCCACGCGCAGGTTCTCGGCGATCATCTTGAGCACCACGTCGCCGGCGGCGTGGCCGTAGGTGTCGTTGATGTGCTTGAAGTGGTCGACGTCGAGCAGGAACAATGCGCCGACGATGTCGTCGCCGTGCTGCGCGCGTCGTTTTTCGTGCTGGTCCCGTTGGTCGCTCTGCAGGTTCATGCTGCGCATGAAGTCCTGGAAGTGGCGGCGGTTGTACAGCGCGGTCAACGGGTCCAGCGTGGACTGCGCCTTCAGTTCCATGTTCTTCACTTCCAGCTGCGCGTTGGCATGGCGTACCTTGCGGTACAGCAGGCCGACCACGATCGACGCCAGCGCGAACACCAGTGCCAGCAGCCACCACACGCGCTGCTGCAGCCGGCGGTTGTCGATCTCCGCGCCCTTGACCTGGTTCTCGCGGCTCAGCAGCTCGATCTGGCGCTGCTTCTTCTCGGTTTCGTATTTCTCCTGCAGCTCCAGCACGGATTTCTGCCGCTGCGCTTCAAACAGCTCGTTCGACAGCGCGCGTTCGCGGTGATAGGCCGACACGGCGCCCGCCAGGTCGCCCGCCCGTTCCAGCGATTCGCCGTATTCGCGCAGGGCCGACTGCAGGTCAGGCTTGTTGTTCTCCTGCTCGTAGCGGGCCATGCCGGCTTCGTAGCTCTTCTTGCCTTCGGCGATGCGGCCCAGGCCCAGGTAGGCCTGGCCCAGGTTGACGCGCGCCGTGCCCTCGGTGGACTTGTCGCCGGTCAGCAGCGTCGAGCGCAGCGATTCTGCCGCGTACTGCGCGGCGCGCGCGTAGTCGTGCTCTTTCAGGTAGCTGTCGGCCAGGTTCACCAGTGTCACGCCGATCATGCGCTCGGCGCCCAGCTTGCGCTCCAGGTCCAGGCTTTGCAGCAGCGCGCGCAAGGCGCGCTTGGGCTGGCCGGAATCGATGGCCAGGCCGTACTCGGTATTCTTGGCGATCGCCATGCGGCCGGGCGACTTGAGCTTTTCGCTTTCCGTCAGCAGCTCGTCGAGCGTGGCGGAGGCCTTGTCGTATTCCTTCATCTGCGTGTACAGCGTGGTCAGCGCGTTGAGCGCGGCCGGCAGCATCGCCGGATCGTCGTTGACCTGGCGCGACATGTCGACCGCCGCCTGCAGCTTGACCAGCGCATCGGGGAAGTTGCCCTGCTCGGCGTAGGTCTGGCCGGCGGTGACGGTGGCCTGCGTGCGCAAGGCCAGGTTGCTGGTGGCGAGCGCCAGCTTCTCGGATTCGAAGGCCAGCCGGTGCGCGGCCTTGACGTCGGCCTGGGCGAACAGCACGTAGACCTTGGCCAGCATGCCCTTGGCGATGATGACGTTGTCGCGCAGCGTCTTGCCGTAGCTGATGACCTGCTCGGCCGCAGCCAGCGCCTCCTCGTTCTGGCCCAGGCGCATGCGCGCGGCGCTGATCTGGGTCAGCAGTTCGGCTTGCGTGTAGGGGGCTTCGGTGCCCACTTCGGGCGCCAGCTTGAGCAGCTGGGCCAGCGCCTTGTCCGGCACGAAGCGGCTTTGTTCGCGGATGTCGAGGATGCGGTGGAACAGTTCGTTTTTAGCCGTGTCGGCCGCGGAGATGGGCGCCGCCGATTGCGCCAGCGCCGGCGGCAGTGCCAGCGACAGCGCCAGCAAAGTCCCCGCCGCGACGGCGCGCGGCCTTGCCTGCTTCAGCAACCAGCCATTTTTCATCCCTGCCAACACACGCCCCCGATTGTCGTTTGCACTTGTAAAGTGTCTAGACAATTATATTCTTGTTGCAGTCGAGAAAGCCCGCGCGGCGATGATTTTTTCCATCAAAATGCACAGTATTTGTGGTGAAAAAATTAACAATGTGGCCGACCGTGCCATTTATTTCTACTGTTTTGACAATGTTGTTCAAGCTGCCAGTTGCTGCAGCAGGTACAGCCGCTGGTACAGGCCGCCGTCGATCTGCATCAGGTGCTCGTGCGGTCCGGTCTCGGCGATGCGGCCGTGATTGAGCACGATGATGCGGTCGGCGTCGCGGATGGTCGACAGGCGGTGGGCGATGGCGATCACCGTCACCTTGCCGCGCAACTCGTCCAGCGCGGTCTGCACGATCTGCTCGGTTTGCGAATCGATGTGCGAGGTCGCCTCGTCGAGCAGCAGGATGCGCGGCCGGCCGGCCAGCGCGCGGGCGATCGCGACCAGCTGCTTCTGCCCGACCGACAGGCGCGAGCCGCCTTCGCCCAGCGCGGTGTCGTAGCCCCGGTCGAGCGCCATGATGAAGTCGTGCGCGTGGGCGGCGCGGGCGGCCGCTTCGATCTGCGCCTGCGTCAGGCCGCGGCCCATGTCGATGTTCTCGCGGGCCGAGGCGGCCAGCAGGAAGGGGTCCTGCGGCACCAGGCCCACTTCGGCGCGGAAGCGCTCGTTGGCGATGGCGTCGAGCGGCATGCCGTGGATGGCGATGCTGCCATGCCTGGCCGGATAAAAGCGCAGCAGCAGCGACAGCAGCGTGGACTTGCCGCTGCCGGTGTGGCCGACGATGCCGAAGAAGGCGCCTTGCGGTATCTCCAGCGACAGGTCGTGCAGCACGGTGTTGCCTTCGTTGTAGGCGAAGTTGAGGTGGCGGATGGCGACGGCCGGCACGTGGCTGTCGTTGGCGGCGGCGCGCGCGGTGGCCAGGCCGGCGTCCTTGCCGGCGTCGCTGGCGGCGTCGTGCTCGTAGGCGGTCGCCTCGTCCAGCAGCGTGGCCACGCGCGCGGTGGCCACCACCGATTGCTGCAGCTGGCTGAATTGCATGGTGATCTGGATCAGCGGTTCGATCACGCGCGCCAGGTAGCTGATGAAGGCGTACAGCACGCCGACTTCGGTGGCGGTCATCTCGCGCTTGCCGAACATGAAGATCACGGCCGCCAGCAGGATGATGTTGAACATGTCCAGCGCGGGACGCAGCAGCCAGGCGTTGGCGCGCAGCTCGGCCAGGCGCGCCGTGTAGTGCTGCTGGTTGGTGTCGGCGAAGCGGGCGCCGAAGCGCGCCTCGGCGTTGTTCGCCTGCAGCACGCTCATGCCGCCTATCGATTCGGCCATCTGGCCGTTGATGTCGCTGCGCAGCGCGCGGGCGCGGGTGACGGCCGGCGCGCTCCAGCGCTGGTACAGCCAGACGATCAGCAGCACCGCCGGCAGCAGGGCCAGCACGATGAGCATCAGGTGCCAGTCCAGCCAGGCCATCGCGGCGACGGTGCCGACCAGCACGATGGTCGAATCGAGCATGACGAACAGCACCTGGATGTACAGCGTCTTGACGGCTTCGGTATCGTTGGTCACGCGCGACACCAGCTGGCCGGTGATGGCGCGGTCGAAGAAGGCCATCGGCAGCAGCAGCACGTGGCCGTAGACCATCTCGCGCAGCCGCATCACCGAGCGCATCGCCAGGCCGGACAGGCGCACCAGCTGCAGGTAGCGCAGGCCGCTGGCGATCCAGCCGGTGAACAGCACGCCGGCCAGCAGGGCGGCCATGCGCGGCCAGTCCAGGTGGTGCGGCAGCAGGTGTTCGTCGATCAGCGCCTTGCCCATGATGGGGCCCAGCACTTCGAGCAGCGCGGCCAGCACCAGCCACATGACGGCCCAGCCGAGATGGTGCTGGTCGGGCAGCGCGGCCCGGCGCAGCAGGGAGACCGCCTGCCAGGTCTGGCGGCGGGCGGAGAC
>NZ_JBGLYQ010000047.1:0-55062 GCF_047304105.1 Duganella sp. Dugasp56
ACATTTGGACACGAGCTCTGCCGTAACGGCCGTTACGGCAGAGCTCGTGTCCAAATGTCGGATCTGACCCCGGGTTTATTTGACGGGTTCGAGGACGGCGGCTTCGAAGACCAGCTTGCCGCCGTCGGCGCGGAATACGCCGATCAGCTCGCCGCCGTCGCCCTTCACGTCCGGATATTGCGTGCAGGTTTGTGTTTCGACCTGCCACATCTGCTTGCCGGCGCGTAGCGTCCACACGTTGTCGCCGCCGGACAGCAGCTCGATCTCCACCTCGTCGGCCGGCATCTCGTCGAGCTGGATGCGGCGCAGGCAGTCCGGCAGCCGCTGCATGATCAGCTCGACGCTGCTGGCGCTGCTCCAGAAATGCTTCTGCGAGCGGTGGATGGTCAACGCGTGATTGCCGCTGCTGTCCGCATAGTACGACGCCGAATCGTCGACGCAGGCGGTCAGCATCAATGAGGTCAGGACAATCAGGATCTTGCGCATGGGCCGGCTTCCGTTGGTGTGTGCTATCGAGTATGCAACATTATAGCGGTCCCCGGCGCCGTCCCGGTTTTGAAGAAGCCCACCACCGCCGCCAGCGCCGCCGCCTGCTCCTGCATGCTTTGCGATGCCGCAGCCGCCTGTTCCACCAGCGCCGCGTTCTGCTGTGTCACTTCGTCCATCTGCGTGATGGCCATGTTGATCTGCTCGATGCCGATGGTCTGCTCGTTGCTGGCAGAGGTGATCTCGCCCATGATGTCGGTCACGCGCCGGATGCTGTCGACGATGTCGCCCATCGTCTGCCCGGCTTCGTTGACCAGCCGCGAGCCGTCGTCGACGTTGGCCACCGAGGCCGAGATCAGTTCCTTGATCTCCTTGGCCGCCGCCGCCGAACGCTGCGCCAGGTTGCGCACCTCGGACGCCACCACCGCGAAACCGCGTCCCTGCTCGCCCGCGCGCGCCGCCTCCACCGCCGCGTTCAGCGCCAGGATGTTGGTCTGGAAGGCGATGCCGTCGATGACCGCGATGATGTCGACGATCTTGCGCGACGAGCTGTTGATGCTGCCCATGGTGTCGACCACCTGGGCCACGATGGCGCCGCCCTTGGTCGCCACTTCCGACGCGCTGCGCGCCAGCGTGTTGGCCTGGCGCGCGTTGTCGGCGTTCTGCTTGACGGTGCTGGTCAGCTCCTCCATCGACGATGCGGTTTCCTCCAGCGAGCTGGCCTGGCCCTCGGTGCGCGCCGACAGATCCATATTGCCGGCGGCGATTTCATTCGAGGCGGTGGCGATGGTGTCGGTGCCTTGCCTCACCTGGCCGACCACCTTCAGCAGGCTGTCGTTCATCGACTTGAGGGCGCCGAGCAGGCGGCCTGTTTCGTCGGTCGCATGCACGTCGATGCGCGTCGACAGGTCGCCGCCGGCCACCGTCTCGGCCAGGTCCACCGCCGCGTTCAGCGGCACCGTGATCGAGCGCGTGATGAACCACGCCACGCCGCCGCCCAGCGCCAGTGCCAGCGCGCCGAGGCCGATCTGCACCATCTGCGCGGTGCGCAGCACCGACTCGACTTCGTCGCTGGCCTGCCTGGCCTGCGCGGTTTCATAGACCAGGATATCGTCCAGCGCCTTCAGCACGCCGCGCAGGCTGGGTGCGGCGGTCTGTGTCAAATAGGACGTGGCGTCCTGGATCTCGCCGTCCTTGCGCAGTTCGATGACCTTGTTGTTCTTGGCGGCGCCTTCCTTCAGCAGGCCGTCCAGCGTCGCCAGCATGGCTTTTTCCTTGTCGTCGATGGCGCGCCCGGTGAGGATCTTCTTGGCCTCGCCATACTTCTTGCGCGACTCGGCGATTTTTTCCACCTCGGCGTTCACTTCCGGCGTGCTCGGTACGACCACGATATTGGTCACCGACAGCGTGATGTTGCGCACGTTGTCGACCATGTGATTAACGGCCTCCATCTTGACGTTCTTGTCGTCGACGATGTCGCGCGTGCGGCTGCCGATGCGGGTCATCGAGCTGAGTCCCAGCACGATCACGGCCACCAGCAGCACCAGCACGATGGCGAAGCCGAAGCCGAGGCGGGTTCCGATTTTGACGTGGTCGAATGACATGGCGGCTATCCTTCACTAAGAAGCGAAAACGGGCACTCAGGGAACTTGATTGTTCCTCAAATTGCCCGCGCATGTCACCTTAATGCTGGGAATGTCGCCATGGAGCAACGTTAGGCGTAGCGCACCAGGTTCAGCACCGGCAGCGGACCGCCGGGGAATTGCGCCAGGCGTCCGCCGCCATCGAGCGTGCCGAGATCGATGCCGGCAAAGCCGAGTTTCTCGATCAGCTGGCCGACGGTGTGCTTGGCATCGGCGTCGTCGCCCGAGTAGAACAGCACGCGGCGGCCGCCTTCCGCTTGCGGATCCGCGGCCAACAGCGCCGCGACCAGATGGTTGAAGGCCTTGACCACGCGCGCACCGGGCAGCAGTTCCGCCACCACGGCGCTGGAGGCGCGTCCGCGCAGGTCGACGGCCTTGAACGACGGCGCCTCGATGGCGTTGTTGGCGTCGATGACGATGCGGCCGTTCCAGGCCGGCAGCTCGCGCACGGCGTCCGCGACGCGGCTCCACTGCACGGCGATGAATATCACGTCGGCCTTGGCGGCTTCCTCGACGGTGACGGCCTTGATCTGCGGGCCCAGTTCCGCGGTCAGCGCGGCCAGCGATTCCGGGCCGCGGCTGTTGGCGATGGAGGCGGCGATGCCGGCGCGGGACAGTTGGCGTGCGATGGCGGTGCCGATGGCGCCCGCGCCGATGATGGCGATGTTCATATTAGCTCCTTGATGTGAGGGTTGGTATGAATCCAGTATGGCCATGCCGGCCTGATAGCGGTAGTATCAGGTATTTAGTATCACTTTCAATCAAACGTTGAAATGTAACGCATGGAAACCCTGTCCAATCTGGAATCCTTCGTCCGCAGCGCGGAATCGGCCAGTTTCTCGGCGGCCGCCCGGCGGCTGGGGCTGACGCCGGCCGCCGTCAGCCGCAACGTGGCGCAGCTGGAGCGCAACCTCGGCGTGCGCCTGTTCCAGCGCAGCACGCGCGGCCTGAAACTGACCGAGGCCGGCGAGCGCTTCCTGCAGTCGGTCGGCGCGGGGCTGGACAGCATCCAGGGCGCCATCGCCGAAGTGACGGCCAAGGCGGGCGAACCGGCCGGCGTGCTGAAACTGAGCGTGGCGCCGCGTTTCGGCCGCGAACAGATACTGCCGCTGATGCCGGCCTTCATGGCGCGCTATCCGGGTGTGACGCCGGACCTGAGTTTCGACAACCGCCCCGTCGATCTGATCGCCGGCGGTTTCGACGCGGCCATCGGCGGTGGCTTCGAGCTGACGCCGGGCGTGGTGGCGCGCGAGCTGGCGCCGGCACATGTGATACTGGTGGCGTCGCCGTCCTATCTGGAGGGGCGCGAACTGCCCGCCACGCCGGCCGGCCTGGCTTCGCTCGATGCGATTGCGATGCGCTCGCCGCACAGCGGCCGCGTGAAGGTACGCATGCTGCGCAACCGTCACGGCGAGGAGATGGCGGCGCAGCTGAAGCCGCGCGTGTTCATCAACGATCCCGATGCGATCTGCGGCGCGGCCTTGCTGGGGATGGGCGTGGCGCCGCTGGTGGTGGCGGACGTGGCGCAGCACCTGGAGAGCGGCGCCTTGCAGCGCGTGCTGCCGGACTGGTATGAGGACATGGGCCCGATCGCGCTCTACTTCACGAGCCAGAAACTGCTGCCCGCTAAAACGCGGGCCTTCGTGGATTTCCTGACCGAGGCGTTGCGCCAGCAAGGACTGGCCCAACGCTACTCGGCTATCTGACTCAGAAGCGGTAGCCGACGCCGACGCCGACCATCAGCGGATCGACCTTGACGCGGCTGGCCTTGGCGCCGCTGATGAAGACGTCGCTGCGGATCTGCACTTTCTTCACGTCGAAGTTGAGCGACCATTTCTTATCGATGGCGTAGTCAACGCCCGCCTGCAGCGCGAGGCCGAAGCTGTCATGTTCCAGGCCGCCCTTGCCGCCGAGGAGATCGACCTTGGACATCGTGGTGTAGTTCACGCCCGCGCCGACGTACGGTTTGACCGGTGCATCGAGCACGAAGTGATACTGCAGCAGCAGCGTGGGTGGCAGGTGCTTGAAGCTGCCGATTTTCGCGCCGTCCAGCGACACGTCGTGCTTTTGCGGATAGGTCAGCACCAGCTCCGCCGCCAGGTTGGGCGTGAAGAAGTAGGACACGTCGAATTCCGGAATCGTCTTGCTGCTCACGCTGAGGCGGTCGGAGGCGCCGGTGCCGCCGACCGGATCGGATTTGTCGGCGGGGTCCAGGTGCACTGCGCGCACGCGCACCAGCCACGGGGTTTCTTCCGCCATCGCTGCGCTGCCTGCGACCAGGCTCAGGGTGGTCAACACTGCTGCTGCTAAAGACTTGCTCATTTCACTTCCTCTTTTGTCGTCGTTAAGTAACGAGACCAAGTCTATTGACGCGGCGCAGTAAAAACTTTGATCCAAGTCAAAATTGAAAAAATATTTTGTGGCGTGTGTAAGTAATGCGGACATGGCGGCGACAGAGGCATGCAGCACCAACCCAACTTACTTTTTGGAGAACCACATGAACAACATCACCCGTTTCGCAGCAATGGCAGCCACCGTCGCAACCATGGCCATGTCGGCATCGGCGATCGCCGCCACGTCGACCGTCAGCGCCGACGACACCGTGCACTGCGCCGGCATCAACAGCTGCAAGGGCCAGAGCGATTGCGCCACCGCCGAAAACGCATGCAAGGGCCAGAACTCCTGCAAGGGCCACGGCTTCCTCGCCACCAAGGCCGGCGCCTGCTTCGCCAAGAAGGGCAAGATCGTCGACCTGGACAAGTAATTTCAATAGCGCCGGCCCGGCCGGCGCTGATCCGCTGATCATCCATGAACACTACACTGTCATCGCCGGGCTTCGGCCTCGGGCTGCGCCCCGCGCACTACCAGGAAATCATCGACGCGCCGTCCGGCGGGCATGACATCGACTGGTTCGAGATCCTGTCCGAGAACTACATGGTCCCCGGCGGCAAGCCGCTGGCCATGCTGGACCGCATCCGCTGGGACTATCCGATGGCGATGCATGGCGTGTCGATGTCCATCGGTACGCCGCAAGGTCCGTCGCACGACTATCTGCGCGAGCTGAAGAAGCTGATGCAGCGCGTGCAGCCGCTGTGGGTGTCCGACCATCTGTGCTGGACCGGCACGCACGGCACCAATATGCACGACCTGTTCCCGTTGCCTTACACCGAGGAAGCCGTGGCCACCGTGGTGCGCAACGTGAAGCGCGTGCAGGATTACCTGGAGCGCCCGCTGCTGCTGGAGAACGTGTCCAGCTATCTGTCCTTTGAGTCGGACACTTTCCAAGAATGGGATTTCGTCGCCGCCGTGGCCGAGGAATCGGACAGCCTGATACTGCTGGACGTGAACAACGTCTACGTCAGCAGCGTCAATCACGGTTTCGATCCGCTGGTTTACCTGGATGCGCTGCCCAGGCATCGCATCCAGCAGATCCACCTCGCCGGCCACAGCGTGCAGGAAGGCTGCATCATCGACACGCACGACCGTGAGGTATCCGATCCGGTGTGGGCGCTGTATGCGGAAGCCTTGCGCCGCTTCGGCCCCGTCGCGACGATGATAGAACGCGACGACAATATCCCGCCGCTGGCCGAGTTGACGGCCGAACTGCGGCGCGCACGCGCTTTCGCGGAGGCGGCATGAGCGCATTGCAGCGGCTGCAGGGCGACTTCCAGGACTACATCCTGGCCGACGAGGCGACCGGCGCCATCCACGCCGCCGTGCGCGAGCAGTACGGCCTGAAGGCCGATGCCCGGCTGGCCATCTATCACCGCGCCTACCGCAGCCGCCTGAAACAGGCGCTGTGCGAGGCGTACGACAAGACCTGGACCTTCGTCGGCGACGACATGTTCGCGGACCTGGCCGATAGCTACATCGCCGCGCATCCTTCGCGCCACCCCAACCTGCGCTGGTTCGGCGGCGAGTTTGCCGCACACACGGCGGCGCGGCTGGAGGAATATCCCTTCATCGCCGAACTGGCGAGCCTTGAGTGGGCCTTGAGCCTGGCCTTCGACGCCGAGGATGCCCTGCCGCTGGGGACCGCCGAGATGAGCGCGGTGGCGCCGGAGGCGTGGGGCGCGCTGCAATTCAGGCTGCTTCCGTCGGTGCACCTGCTGGATCTGCGCTGGAACGCCGTCGCCCTGTGGCAGGCGCTGGGCGCGGGCGACGAACCGCCGGAGGCCGCGGAATCCGGCGCCGTGATGCACTGGCTGATATGGCGCCAGGGTGAGCAGCCGCATTTTCGTTCCCTGTCCGCGCTGGAGGCGGATGCGCTGCGCCTTATCGCCGTCGGCGCCACGTTCGGCGAGGTGTGCGAGGCGGCCGGCGAAGAGGCTATGCTGGCGCTGGCCGGCCATCTTCAGCACTGGCTGGCGCAGGGGATTTTGGCGAAATAAGGCAGAAACAATCTCCGTAATGCAAAGTTTTGGTAGCGGGTGTAGTATCACCAGCGGTCTATTCCCGGCAACCGAAATTCAGGAGATCTGCATGGCTAAGTTGAACGTCAATGGCGTCGTACGAGAATATGAGGCGGAGGACGATACTCCGCTGTTGTGGGTCATCCGCGAGCAGCTAGGCCTGACCGGCACCAAGTTCGGTTGCGGCATGGCGCAATGCGGCGCCTGCACTGTGCACATCGACGGCCAGCCCACTCGCAGCTGCGTCTATCCGGCGGCCGCCGTCACGGCCAACCAGAAAATCACCACCATCGAAGGCCTGTCCAAGGACGGCTCGCATCCGATCCAGAAAGCGTGGGCCGCGCTGGACGTGCCGCAGTGCGGTTTCTGCCAGTCCGGCATGATCATGGCCGCCGCGGCCCTGATCCGCGACAAGCCCAAATGTACCGACGCCGACATCGACGCGGCCATGACCAACATCTGCCGCTGCGGCACCTACAACCGCGTGCGCAAGGCGATCCATGTGGCGGTGCGCGGCGGCGATCCGGCCACGGCCGGCCTGAATATCCAGCGTATCGAAGGGAGCAAGGCATGAGCGCCGTGACTGTTTCGGCCTCGCGCCGTGGATTCCTGAAAGGTGCGGCCGCCGGCCTGGTGGTCGCCTTCCATATTCCGTTTGACGCGCTGGCGCAGACCATGGTGCCCGGCGTCGCTCCGGGGGCGTCGGCCGCCACGCCCGAGGTCAACGCCTGGGTGGTGGTCAAACCGGACGACACCATCCTGATCCGCATCGCCCGCTCGGAAATGGGCCAGGGCACGCTGACCGGCCTTGCGCAGCTGGTGGCCGAGGAACTCGACGCCGACTGGAGCAAGGTCACCACCGAATATCCGTCGCCGGGCCAGAACCTGGCGCGCAAGCGCGTGTGGGGCAGCTTCTCCACCGGCGGCAGCCGCGGCATCCGCGAGTCGCACGAGTATGTGCGCAAGGGCGGCGCCATCGCCCGTACCATGCTGGTGCAGGCCGCCGCCGATGCGTGGCAGGTGCCCGCGTCCGAATGCAGCGCCGCCGCCAGCGTGATCACGCACGGCCAGAGCGGCCGCACCGTCAGCTACGGCAAGGTGGCCGAAGCGGCGGCCAAGCTGACCGCGCCGGCCGACGTCGTGCTGAAGGATCCCAAGACCTGGAAGCTGGCAGGCAAGCGCCTGGCGCGGCTCGACACGGTCGCCAAGACCACCGGCGCGCAGATCTACGGCATGGACCTGAAGATGCCGGGCATGCTGAACGCGGCCATCAAGGATTGTCCGGTCTTCGGCGGCACGGTGAAGAGCTTCGACGCCTCGGCCATCGAGAAGCGTCCGGGCGTGAAGAAAGTGCTCAAGGTCGGCGACAGCGCGGTGGCGGTGGTGGCCGATACCTGGTGGCGCGCCAAGTCCGCGCTGGATGCGCTGCCGATCGAATGGGACAAGGGCCCGAACGCCAAGCTGTCGAGCAAGGATGTCGCGGCCACGCTGAAGGCCGCGCTGGATGCGCCGGAAGCGGTGGTCGGCAATTCGAACGGCGATGCCAAGGCGGCCATCGCCTCGTCGGTGCGCAAGATCGAGGCGGTGTATTCCTTCCCATGGCTGAACCACGCGACCATGGAAACCATGAACGCGACCGTGGTGTGGACACCGGAGCGCTGCGAAGTCTGGACGCCGACCCAGAACGGCGAAGCCGCGCTGGCGGCGACGGCCGAAGCGGCCGGCCTCCCGCCCGCCAAGTGCGACGTCTACAAGATGCATCTGGGCGGTGGTTTCGGCCGCCGTGGCGCCACGCACGACTGGGTGACGCAGGCGGTGAAGATCGCCAAGGAGATGCCGGGCACGCCGGTCAAGCTGATCTGGACCCGCGAAGAGGATATGCTGCACGGTAAATACCATCCGATCACGCAGTGCAAGCTGACGGCGGGCCTGGATGCCAAGGGCAACGTGACCGGCCTGCATATGCGCATCGCCGGCCAGTCCATCCTCGCCTCGCTGGGGCAGACGCTCAAGGACGGCAAGGATCCGGTGGTGTTCCAGGGGCTGAACGCGCCGGGGCCGGAAGCGTCGATAGGCTACAGCTTCCCGAACCTGCTGGTGGACCATGCGATGCGCAATCCGCCGGTGCCGGCCGGCTTCTGGCGCGGCGTGAACCTGAACCAGAACACGATCTACCTCGAATGCTTCATGGACGAACTGGCCCACGCGACCAAGCAGGATCCGCTGGCCTTCCGCCGCAAGCTGATGGCTGACCACCCGAAGCACCTGGCCGTACTGAACGCCGTGGCGGAAAAGGCCGGCTGGGGCACGCCGCCGAAGAAGGGCGTGTTCCGTGGGCTGGCCCAGACCATGGGCTTCGGCAGCTACGTGGCCGCCTGCGCCGAAGTGTCGGTGGACAGCAAGACCGGCAAGGTGAAGATACTGCGCATCGTCGCGGCGACCGATCCAGGGTATGCCGTCAATCCGCAGCAGATCGAGGCGCAGATCGAAGGTTCCTTTGTCTACGGGTTGTCCGCCGCGCTGTATGGCGAGTGCACCTTGAAGGACGGCCAGATGGAACAGCAGAACTTCGACACCTACCAGGTGCTCAAGCTGGACGAGATGCCGAAGGTGGAGTCCATCGTCATGCCGTCGGGCGGGTTCTGGGGCGGTGTCGGCGAGCCGACGATTGCGGTGGCCGCGCCGGCGGTGCTGAACGCGATCTTCGCCGCCACCGGCAAGCGCGTGCGCGACCTGCCGCTGAAGAACCACAGCCTGAAGAAGGCATAGCGATGCGGGGCGGGATGACAGGTCTGTTCGCACTGGCCATCCTGCTCAGCTGCGCTCGGGCCGGCGCGGCGCCGCTGACGGAACAACCCGGCGACGCGGCACGCGGCCGCGCCATCGTCGCCAACCGGCAGGTGGGGCTTTGCCTGCTGTGCCATACCGGGCCGATACCCGAGGAGCGTTTTCAAGGGAATCTGGCGCCGGACCTGCGGGGCGCCGGCGGACGCTGGAGCGCCGAACAGCTAAGGGCGCGCATCGTCGATGCCAGCCAGTTCAATCCGGTGACGATCATGCCTTCCTATTACAAGACCGATGGACTTAACCGCGTCGCCGCCGGCTACCAGGGCAAGACCATACTGGACGCGCAGCAGATCGAGGACGTGGTGGCGTGGCTGCAAACACTGAAGGAGGGCGGGCAATGAAGCGTCGCGATGTGCTGGCGGCAGGCGCAGGGCTGGCGATGCTGGCGCTGGTGCGCCCCGTTGCGGCCACGCCGGCCGACATGGCCGCCGCCGTCGCCGCCTTCACCGGTGGTGTGGCGCCGCGCGAGGGCAAGGTCCGGTTCGATATCGCGCAGTTGATCGACAACGGCAACGCGGTGCCGGTCACAGTGGCGGTAGAGAGCGCGATGACTGCGGCCGACCATGTCGCAGCCATCGCCATCTTCAATGAAAAGAATCCGCAGACCGACGTGGCGGCGTTCACATTGGGGCCGCGCGCTGGCAAGGCCGAAGTATCGACGCGTATCCGGCTGGCGACATCGCAGCGGCTGATCGCCGTCGCGCGCATGAACGATGGCAGCTGCTGGTCAAAATCGGTGGACGTGATCGTCACGCTGGCGGCCTGCATCGAGGGCGAGGCTCCCTGATGGCGCGCGCCCTGATTCATATGCCGGCGACGGCGAAGCGCGGCGAGATGATCGAGATACGCGCCTTGATCGCGCACGTCATGGAAACCGGCTACCGGCCCGGTGCGGATGGCAAGGTGGTCCCTCGCGACATTATCCGCAAGTTCGTTTGCCGCTACAACGGCGAGCAGGTATTCGGCGCCGAGCTGCACCAGGCGGTGTCCGCCAATCCGTATATCGGGTTCTTCACCGTCGCGACGGAAAGCGGCACACTGGAGTTCACGTGGGAAGGCGACAACGGCTTTGCGCAGACAGAGAAGATGAATCTGACGGTGAGCGCGGCATGAGAGTCCTTGCCGCGCTGCTGCTGATTTTCTGCATCCCGGCCACTGCCGACGATGCGCGGCGCTCCGGCAGCGAATTCATGAGCGCATCCACGCAAGCCATGCAGCGCGACGATACACTCAATCCCGGCATGCTGTGGGTGAGCGGCGGCGAGGCGCAGTGGAACGCCGCCGCCGGCAAGAGCGGCAAGTCCTGCGCCAGTTGTCATGGTGATGCGCGCACGAGCATGCGTGGCGTGGCGGCGCGCTTTCCCGCGTTCGACGGCGCCAGCAAGATGGCGGTCAACCTGAGCCAGCGCATCAACATCTGCCGCGAACGCAAGCAGCAGGCGCCGGCTTTGCGGCTTGAGAGCGAGGAGTTGCTTGGACTGGAGGCTTATGTGGCGATGCAGTCGCGCGGCCTGCCGGTGGCGCCGCCGCAGGATACGGGAACCAAGGCGGCCGCAGCGCGCGGCAAGGAGCTTTACTTCCAGCGTGTGGGCCAATTGAATTTATCGTGCGCGCAATGCCATGACCAGCAGTGGGGCAAGCGACTGGCCGGCAGCACGATACCGCAAGCGCATGCGGCGGCGTATCCGATCTACCGGCTGGAGTGGCAGGCGATGGGATCGTTGCAGCGAAGGCTGCGCAATTGCCTGAGCGGCGTGCGCGCCGAGATACCGCCGCTGGGGGCGCAGGAACTGGTTCAACTGGAAGCCTGGCTGGCGGTGCGCGACCAGGGTATGCCGATGGAATCGCCGGCAGTTCGGCCATAACAGGAGATAGCGATGTTTTCGAAATCCATACTCATCGCCGCGTTGCTGTTCGCGGCAAGCGCGGAAAACGCGGCGCATGCCGATGGCGCGGCGATTTCCTCCGGTGCGCGGCTTGCCGCGACATGCGCAGCCTGCCACGGCACCAACGGCGCCACCAAAGGCGAAACGCTGCCGCCGATCGCCGGCCAGCCGAAGGAGGCGCTGGCCGCCACGCTGCGCGCCTTCAAGTCCGGCTCCCGGCAGTCGACCATCATGACCCAGATCGCCAAGGGCTATACCGACGAACAGATCGAACTGCTGGCGGCCTATTTTGCCGCCCGCAAGTAAGGAGGTTGCGATGAAACGACGTCAATTCATACAGGCCGCCGGAGCAAGCGCGGTGCTGGCCGGCTGCGCCTCCATCGGCGGCGTGGCGAAACCGCAGGTGGTGGTGGTCGGCGGCGGCTACGGCGGCGCCACCGCCGCGCGCTACGTGCGCATGTGGAGCGAGGGGGCCATCGACGTCACGCTGGTCGAGCCCAACGCCAGCTTTATCTCCTGCCCGCTGTCGAACCTCGTGCTGGGCGGGTCGAAGCAGATCGCCGACCTGACCATGTCCTACGATCGCATGCAGGGCATACGCGTGCTGCGCGACACGGTGACGTCGATCGACACCACCAAACGCACGCTGGCGCTGGCCGACGGCGCCACACTGTCCTATGACCGACTGATCGTGTCGCCCGGCGTGGACTTCATGTGGGACCAACTGCCCGGCATGCTCAAACCCGGTGCGCAGGATGCGGTGCTGCATGCGTGGAAGGCGGGCGCCCAGACCGTGGCCCTGCGCGCGCAGCTGGAGGCTATGCCGGACGGCGGCGTGTATGCAATGACGATTCCGCCCGCGCCTTACCGTTGTCCGCCGGGGCCGTACGAACGCGCATCGCAGATCGCTTTCTACTTCAGCCGCGCCAAGCCGAAATCGAAGGTGCTGATCCTCGACGCCAACGACGACGTGGTCTCCAAGGGACCGCTGTTCAAGAAGGTATGGAAGGAGCGCTACGGCGGCATCATCGAATACCGGCCGTCGTTCCGGGCGACGGACGTGGATGCATCGTCGCGCACCGTGGTCTCGGAACTGGGCGACAAGGTGCAGGCCAATGTGCTGAATGTGATTCCGCCGCAGCGCGCCGGCGTCATCGCCGTGCAGACCGGGCTGGCGAATGCCAACGGGCGCTGGTGCTCGGTCGATTTCCTCACTTTCGAATCGACGCAGGTGAAGAACATTCACGTGCTGGGCGACGCGATCCAGGTATCGCCGCTGATGCCGAAGTCCGCGCACATGGCCAACCAGCATGCCAAGGTGTGCGCGGCCGCCGTGGTGGACCTGCTGGCCGGTCGCGCGCCGGACGCCCATCCGATGCTGACCAACACCTGCTACAGCTTCGTCTCCGACAAGGACGTGATCCACGTCGCCTCGGTGCACGCCTACGATGCGGAGAAAAAAACGCTGCTGGTGGTGTCCGGCTCCGGCGGCGTGTCGGCGGGACCCAGCGCGCTCGAAGGCGAGTACGCGATGAACTGGGCCCGCAACATCTGGACCGACACGCTGGGATAAATTACCAGCCGCCGCCTGCCGCGCGGAAGGTGGCGACAGCCGCGCGCGCGTTGTCGGCATTGACGCGCGCCATCTGGTCGCGCGAGGCCAGCAACTGGCGCTGCTCTTCCAGCACTTCATACAGGCTGACGGCCCCTCCCTGCCACGCCTGTTCGGAGGCGTCGCGGGCGCGGGTGTGGGCGTCCACTTCCTCGCTCAGTTCGTGGTGCTGCAGTTCCAGCTGGGTCAGCGTGACGACGGCGTTCTCCACGTCTTCCGCCGCGCGCAGCACGGCTTTGCGGTAGGCTGCCAGCGCCTCGGCGTTGGCGCCTTTGGCGCGGGCGACGTCGGCGTCGATACGGCCGAAATCGAACAGTCGCCAGCGCAGGCCGGCCGCCACCTGCGGCTGCAGCGAGGCGGCGCTCAACAGGCCTGAAGATCCGAGGCTGGTCACGCCCAATAGCGCCGACAAGGACAGCTTGGGGTAGTACTCCGCCATCGCCGCGCCGATCTGCGCGTTCGACGCGGCCAGCCGGCGTTCGGCGGCGATGATGTCCGGCCGGCGGCGCAGCAGGTCCGCCGGGCCTTGCGACAGTTCGATGGCGGGCACGCCGGTTTCAGCCAGTCCGCCAGGCGCTGCGTCGCGACTGGCAGTCACGCCGACGCCGACCGCTTGGCCCGTCGGCGGCGCCAGTTCGGCGGCGTAGGTGCCGGGCGCGGCGCCCATCAGCACGTCGAGCCGGTTCAGCTGCACATCCAGTTCGATGCGCAGCGGCGGCACTGTGGCGCGGGCTTGCGACACCAGCGCCTCGGCCTGCGCCGTTTCGCGGCTGGACGCCAGGCCGTCCGCCACCCGCAGCCGCACCAGTTCCAGCAGCCTGGCGTTGGTGGCGATCTGCTCCTGCGCCAGCGCGATGCGGCGCTGTGCACCGCGCACGCGGAAGTAGGCGTCGGCCGCTTCCGCCGTCACCGATACCCGCACGCCGAGACGGTCCGCCTCCGCCGCCTGCGCCTCGGCGCTGGCGCCCTGCGCGCCGCGCTTCAAACCGCCCGCCACGTCCAGCTCCCAGCTGGCGCCGATTCCGGCGTTGTACAGCGACTGCTCGCGGTTGTAGCCGGGCGTTGCGCTGGCCAGCCGGCCCTCGGGACTATTCAGCGATTGCCGCTGATGCGCGATTCCGGCCGACAGCGCCCCCTCCGGCAGCAGCCGAGCATCGGCCAGCCGCGACGCGGCGCGCGCCTGGTCGACCCGCGCCATGGCCGCCGCCAGGTCCAGGTTCTGCTCCAGCACCCGTGTGACGATGCGCTGCAGGGCCGGGTCGTTGAAGCCGTTCCACCAGGTGTCCAGCGCCGGCGCCGGCAGCGCCGTCTTGCGCTCGGCCAGAGCGCCCGAGGTATGAAAACTGGCCGCCAGCGGCGCGTCCGGACGCTGGTATTCCGGCCCTGTCGCGCAGCCGGCCAGCGTCAACAATGCCAGCAGGCTGGCCGCGACCACCGCTGAAACCCGCATTCCTGCTGGCTTTGCGGCCGGCGCCTTGAGTTCGTTATTCATTTTGCACCTCTTTTGAAAGTTACTTGCAAGTTCGTATGAAGGAGTATATGCTCGTTTCATTGTGATCGCAATTAATAATTTTTGAGGGAGTAATTCCATGCTAAAGACCGATTTGAGCGCCATGGCGTGCCCGATCGCCCGCAGCCTCGACAAGGTGGGCGAGTGGTGGAGCATCCTGATCCTGCGCGAATGTTCTTATGGCGAGACCCGCTTCGACGCCTTCCAGAAAAACCTCGGCATCTCGCCGAACATGCTGGCCCGCCGCCTGAACGACCTGGTGGATGCCGGCTTGCTGGAGCGCCGCCGCTATTCCGAGCGCCCGCCGCGCGACGAGTATGTGCTGACCGAAGCGGGATGCGATTTCCGCCCGGTGCTGCTGGCGTTGCTCGCCTGGGGCAACAAGCACTTCGCGCCGGAGGGCAAGATGATCGTGCTGCGGGACCGTATCAGCGGCGAGGAAGTGCAGCCGACGCTGATGGACCCGGCGACCGGCGCCGTGATCGACCGCGCGCGCCATGCCGTCGCCGCCGGACCTGCCGCGCCGGAATCGACCCGCCTTCGTATGCAGCGCATGGCGGAGCGCCGCGCCGCCGCCGAAGCCGCCGCCTGACCCCTTCATTCAATCCACGGAGCACATCATGACCACCACCACCGCCACCGCCGTTCCGGCACAGGTAATTCCTCTTCCCAGCCGCAAGCGCATCATCGTGCGCGCCGTGCTGGCCGCCATCGCGCTGGGCGCCATCGGCTTCGGCTATCACTGGTGGACCGAAGCGCGGTTTTTACAGGACACCGACGATGCCTACGTCGGCGGCAACGTCACCGTGGTCGCGCCCAAGGTGGCCGGCTATATCGCCAAGCTGGAAGTGACGGACAACCAGCATGTGCATGCAGGCGACGTGCTGGCCCGCCTCGACGACCGCGACTACCGTGCCGCGTTGGCCAAGGCCGAAGGCGCGGTCGCCGCCGCGCAGGCGACGCTGGCCAATCTCGACGCCACGCGCCAGCTGCAGGAAGCGGTGATCGGCCAGGCGCGCGCCGGCCTGGCAGCCAGCGGGGCCGAGACAGCCCGCGCGCGCGACGACCAGACGCGCTATAAAAACCTGTCCGCCAAGGCCGCCGTGTCGCTGCAAAGTTCGCAGAGGGCCGACGCCGAATACAAGCAGGCGCTGGCCGGCGACCAGAAGGCGCAGGCGCAGCTGACGGCGGCGCAGCGTGAGCTGGACGTGATCGGCACGCGCAAGCTGCAGGCGCATGCCGCGCTGGAGCAGGCCGTGGCAGAGCGCGATATCGCCCGGCTCAACCTGGAATATACGGTGCTGCGCGCGCCCATCGACGGCGTGATCGGCAACCGCCGCGCGCGCAGCGGCGCCTATGCCACGGTAGGCAACCAGCTGCTGTCGATCGTGCCGTCCAGCGGCTTGTGGGTGGATGCCAACTTCAAGGAAAACCAGCTGGCCAAATTCAAGCCGGGGCAGCGCGCGGACATCGTGGCCGACGTGATGCCGGGCCATGTGTTCCATGGCACCGTGGCCAGCCTGGCGCCGGCCACGGGCGCGCAGTTCAGCATCCTGCCGCCGGAAAACGCGACCGGCAACTTCACCAAGATCGTCCAGCGCGTGCCGGTGCGGATCGTGCTCGATGAGCGCGACGCGGCGGTGGCTTTGCTGCGCCCCGGCCTGTCCGTGGCGGCGGAGATCGACGTGCGCGGCGAGGGCGGGAAACCATGAACACCGCCGCTTCCACCACCGTTGCAGCCGCCGCCCCGGCACCGTGGACACCGCCGCAGCTGACGATGTCGCAGAAGGTGCTGGCCTTCGCCACCATGTGCGTCGGCATGTTCATCGCGCTGCTGGATATCCAGATCGTCTCGGCCTCGCTCAAGGATATCGGCGGCGGCATTTCGGCCGGCGCCGACGAAACCGTGTGGGTGCAGACCAGCTACCTGATCGCCGAGATCATCGTCATCCCGATGTCCGGCTGGCTGTCGCGGGTGGTGTCGACGCGCTGGCTGTTCGCCGGCTCGGCCGCCGGCTTCACCATCGCCAGCATGCTGTGCGGCGTGGCCTGGAACATCGAAAGCATGATCGCCTTCCGCGCGCTGCAGGGCTTCATCGGCGGCTCGATGATACCGATGGTGTTCACTTCCGCGTTCTACTTCTTCGCCGGCAAGCAGCGCGTGATCGCCGCCGCCACCGTGGGCGCGCTGGCCTCGCTGGCGCCGACGCTGGGACCTACCGTCGGCGGCTGGATCACCGACAACTTCAACTGGCACTGGCTGTTCTTCATCAATCTGGTGCCGGGCATCTTCGTCGCCGTCGTGGTGCCGATACTGGTCAAGATCGACCGTCCCAACCTGTCGCTGATACGCGATGCGGATTATTTCGGCATCGTGCTGATGTCGCTGTTCCTCGGCTGCCTGGAATACACGCTGGAGGAAGGCCCGCGCCTGGGCTGGTTCGGCGACCACGTGATCCTGACCACGGCGTGGGTGGCCGGGCTGGCGGGCATAGGCTTCGTCTGGCGCAGCATGGTGTACGAGCATCCCATCGTCGACCTGCGCGCGCTGAAGGACCGCAACTTCGCGCTGGGCTGCTTCTTTTCCTTCGTCACCGGTATCGGCATCTTCGCCACCATTTACCTGACGCCGCTGTTCCTCGGCCGGGTGCGCGGCTTCAGCGCGCTGGAGATCGGACTGGCGGTGTTTTCCACCGGCGTGTTCCAGATCATGTCGATTCCGTTCTACTCCTACCTGGCCAACCGCGTCGACCTGCGCTGGCTGATGATGGTCGGGCTGGCGATGTTTGCGCTGTCGATGTGGAACTTCGCGCCGATCACGCACGACTGGGGCGCGCAACAGCTGCTGCTGCCGCAAGCCCTGCGCGGCATGGGCCAGCAGTTCGCCGTGGCGCCGACCGTGACGCTGACCCTGGGCGGGCTGGCGCCGGAGCGCCTGAAGCTGGCCTCCGGCCTGTTCAACCTGATGCGCAACCTGGGCGGCGCGATCGGCATCGCGGCCTGCGCCACCATCATCAACGACCGCACCAATATGCACTTCCTGCGCCTGGCCGAGCATCTGAACAGCGGCAACGAGGCGATGGCGCAGATGCTGTCCGGCGCCGGCGGCAACCTGCTGGCATGGGGGCTGGATGCAGGCAGCGCGCAGGCCGGCGCGTTGAAGCAGCTATGGTCGCTGACGATACGCGAGGCGCAGACGCAAACCTTCAGCGACGTGTTCCTGTGCGTGATGGCCTGCTTTGTCGTGGCGACGGCGATGGTGCCGCTGATGCGCAAGGTGGCGCCGCCGAAGGCGCCGTCAGCCGACGCTCACTGATTCCAGCCACGGCCTGCAGGCCTGCCACTGCTGCTGCGTGAGCGTGGACATGGCGGCGGAGGCGTCCAGCATGGACTGGACCCAGTCGTCGCGCCGGCCGTAGGCGATCAGGTTGTCGGCGTTGGCGGCGCCGTCGCGGCCGGAGGCGCGCAGCTGGTCCCAGGCCAGGTTGCAGCCCATGGTGGCGATCACGTCTTCCAGGCGGCCCGGCTTCCTGCCGTCCAGATCCACGCGGTCTTCCGACGGCTGCAGGCCGCGCAGCGTGCAGGAGCGGCCGTCCATCGACACCGCGTGCAGGAAGGCGTGATCGACCGCCTGCATGCGCTTCTGCACCGTGACCACGCGGGTGGCCTGGTCCGGCCAGATGGGCTGTCTGAAGTGCATGGCGGCCAGGTGCGGCGCCAGCACCGACGGCTTGCATTCCTTGATGTCCAGCAGGTAGTTGCCGCCGGGAGAACCTTTCCCCTCCACCAGCACGACAAAGCGCATCAGCCCCAGGCTGCCGGTGCCGGCGATGCGGCGCGCGGCGTCGAGCATGGTGTAGAAGCCGGCATCGTCCTGTGTCGCGGCGAAGTCGCGCATGAAGGACTCGATCTTTTCGCGCTGGCCCGGCAATAGCGGCAGCGCCTTGGCGCCGTCCAGCTTCAGGCTGCGGCGCTGGCCTTTGCGCTCGGTGCGCTTGTCGAGGAAGTCGGCGCGCTTGCGCGTTTGCAGCTCGCACAGCAGCGTATTGATCAGGCCTGTGCTGGTTTCCCGTTCGACCCAGCGCGGCTTGCCCTCGGCCAGCGCGGCGCGGTAGGCGTCGGTGCACCGGCGCGACAGCGCCACCGCGTCGCCGGCCGCTATCTTCATGGTCTTGGCGCCGCACTGGATGCTGGCCAGCAGCCGCACCAGGTCCCAGCTGGCGGGCGCCAGCGCGCCTTCGTCGAAATCGTTGATGTCGAAATAGACCTGGCGGTTGTCGCCCTTGTAGCTGCCGAAGTTTTCCACGTGCAGGTCGCCGCAGCTCCACGCCAGCGGCGCCTTGCGGAACAGGGCGTCGTCCGGCAGCACGTCGTAGAACAGGTGGTCGGCGCCGCGCAGGAACAGGAAGGCGTCTTGCGCCATCTTGCGGTACTTCATCGCCAGCAGCTCTGGATCGCGGCCGGCGTTGTGGGCTTGCAGGGCGGTGATCAGTGCGTTTGCCGGCATGGCGGCCTCCTATCGGTAACGGGCCAGGATCTGGTCTATGCTGCCGTCCTTGAGCATGGCGTCGATGACGCGGTTCGCTTCGGCGAACGGCACCTGCGATTTGCGCGAGAACGCGCACTGCGCCTTGAACGAGGAGAACACCAGCTCCGGCCGCACCTTCAGCCCGGGATGGATGCGCTGCTGGTACAGCAGCGTGGTCTCGCCCACCATCGTGTACTGTGCCTTACCTTCGACCATGCGCTGGACGTTGAGTTCCATGCTGGCCGAGTCGGTGCGGGCGAAACGCTTGCCCAGCACCCGTTCGACGCGCGGATAGCGGTAACCGGCCACGGTGCCGATGGGTTTGTCCTTCAGATCCTTGAGGGAGCGCAGCGGCGGCGCGTCGACGAGGCCGACCACCATCTCGTTGTCGGGCAGCAGCGGCGTGCTCCAGTCGTAGTCGCCGTCGATCCAGAACGGCAGCACGTAGCACATGGCGTCGGCCCGGCCGCCGGCGAGCGCCGGCGTCACGCTCGGCACGTCGACGCTGATGTAGACGGCGCGCCGGCCCAGCCGCTGCGCCAGCGCGTCGCCGAGGTCCTTGATGATGCCGCCGGCCAGCGCGCCGTTCTGGAAGCGGACGATGGGCATGGTCTGGTCCAGCGGCGCCAGCATCACCAGCTCGCCCGGCGCGGCATGCGCCGCCGGCGTCAGGGCCGCGAGCAGCAGGAACAGGCGCAGGAACGGGCGTAGGGCAGGTTTCGGCACGGCGGCTTCCGGGGGACAGGGATGGGTCGATTATAAGCGAGGCGTCAATTATTTTTGCCGATGGTGACAATTGAATAGATTTTATTGATTGCAATGTTGGTAATGTGCCAAACTCCCGATCTTTTCATATTGCCCGCGCCATGGCCGACGACTTCAGCAACGACATTAATACCACCGGCAGGATCACCATAGGCGGCAGCAAGAGCGGCAATTTCGAGACCAACTACGACAACGACTGGTTCAAGGTCACGCTGACCGCCGGCACGACCTACCTGTTCACGCTGACCGGGGCCCCCGATGGCGGCGGCACGCTGGCCGGCTATTCCGGCCTGTCGCTTTACATGATGGGTGCGCAGGGCTATTCGGTCGGCTACAGCTATAACAACGGCACGACGGCGCCGGTAATCCAGTACACGCCGCAAGCGTCGGGCACCTATTTTGTGGCGGCCGGCGCGAGCTATGGTCAAACGGGCACTTACACGATCAAGTCGACCTTTCCGGCCGCCGACGATTACGCGGCCGGTGTCGGCACCACCGGCGCGCTGGCGGCCGAGGCGACAGCCTCCGGCGCCTTCCAGCGCACCGACGACGTCGACTGGTTCAGCTTTCATGCCGATGCCGGCCAGATCACCACGTTCACCGCCGACAGCGGCGCTGGCATGGTCGTGCCACAGACGTTCTATGTGTACGACAGCGCGGGCAGGTCGGTCAGCTATCTGCAGGCACAGTCGGCTTTCATCGCCGGCCTGGGGGGCGACTACTTTGTTGGCGTCAACGCCAATGGCCAGCTGGGCAATTACGCCGTCACCATGCATGTGGTGTCGGACGACTATTCGTCCGACAATACCCGCACCGGCACCCTGTACGCCGGCGGCCAGGCCACGGGCACGCTGGACTATCGCGACGACTCGGACCGCTTCCGCCTGGATGTGCAGGAGGGCCAGTTCTACACGGTGACGCTGTCGACCAAGCCCGGCGATACCCACCAACTGGGCCTGAACATCACCGACGGCGTGGGCGGCTACGTCACCAGCACCAGCAGCTTTGCCGACGGCACGCTGACGGCACGCATACTGGCTTCCGGCACCGGCACCCTGTCGCTCAACGTCAGCGGCAATTACGACACCAGCGCCGGCACCGCCTACACGCTCAAGGCGTCTTCGGGCGAGGCCGACGATTTCGGCGGCACCATGGCTTCGGCCACCGGGCTGGACTTCGGCGTGCCGATGTCGGGCAGGGTGCAGTCGCCGGACGACGTCGACATGTTCAAGGTCAGCCTGGCGGCCGGCGTGACCTACCGCGTCGACGTCGTGCTCGACAGCGGCGCCTACAACAACGGTTTCCGCATGACCGACAGCAGCGGCAACTCCGTCAGCCAGAGCTCGTACAACACGGAAAAATTCTTTACCTATACGCCGGCCAAGAGTGGCGATTTCTACCTGTCGCAGATGGGCAACTACAGCACTACCGCCGCCGGACAGGGCTATACGGTAACGGTCAGCGCCGTCGTCGACGACTTCAGCGCCAACACGGCCACCACGGGCCGGCTGGCGGTCGGTTCCTCGGCCAAGGGCGAGCTGGAAGCCGGGGGCGGCGACGCCGACTGGTACGCCATCTCGCTCAACGCCGGCGGCTATTACTGGTTCTCGGTGGATGGCGCCAAGGAAGGCGGCGGAACCTTGTCCAGCTATTCGTACGGCGCCGTCATGCGTCTTCTGGATGCCAAGGGCACGGTGCTGGCAACCAGCAACGGCGGCTACAACGCCACCTCGACCATCCTGCCCTATGTCGCGACCGCCAGGGGCACTTACTACGTCGAAGTGTCGTCGCCCGGCGGAACCGGCACCTACACCGTCAAGGCCAGGGTTGGGGAGGTGGACGACTACGGCAACGACGCCGTCCACGCGACCGCGATGACGGCCGGCGCCGCCGTCAAGGGCAAGCTGGAGCTGACCAGCGACGCGGACGTGTTCAAGTTCACGGCCGAGGCGGGCGTGACCTACAAGCTGCAGCTGGCCCCCGGCGCGGTGGGCGGCCTCAACGTCAATTCCTACGCCATGCTGGATGTGTCCACCGGCGGCAACGAGTATGTGTACGCGCGCGCCCAGTACGACAGCCCGAACCAGATCACCAAGGTGTTCGAGGCGAGCCACTCGGGCGACTATTATTTCAAGGTAGGGACTTCGACTTACGGCGGCACCGGCACCTATGTTCTGTCGGCCACCTCGCTGGGCAAGGACGACTTCCCCGCCACCAACCTGACGACCGGACTGCTGGCGCCGGACCAGCCGGTGCAAGGCGTCATCGGCGTCGCCGACGATCACGACTGGATCAAGGTGCACCTCGACGCCGGCCGCACCTATGTATTCGACCTGCAAGGCACGCTGAGCGGAGGCGGCACGCTGAATACCTCCAATTCGTCGGTCGGCATGTCGCTGACCAGCGCCAATGGCTATACCGGCGTCTACAGCACCACGGCGGCCGGCGAACCGCGCATTTCCTACATCGCCAGCGCCAGCGGCGACTACTACCTCGACGTGCATGGCGACGGCAGCAAGACCGGCAGCTACACGCTGGTCGAGACGCTGACCAACGGCGACGTCACGCCGCCCCACCTGCTGTCGTCGACGCTGCGCGACGGCGCCACCAACGTGTCGCCGGCGGCGCCGAAGTTCACGCTGACCTATGACGAGGCGGTGCTGGTCGGCAGCGGCATCACGCTCACCGACGGCAACGGCGTGGCCGTCCCGCTGGGCTATGGCCAGGTGCTGGCGATGGGGATAGGCAAGACGCTGGTGATCGATCCGCACATCAACCTCAAGCCGGGCGTGACCTACACGCTGTCGCTGCCGGAAGGCAGCGTGCTCGACCTGGCGGGCAACAAGGTCGCCGGCAGCCAGACCTACAAGTTCTCGGCGCCGGCGCCGGTCACGGACGGCACGCCCGGCAACGATTTGATGATCGGCAACCTCAAGGGCCTCAAGCTGAACGGCGGCGCCGGCATCGACACGGTCTACTACGACAGCGCCTCGGTGTATTACGGACTGCAGCTGACGCACAACGCCGACGGCAGCTTCAGCGTGCACGACTACACCCAGTCGGCCGGCGACACGCTGACCGGCGTCGAGCGCCTGCTGCTGTCCAACAGCGCGATGGCGCTCGACATCGACGGCAATGGCGGCCAGGCCTACCGCCTGTACCAGGCGGCGTTCAACCGCGCGCCCGGCACCGGCCTGGGCTTCTGGATGAACGCGCTTGACGGCGGCGTCAAGCTGGAAACGGTGGCGCAGAACTTCATCGACAGCGCGGAGTTCAAGACGCTGTACGGCGACGCCCAGAGCAATGTCGATTTCGTCACCCACCTGTACAGCAACGTGCTGCACCGCGCTCCGCTGCAGGCCGGGCTCGATTTCTGGACGCATGCGCTGGACGCGGGCGCGACGCGGGCGCAGATCCTGGTCAACTTCAGCGAGAGCGCGGAAAACGTCGCCGCGCTGCAGCCGCTGATCGGCCAGGGTTTCACCTACACGCCGTACGGCTAGGCGGGGAGAATTGGATAGATTTTCCGATGGGAAATTTTGATATCATGCCAAGCCATTAAAATTCCGGGTTTGATATGCCAGCCGACTACCGCTCCGCCTCCTTTTTCCGCACCGTCGCCGGCGCGGCGGTCTCCGCCGACGATTTCGGCAATACCCCGGCGACCGCGACGGTCGTAGCGGTCGGCGCCGCCGTCAGCGGCAAAATCGAGACGGCGGACGACGTGGACATGTTCAAGGTCCAGCTGACCGCCGGCAAGCTTTACAGTTTTACCATGAAAGGCCTGGACGACAGCGGCCGGGTCAGCGCTGTGTGGACGACCTTTTCGGACGCCAGCGGAACTGTCTATGACGGCACCCACATCGGCGGCTCCGGCGGCGGCGATACGAACAGCTATTCCTTCATTCCTTCGGTATCGGGCAGCTACTACGTGGGCGCCAATGCATCGGGCGCACCGGGCGTGCTGAGCTACACCTTCAAGGTCAGCGAAGCGGCCGACGACTATGGCTCGTCCAGCGCCACCGCCGGCAAGCTCGACGTCGGCGGCGCGCCGGTCCGGGGCACGCTGGACGAGGGCGGCGGCGACCACGACTGGTTTGCCGTGTCGCTGACCGCCGGCACGAGCTATTGGTTCACGCTGGGGGGCAGCGATACGGGCGCCGGCACCTTGCCGACCGGCTATGTCGGCACCGGGCTGCTGAAACTCTTCGACGCCGCCGGCAAGGAGGTGGATGCGGGCGCCTACAACGGCAACTGGTCGGTGCTGCCCTTCGTCGCGCCGGCCAGCGGCACTTACTATCTGGACGTCAACGCGAAGCGCTGGTATTCGATTGCCAGCGGCGGCACCTACCAGGTGCAGGCCCAGGTGGCCGCCGCAGACGAGGCCGGAGACGACCTTGCCCACGCCACGACGGCGCAGGTCGGCGGCGCGATCAGCGGCCGGATCGGACTGAACCTGGACACGGATGTGTACAAGATCAGCCTGGCGGCGGGCACCAGCTACATCCTCGAGCGCGGCGGCCCGGGCGGCGGCGCCTGGAACATCAATCTGCAGGCCACGCTGACCGACAGCAAGGGCAACCCCGTCTATTTAAACCAGACCTGGCCGAGCAGCTCCCACCAGTTTTTCGACGTCGCTGTCGGCGGCGACTATTACCTGAAAGTGGCGGGCGATTACAATTTCGGCGTCGGCGACGGCCTCTACACGCTGAAGCTGACGGCGGCCAGCCACGACGATTATCCGGCCTCGGCCCAAACGGGCGCCTTGCTCGAGGCATCGAAGCCGGTGCATGGAACGATCGGCCTGCCGAACGACGCCGACTGGATCCGGGTGCACCTGGAGGCCGGCAAGAAATACGCTTTCGACATGAAGGTGGCGGGCGGGCTGCAAATCAGCGCATTTTCCGGCATGTCGCTGCTCGACTCGAAAGGCGGATTTATCGATTCCAGTTTCGCCCTGCTCGGCCGGCAGGCCGAAGGGCGCATCGTCTACACCGCCACCGCCACGGGGGACTATTATCTGGCGGTGCATGGCGACGGCTATCAGCTGGGCGGCGACTACACGCTGATCGAGCGGCTGCTGACCGGCGACACCGCCGGACCGGTATTGCAGGCGGCGTCGATCGCCTCCGGCGCCACCGGCGTGCCGATCACCGGCGGCATCGAGTTCACCTTCGACGACGCAGTGGCGTATTACAGTGACGTCGTGCTGAAAGACGCCACAGGCAAGAGCATTCCACCGCTCAACGGCTACTCGTCGACGCACACGTTCGACAACAAGCTGGTGGTCGATACCGGCGCGGTGCTGCAGCCGGACATGACCTACACGCTGACCCTCGGCGATATCCGGGACCTTGCCGGCAATCCCTACGCGGGGCCCAAGACCTACACGTTCACCACCGGCACGGCGTCGGCGCCAGGGGACGACTATGCCGGCAACGCGTCGACCGACGGCGTGCTGACGGCGGGCACGCCGGTCTCCGCCGTCTTTGAAACCGCGCAGGACGTCGACTGGTTCAAGTTCCACGCCGACAGCGGCAAGCATTACGCGGTCTCCGGCGGCGGCACCGTCACCATCTACGACGCCGCCGGCAAGGCGCTGGCGCCGACGGCGCTGCAGGACGCGACGGCGGCCGGCGACTACTACATCGGCTTCGCTGCCGCAGCCGTGGGCCCAGGCGCCTACAGCGCCAGCGTGCGCGAGGTCACCGACGATTACAGCTCCAACGACAGCGCGCCGGGGCAGCTCGCCGTCGGCGGCCAGCAAAGCGGCGCGCTGCAGTACGCGGGCGACATCGACCGCTTCAAGATCGCGCTGACCGCCGGCGCCAATTACACGATCACGCTCGACAACGGCGGGGGCGCCGGCACTGCCAGTGCGTTGCCGCTCACGCTGACCGACCCCGGCGGCAAGAGCGTGTCCTTTGCATATACCGGCGCCGGCGCCTACCACCTGGTGGCCGCGGTTTCCGGCACGTACTCGCTGAACGTCGGCGACAGCCAGTCGCCGCCGGGCTCCTACACCATCGCCGCCGCGGCCGTGGCCGACGATTATGCCGACACCACGGCCGGCGCCACGCTGGTGGACGTCGGCAAGCTGACGCTGGGCACCTTGCAAAGCCCGGGCGACCAGGATGTATTCGGCATGGACCTGGGCGCGGGCAGCAGCTACCTTGTGTCGCTGGTGCCGTCGGTCAGCACGCCGCTGGCGCCGCACTGGAGCCTGCTCGACAGCAAGGGCGCTACCGTCAGCGGCGATTTCGACGGCAACTACAAGAACCTGAGCTTCACCGCCGGGGCCGCGGGCCGCTACTACCTGGTGGTAAAGAGTTCGACGTCGGCTGCCGGCTGGGACACCGGCTACGGCCTGAAGGTGACGCCGGTGGCCGACGACTATGGCGCGTCCGCCGCCACCGCCGGCAAGCTGGCGATCGGCGCCACCGCGGCCGGCAAGCTGGAGGATGGCGGCGGCGACAGCGACTGGTTCGCCGTCGCGCTGGACGCCGGCGCCACCTATTCGTTCTCGGCCAAGGGGACGATGAACCAGCTATACGGCAGCAGCGTCACCGACGCGCCGCTGCGGCTGCTGGACGCCAGCGGCAAGAAACTGGACCTGGTCACCCAAACCGGGAACTCCAACGGCAATCCGCTGCTGTATTACACGGCCACCGCCAAGGGCACCTACTATGTCGACGTCGGTCTGGGACACAGCGGCCTGGTCGGCGACTACAAGCTGCAGGTGCTGGCCGTCCCGGCCGACGACTTCGGCAACGACGTCGCGCACGCCGCGAAGCTGGCGGACGGCGTGCTCACCAGCGGCAAGCTGGAAACGGCGAGCGACAAGGACGTGTTCAAGATCAGCCTGGCCGCCGGAGCGCTGGTGACGATCGACTTCAGCGTGCCCATCTCGGCCAACGGCATGAAGCTGACCGTGACCAACAGCAGCGGCGCCGAGATCAAGGGAATCGGCCAGCCGGGCGAGCTGGTCAATGGTATTTCCGTCAGCAGCGGCCAGTACAAGGCAACGGCCGCGGGCGACTACTACGTCACCATCGGCAACAGCGATGCGCTGTTGCCGAGCGCGGCCTACACCATCAAGTCCACCGTTAGCGCCGCCGACGATTTTTCTGGCAACGCCGGCACCATCGGCGTGTTGTCGGCCGCCGCGCCGCAGCACGGCATGATCGGCGTGGCGGGCGACGCCGACTGGTTCAAGGTGCGCCTCGAGACCGGCCACTCGTACGGCTTCGCGCTGCAGAGCGGCGGCGGCACGTTGGCGACGGCGGGCTTCGGCCAGTTCGCCAGCACCGGCATCGACCTGTACGCGGCCGACGGCAGCCGCGTGACCACCACGCCGATCACCGGCACGGCCGACGTGGGCGTGAGCGTCACGCCGGTCGCCGGCGGCGACTATTTCGTCAGCGTGCATGGCAACGCCTACCAGACCGGCAGCTACACGCTGGTGGAAACGGCCACGCCCATCGTGACGGCCGGCGACGACTACGGCGATGCGCGCGAAACCGCGGCCGTGCTGACCTTGGGCAATGGCATCAGCGGCGTGTTGGGCACGACCACCGACATCGACATGTTCAAGGTCAGTCTGACCGCCGGGACGACATACGCCTTCAGCGGACAGCTCAACAACTCGCTGGGCGCGATCCTCCAGTTGAACCTGATGGCTGGCGACGGCAGCGCCGTCTATGGCGCCTCCGACTCGCTCACCGTCGACTACACCTATACGCCGACAGCCAGTGGCACCTACTACCTGGCGGTCACGGACAGGCTGAAGTTCCGGCCGGAATCCAAGTACACCCTCAAGGCCGGCGTGGTGGCGGACGACTATGCTGGCGATGCGACCACCAAGGGCGTGCTGGCTGTCGGCACGCCGGCCAAGGGCGTGGCGGGCGGACCCGCCGACATGGACTGGTTCAAGGTGCACCTGGACGGCGGCAAGACCTATGTCTTCGACATGAACGGCGGCAAGAGCCACGGCGGCACGCTCGATACGGGCAGCGCCGGCACCGGCCTGGCCCTGTTCGATGCGGCCGGCAAGACGCAGCTGGCCGCCGCCGACGGGGCCAGCGCCGCCACCGGCGAGGCCCGGCTGGTGTACAAGGCATCCGTCACGGGCGACTACTATGTCTCGGCCCACGGCGCAGCCAGCGGCAGTTATACGCTGGCCGCAAGCCTGGGCGCCGACAGCGCCGCACCGCGGCTAACCGCTTCGTCGCTGGCCGATGGCGCCACCGGCGTGGGCCTGGGCAGCAAGATCCTGCTCAGCTTTGACGACGCCATCACCGCCGGCAGCGGCATCCGCCTGACCGACGAGCACGGCGCCACGCTGTCGTCGGTGGTCATTACGGCCAGCGGCAACACGCTGAAGATCGATCCGCACCAAAACCTGACGCCGGGCGCCACGTACACGCTGTCGCTGCCGGAAGGCAGCGTGCTGGACCTGTCGGGCAACCGCTACGCCGGCCATGCCAGCTACACCTTCACCACCGTGGCGCCGGCTTCCTCGTCGACGGCCGGCAACGGCAACGACGTCTTCAGCGCCAACGGCACCGGCCAGAAAATCGACGGCGGCGCCGGCACCGACACGGTGTTCTACGACGACACCAAGGTTCCGCTGGAGATCTACGCGCACGACGGTCAGGTCACGGTGTACCAGACCGGCGCCGGCACCGCCGACACGCTGACCGGCATCGAGCGGCTGGTGTTCCCGACGCATGCGATGGCGTTCGACGTCGACGGCAACGGCGGCCAGGCGTACCGGCTGTACCAGGCCGCGTTCAACCGCAAGCCGGGCGAGGGCCTGGGCTTCTGGATGAATGCGCTCGACGTGGGCGCCAAGCTGGAGACGGTGGCGCAGAACTTCATCGACAGCCCGGAGTTCAAGACCCTGTACGGCGACGCGCCGAGCAACGCCGACTTCGTCACTCACCTGTACAGCAACGTGCTGCACCGCGCGCCGCTGCAGGCCGGCTACGACTTCTGGCTGCACGGGCTGGACGCGGGCGCGACGCGGGCGCAGATCCTGGTCAACTTCAGCGAGAGCGCGGAAAACGTCGCCGCGCTGCAGCCGCTGATCGGCCAGGGGTTCAGCTATACGCCGTACGGCTAGAAGCCGGGAGAGGGATAGTATTGTTTTTCCATCCGGAAATTTTGTTATCATGTCGCACACCCCAAACCCGAGCCGCCCATGCCAGCTGACTATCGCCCCGCTTCCCCGTTCCGTGTCATTGCCGGTGGCGCCGCCGCAGATGATTTCGGCAATACGCCGGCAACCTCGAGCGCCGCGGCGCTTGGCACCTCGATCAACGGCAAGCTGGACGTGGACGGCGACCAGGACGTGTTCAAGGTCCAACTGACCGCCGGCACGCTCTACAACTTCGCCGCCCAGGGCGTCGACGACGGCGGTATCGTTCACAATCTGAAGTTGTCGTTCAAGGATGCCAGCGAAACCGGCGTGGATGACGCCGTGGTCGGCCCTGGCCAAAGCTATTCCTTTATTCCCGCCACGTCGCAGACGTACTACGTATCGGTCTACAACCCCGACTGGGAACACCCGGCCGCGCTGGATTACGTCTTCAAGGCCAGCGTGGCGGCCGACGACTTCGCTTCGACCGCCGCCACCGCCGGCAAGCTGGCCATCGGCGCGTCGGTAAAGGGCAGGCTGGAGGACGGGGGCGGCGACCATGACTGGTTCGCCGTCTCGCTGGTGGCCGGCACCAGCTACTGGTTCACGCTGAAGGGCGATGCCGAGCGCGCGGGCACGATGCCGTCGACGGTCTATAACGGCGGCCATCTGGCGGTGCTCGACGCCACCGGCCTTCCTGTGTCGCAGGAAACCGGTCCGGGCAGCCTCTCCGATAATGCGCCGGTGCTGCCCTTCGTCGCGCCGGCGACCGGCACCTATTACCTCGATGTCAGCGCTGCGAGCGGAACCTATCAGCTCCAGGCCCAGGTGGCCACGGCGGACGAGGCCGGTAGCGATGCGGCCCATGCGGCCACCATGCAGCTTGGCGCCATGGTCACCGGCCTGGTGCCGGTGCGCACCGATGTGGACACCTACAAGGTCAGCCTGGTGGCTGGCACCACCTATGTGCTGCAGCGCACCGCGGCCGACGGCTCCTCCTGGAACAGCAAACTCGATACTTCTATCCTCAGCGCCAACGGCCAGCCCGTGGATCTCGGGATCGGCTCGTTAGGAGACAAGAAATACCTGTACTTCTCGGCTGAAACGACCGGCGTCTATACGCTGACGGTGCAGAGCAACGGCGCGACCGATCCGGCCACTGGCGGCTACGCGCTGAAGCTGACGGCCGGCCCGGACGCTTATCCGGCCACGGCACAGACTACCGGCCTGCTCGAAGTGTCCAAGCCCGTGCGTGGAGCGATGGCCCCGGGCGGCGTCGACTGGGTGAAGGTGCATCTGGATGCCGGCAAGCAGTACTCTTTCGATATGCACAGCACGAGCATGGAGTTAATATCGAACCGCCTGGAACTGCGGGACGCGCACGGCGTTCTCCAGGCCGACGCCCCGGACGATTTGTTCTTCCCGCAAGATTTGGGCTTTGCCTACACCGCGACCAGTACTGGCGACTACTATCTGGCCTTGTATGGCAACCAACCCGGTTTCGACTATACCCTGTCCGAACACCTGCTGACCGGCGACGTCACCGGGCCGGTTCTGAAATCGGTGTCGATCGCGAACGGCGCCACCGGTGTGCCGGTCAGCGGCGGCATCCGGTTCATGTTTGACGAGCCGGTGGTATTTGGCCAAGACACGGTGATGAAGGATGCCAGCGGCAACCAGATACAGGGCAATTTTGGATCGATGCTGCAAGCGATAGGCAACAACACGCTGCTGATGGATAGCGGCGGTCCGCTGCAACCGAATACGACCTATACGCTGACCCTCGGCGAGATACGGGACCAGGCCGGCAACCTGTACACCGGCCCCAAGGTCTACACCTTTACCACCGGCGCGGCGCTGCCGGACGACCAGCCGGACGACGGCAGCACCACCGCTGTGCTGACGGCCGGCACCACGACAACCGGCTACCTCGACCACATGCTCGACGGCGACTGGTATAAGTTTCACGCCGAAGCCGGCAAGCGCTACACGGTCACCAGCACCGGCGACGCCGTGCGTTTCATTGCGATCCATGACACCCACGGCAACACGCTGGCGCCGGATGTGCTGCTGAACCGGCCCGGGTCCGCCGATGCCGACTACTACATCGAACTCTATGCCAGGCCCATGCTCCCGGGCGCCTACACCGTCAGCGTGAAGGAAGTCGTCGACGACTACAGCGCCACCGACACCGGGGCCGGCAAGCTGACGCTGGGCACGGCGCTGAACGGCGCGCTGCAATACGCCGGCGACGTCGACCGCTTCAAGGTCACGCTGGCGTCCAACGTTCTCTACAAGATCACGCTCAGCAACGGCGACGCCGCCACGGCCGCCGACAGCGCGCTGGCGCTGAAGATGCTCGACCCGAGCGGCAAGAGCCTGACGCCCGACTATTCCGGCAGCGCCGGCGGCACCATCATGTACCGGCTGACCACAACCGCCGCCGGCACCTACACGCTGGACGTCGGCGACAGCTACACCCCGCAGCGCGGCTACACCCTCACCGCCACCGCGCTGGTGGACGAGTACGGCAATACCGCCGCCACCGCCGCCGCGCTGGCGCTCGGCAAGCAGATCGCCGGCTCGCTGCAGATCCCGACCGACAAGGACGTGTTCAGCCTCGACCTGGCCGCAGGCGGCAGCTACCTGGTGTCGCTGGCGCGCACGCAGAGTTCCGGCGCGACGCCGCACTGGACGCTGACGGACAGCAAAGGCAACCTCGTCGACGCGGATCCCGTCACCGGCACCAAGGACCAGAGCTTCACCGTCGGCGCCGCCGGCAAGTACTACCTGACGGTTGCCAACCCAAGCCCGAACCCCAGCACCGACTGGGACACCGGCTACGGCCTGAAGGTGAGCGCAGTAGCCGACGACTTCGGCGCGGCGGCCGCCACCGCCGGCAAGCTGGCGATCGGCGCCTCCGTGGCCGGCAAGCTGGAGGCGGGCGGCGGCGACAGCGACTGGTTCGCCGTCGCGCTGGAGGCCGGCGCCACCTACACCTTTTCGGTCAAGGGCACGCTGCAGGAGCTGTACGGCGGCAGCGCCACCGACGCCCCGCTGCGCCTGCTTGATGCCAGCGGCAAGCAGCTGGCCATCGTCAACCATCCGACCGGCACCAATAGCGGCAACCCGTCGCTGTCGTACACGGCGGTGGCCAAGGGCACGTACTACGTCGATGTCGGCGCGGGGCACAGCGGCCTGGCCGGCGACTACACGCTGCAGGCGGCGGTGGTCTTGCCCGACGAGTTCGGCAACGACAACGCGCACGCCGCCAAGCTGGCGGACGGCGTCGTCGCCAACGGCAAGCTGCAGACGGCCATCGACAAGGACGTGTTCAAGATCAGCCTGGCCGACGGCGCGCTGGTGACGATCGACTTCGGTGCACCGACGGGCGCGGCGGTGAAGATGACCGTGACCGACAGCAGCGGCCAGGAGATCAAGGGCGCCCTGCATCACGGCGACACCAGCAACGGCATCTACGTGGACAGCGCGCAATACCAGGCGGGAGCCGGGGGCGACTACTATGTCACCGTTTCCTCCGTCAGCGCGCAGCTGCCCCTGACGGCCTATTCGGTCAAGGCCACCATTGCCGGCGACGACGACTTTGCCGGCGACGACAGCACCGCCGGGGTGCTGGCGGCCGCCAAGCCGCAGCGCGGCATGATCGGCGTGGCGGGCGACGCCGACTGGTTCAAGGTGCACCTGGAGGCGGGCCACTCGTACAGCTTCGCGCTGCAGAGCGGCGGCACGCTGGCGACGACGAACTTCGGCAAGGCGGGCGGCCCCGGCATCGACCTCTATGCGGCGGACGGCAGCCGCGTGACCGCCACCTTGAACACGGCCGACGTGGGCGTGACCGCGGCAGGTATTGCCACCGGCGACTATTTCGTCAGCGTGCACGGCAACGCCTACCAGACCGGCAGCTACACGGTGCTGGAAACCGCCAAGGCCACAGTCACGCCCGGCGACGACTACGGCGATGCGCGCGAAACCGCTACGGCGCTGGTGCTGGGCAAGGGTGTCAGCGGCGTGCTGGCCTCGACCAACGACATCGACATGTTCAAGGTCGACCTGGTTGCGGGCACGACCTACACCTTCGATGGCGCGTTGAATAATTCCCCGAGCTCGTCTGTCCAACTGAGCCTGCTGGCCGGCGACGGCAGCCCGGTCTACGGCACCGACGGAGCGGCTGTCAGCTACAGCTACACGCCGGCGGCCAGCGGCACCTACTACATGGCGGTGACGGACAGCATAAAGTTCATGACCGGCGCCAGCTACACGCTGAAGGCCAGCCCTACATTGGACGACTACAGCGCCACCGCCGCCACCGTCGGCAAACTGGTGGTGGGGCCCGCGTCAAGCGGCACGGTGAGCGGCAAGCTGGACGCCGGCGGCGGCGACCGCGACTGGTTCGCCATCTCGCTGGACAAGGACGGCCAGTACACGTTCACGCTGGACGGCGCCACCGGGCACGAGGGCAAGAACACCGACGAGCAGGGCGGCGCGACGCTGCGCCTGCTCGACGCGAGCGGCAAGGTGCTGGCGGAAGTGCTGGCCGGCGGCGGCAGCGGAGCGTTGGCCTATGTGCCCGACGCCAAGGGCAGCTATTTCCTCGAAGTGGCTGGCGGCGACGGCCATGCCACCGGCGCCTACAAGCTCAGCGTCGTCAACGACGCGGACGACTATGCCGGCAATGCCTCCACCAAGGGCATGCTGGCGGCAGGTACGCCGGCGCAAGGCGTGGTTGCCGGCCCTGGCGACCAGGACTGGTTCAAGGTGCACCTGGACGGCGGCAAGACCTATGTCTTCGACATGAAGGGCGTCAAGGGGCACGGCGGCACGCTGGACACGGGCAGCGCCGGTACCGGCCTGGCCCTGTTCGATGCGGCCGGCAAGACACAACTGGCCGTCTCCGACGGGCCGAGCGACGCCACCGGCGAGACCCAGATGGTGTACAAGGCACAGGCCACCGGCGACTTCTTTCTTTCCGCCTACGGTGCGGACAAGGGCAGTTATACGCTGGCAGAAAGCCTGGGCTCAGCCGACACCAAGGCGCCGCAGTTGACCGCTTCGTCGCTGGCCGATGGCGCCACCGGCGTGGGCCTGGGCAGCAAGATCCTGCTCAGCTTTGACGACGCCATCACCGCCGGCAGCGGCATCCGCCTGACCGACGAGCACGGCGCCACGCTGTCGTCGGTGGTCATTACGGCCAGCGGCAACACGCTGAAGATCGATCCGCACCAAAACCTGACGCCGGGCGCCACGTACACGCTGTCGCTGCCGGAAGGCAGCGTGCTGGACCTGTCGGGCAACCGCTACGCCGGCCATGCCAGCTACACCTTCACCACCGTGGCGCCGGCTTCCTCGTCGACGGCCGGCAACGGCAACGACGTCTTCAGCGCCAACGGCACCGGCCAGAAAATCGACGGCGGCGCGGGCACCGACACGGTGTTCTACGACGACACCAAGGTTCCGCTGGAGATCTATGCGCACGACGGCCAGGTCACGGTATACCAGACCGGCGCCGGCACCGCCGACACGCTGACCGGCATCGAGCGGCTGGTGTTCCCGACGCATGCGATGGCGTTCGACGTCGACGGCAACGGCGGCCAGGCGTACCGGCTGTACCAGGCCGCGTTCAACCGCAAGCCGGGCGAGGGCCTGGGCTTCTGGATGAATGCGCTCGACGTGGGCGCCAAGCTGGAGACGGTGGCGCAGAACTTCATCGACAGCCCGGAGTTCAAGACCCTGTACGGCGACGCGCCGAGCAACGCCGACTTCGTCACTCACCTGTACAGCAACGTGCTGCACCGCGCGCCGCTGCAGGCCGGCTACGACTTCTGGCTGCACGGGCTGGACGCGGGCGCGACGCGGGCGCAGATCCTGATCAACTTCAGCGAGAGCGCGGAAAACCACGCCGCGCTACAACCGCTGATCGGCCAGGGTTTCAACTACACGCCGTACGGTTAAGCGACATTGTTAAGCGCCGCCGCCGCGATTAGAGGCCCGATTCTAATCGCGGCGGCGCTCCTTGCCCTTTCAAGGCTTTGTGCAAGAATGGTAAGCACGAACTCACTGAACGGTAATAACAAAAACATCGTGTTCACCCCACTCGTCATTGCCGCCGCGCTCCTCGCGGCCGCCGCAGTAAATCCCCCACACGCCTGCCTGACCATTGCCAGCCCGCCGCGCTAGCTTCGTTACGCACGCACCCGCATCCCCAGCTTTTTCCACAACCGAAAGGTTTGTATGTCTAGCCTGCTTAGCAGTGATGTGATTTCTATCGCCTTGATTTTTGTAGTGGGATTGTTTGCAGCGCTGTTGCTGCTGAAGATATCCGGGGCCATCAAGTACATCCCCAACGACCGCGTCGGCGTGATCGAGAAACTATGGAGCCCGTCCGGCTCGGTGCAGAACGGCCTGCTGGCGCTGAACGGCGAGGCCGGCCTGCAGCCCGACCTGCGCCGCGGCGGTTTCCATTTCTTCGCGCCGTTCCAGTACCGCGTGCACATCCACCCGATGGTGTCGGTCACGCAGGGCACCATCGCCTACGTGTTCGCCCGCGACGGCCTCGACCTGCCGGCCGGCCAGACGCTGGCCGACAACTCGCGCATCGTCGACTTCCGCGACGTGCGCGCCTTCCTGCGCGACGGCGGCCAGAAAGGCCCGCAGCGCATGGTGCTGCGCGAAGGCACGCACATCATCAACCCCGCGCTGTTCGTGGTGATGACCGAGGAATCGACCTATTCGATGTCGCTCGACGCGCTGGAAAAGGCTTACTACCAGCAGATGCGCGGCGTGCTCGACGAGCGCGGCGGCTTCAAGCCCGTGGTCATCAAGGAGGTGACCGGCTCGCATGACTCCGACCAGCTGGCCGTGGTGACGGTGCAGGACGGTCCCGGCCTGCTGAAGGGCGAGCTGCTGGCGCCGGACGTGGGCGACAGCCACAACGCTTTCCAGGAGCCGGAAAAATTCCTCGCCGCCGGTGGCCGCCGCGGCCGCCAGGAGCGCGTGCTGGTGGAGGGCACCTACTTCATCAACCGCCTGTTCGCGACGGTGGAGTTCATCAAGAAGACCATCATCCCGGTCGGCTTCGTCGGCGTGGTGGTGTCGTACACGGGCCGCGCCGGCACGGACTTGTCCGGCACCGAGTATTCGCACGGCGAGCTGGTGGAGACCGGCTGCCGCGGCGTGTGGCGCGATGCGCTGATGCCGGGCAAGTACGCCTTCAACACCTACGCCGGCAAGATCGAGCTGGTGCCGACCACGAACTTCGTGCTGATGTGGAAGTCCGGCGAGAGCGGCTCCAACTTCGACAAGAACCTGCGCGAGATCACGCTGATCACCAAGGACGCGTTCGAACCGCACCTGCCGCTGTCGGTGGTGGTGCACATCGACTACCGCAAGGCGCCGATGGTGGTGCAGCGCTTCGGCAACGTGGCGCAGCTGGTCGAGCAGACGCTCGATCCGATGGTGTCGTCGTATTTTAAAAACGTGTCGCAGACCAAGACCTTCATCGACCTGATCCAGTCGCGCAGCGAGCTGCAGAACAACGCGTCGAGCGACATGAAGCTGCGCTTCCAGGCGTATTCGCTGGAGTTCCAGGAAGTGCTGATCGGCACGCCGAAAGCCCAGCCCGGCGACAACAAGATCGAGGACATCATGGCGCAGCTGCGCGACCGCCAGATCGCGCGCGAGCAGGTGGAAACCTTCGCGCAGAAACAGATCGCCGCCGACAAGCAGCGCGAGCTGAACGAAGCCGAGCAGCGCGCCGCCAAGCAGAAGGAACTGACCGGCTCGCTGGTGGATATCTCGATCAAGGAAAACCAGGGCTCGGCCAACGTCAAGGCCGCCGAGAAACGCCGCCAGGAAATCGAATCGCTGGCGCAGGCCGACAAGTTCCGCCAGGAGATGGAAGGCGCCGGCCGCGCCTCGGCGATCCGCTCGGTGGGCGAGGCCGAGGCATCGGCGATCCAGGCCAAGTCCGAAGCGATGCAGGGCGAGGGCGCCGACAAGCAGCTGATGCAAACCGTCATGCTGCGCCTGGCCGAAGCGTTTGAAACGGCCAAGGTGCCGCTGGTGCCGCAAGTGCAGATGGGCGGCGCCGACAGCAACGCCTTCAGCACGCTGCTCGGCCTGATGGGTGCGATCAAGGCCGGCGAACTGGCGAAGACGATCGAACACCAGGCTTGATCGCTTAAGCCCTGAAACGACGTGGCGGGTTAACCTCCACGTCGTTTTTTTTGCATCAGTTAGGAAAACGATTACCAAAATCGTACACAGTAATTAGAAGATGATAATATTAAAAAATACTAATTTGAGGTAATCGGTTTACTTCTGAAATGTAACCGTCAAAAATTGCCCGAAACCATAAAAACCACCTTAATAGGAGACTTCATGAATCTAAGCAAACTCGCATTCGTGGCGGCGGCCGCCTTGCTGTCGCTGTCGGCCATGGCCCAGAGCAAGCTGGCCATTTCCAACGCCAACATCAGCGCCAGCGCCAGCGACACCAATCTGCCCGTCAACGCCAACGACGGCTCGCTGACGACGCGCTGGTCGGCCGACGCCACCAACGGCGCGCAATGGCTGCAGTACTACCTGGGCGGCTGCTACAACGTCACCTCGCTGAACCTGGCCTGGTACAACGGCGACTCGCGCAAATACAACTTCCGCCTGCAGACCTCGGTGGACGGCAGCGTCTGGACCGACTCCTTCGTCGGCAGCAACAGCGGCACCTCGGCCGCGCTCAAGCCTTACGACATCCCGGATGTATCGGCCAAATACGTGCGCGTGCTGGGCACCGGCAGCGACGTCAACAACTTCGTCAGCCTGCTGGAGCTGGAGGTCTACACCAACGGCGCCGGCAGCTGCAGCAGCAGCGGCCTCAATCCCGGCCTGCCGCCGGGCGGCAATTTCAACCTCTCGCCGTTCACGCTGCAGATGCCGACCGGTTCGTCGGGCAATGTCGACACCGTCAGCGGCTCGCAACTGGAAGGCGGCTACACCAACCAGTACTACTTCTACACCGACAGCAGCGACGGCGCCATGGTGATGATGGATCCGCAAGTGGGCTGGACCACCTCCGGCTCGCTGCATCCGCGCGTCGAGTTCCGCGAGAACGCGACCTGGCTGACCGGCGGCACCAACGTGCTGGACGCGACCTTGAAAGTGACCAAGGTGCCGAGCAACACCGCCATCGCCCAGATCTTCCAGGGCAACGGCCCGAGCAAGCCGCTGTGCGAACTGCAATACAGCTCCAGCGGCGCGGTCAAGCTGTTCCTGGAAAACACCAACCAGGGCGGCGGCGGCACCACCACCACGATCGACACGGTACCGCTGGGCACCAAGTTCACCTATCAGATGACGCTCAAGGGATCGACCATCACCGTCAAGGTCAACGGCACCACCAAGACCTTCACGATGGATTCGAGCTTCAACGGCGAAACCTTCTACTTCAAGGCCGGCAACTACGACCAGTCCGCCGTCTCGGGCACGCCGCAGACGACGCCCGGCACCGTCGTGAAGTTCTACGCGCTGAAGATCACGCACTGATAGCAGGGCACTGGCAGCAAGGCGGGCTCCCGGCCCAAGTTCCGGGCCGGGAGCCCGCTAATGTACGTGCGCGCACATGCGGCGCGCGATCGGTATGGCACGCTACTCCGTTCTCACCAGACAGGAGGAATCATGGCTACCGAATTGAAAAACACCAACGTTGCGATCCTGATGACGGACGGCGTGGAGCAGGCGGAATACACCGAACCGCGCCATTTCCTGGAGCAGCAGGGCGCCAAGGTCACGCTGATCTCGACCAAGGCCAAGGGCGAGCATATCCAGGCGTTCAACCACATGCAGCCGGGCTCGCGCTACGAAGTGGAGCTCAACGTGCGCGACGCCAACCCGGCCGACTACGACGCGCTGGTGCTGCCGGGCGGCGTGGCCAACCCGGACCAGCTGCGCCTGCACAAGGAAGCGATCACCTTCATCCGCGACTTCGGCCGCGAAGACAAGCCCATCGCCGCGATCTGCCACGGCCCGTGGACCCTGATCGACGCCGGCCTGGCCAAGGGCAAGCACCTGACCAGCTGGCCCAGCCTGCAAACCGACCTGCGCAACGCCGGCGCCGAGTGGAGCGACGAGGAAGTGGTGGTTGACGGCAAGCTGATCACCAGCCGCAAGCCGGACGACATCCCCGCCTTCAACCAGGCCCTGCAGCAGCAACTGATGGCCGCCTGAGCGGCTTGAACCATGCAACCCAGTCTGCGCATTTTCCTGCTGGCAAACGAGCGCTACGCCCGCGGCGTAAGACGTAGACTGGAATTGCAGTCGGACACCGTTCGACCGCCAGCGTCTTTATCCAGGAGCCCACCATGACACACACACTCGCAGCAGTTTTTGAAACCCGTGCCGAGGCTAACCGAGCCAAGGACGAGTTGATCCACAGCGGCTACGACCGCGACACCATCACCGTGAGCGACTCCGGCAGCGTGGCGGGGACGCCGCGCATCAACGACGACGCCTCCATCCTCGAGAGCATCAAGCACATGTTCAGCAACCTGCTGGGGCGCGAGCATGCGGACCGGCACGTCTATGCGGAAGCGCTGAACCGCGGCCACGTCGTGCTGACCATCCAGACCCACAGCATGGAAGCGGCCGACCGCGCGGCCGACATCGTCGAGGAATTCAGCCCGATCGACATCGACGAGCACGAAACCATGTGGCGCGCCAGCGGCTGGACCGGCGCCGAAGTACTGCGCAGCAGCGGTGCCGGCATGGCGCAGGGCAGCCTGGGCGCGCAGCAAAGCGCACCGGAACTGCACGGCATCCTGCCGCGCGAGAAAGCGGTGGACTTCGCCCGCTCCGAGCAGGGGCTGTTGACGCCGGGCTCGATGCAGCGCGGCCAGGCGAAGGCTGAGCCGGCAGTCGTGGCGCCGGCCAGCGTGCCGATCTCCGAGCAGAGCACGGTGCAGCGCAGCGGCATGCGCATCTACCCGCGCGAGACGGGCAAGCCGAACCAGGACAGCCTGGACATCCTGCGCGGCGACGAGAGCGGCGACGATGCCGAGTACTTCCGCTCGCACTGGGAGAAGACCTTCTCGTACACCGGCAACACCTATCAGGAATACGACCCGGCGTACCGCTACGGCGAATCGATGGCCGGCAACCCCGGCTACAAGGACAAGCCGTGGGAGCATGCCGAGCCTGAACTGCGCAGCGACTGGGAAAACAAGCACCCGCAGTCGAGCTGGGAGAAGTTCAAGGATGCGGTGCGCGAAGGCTGGGATCGGGTGACGAAGTAAACATCGCATCGCACCTTGAAGCCGGAGTGGGGCTGGCGTATCGGCGATAATAGCCATTCGTTAACCATCAACGTGGGCTAGCCTCACCCTTGCTTCATGCTGTTTACCACCGACGATGTACGCAGTCAGTTTGACAGCGCCACTTACTCTCGTGGCGCCGATTACCATCGCCGTAACCTGGTCAAGGAGGCCAGTCTCGACGGCGGCGTCATCAAGGGCAAGGTCAGTGGCAACTCGGCCAGCCCCTACCGGCAATCCATCAAGATGGTCTACCGCGGCCAACGGCGCCACTTCGACGGCGACTGCAGCTGCCCCATGGCGCATAACTGCAAGCACGTGGTGGCGGTGTTGCTGGCGGTCTGCGAGGCGGAGGCCGGTGCCGAACTTCTGCGGGCCGACCAGGGGCTGCCTTACGAGATGAGCAAATGGCTGGCCAACGTCGAGTACCAGACTGAATTGGCGCGACGCCAGAAAAAGGTGGTCAAGCCGCCTCCCAAGGTCAACCACCGGCTTGTTTTTGTGCTGATGCCGCAGCCGGGCAACGGTCCGCTGCGCTTGGGGATGTACAAAGGACGCATTGCGGCCGACGGCGTAATCCGCACGGCGACGCCGATCAGTGATCTGTATGGCTTCCACAACACGCCACCGGCATTTCTGCGGGAGGAAGATCGCGTTCCAGCCTCGACCTTTATCGGCTTGATGACGAGTATCTGGGGGACCCCGACACTGGAACCGGCCGGTCACGGCGCGGCCCGGCTACTATCGCAGTTGTGTGAGATGGGCGTGCTTTACCAGGCCGGAGACAAGGAGGATCTGCGTTCAGGGCTGCGGCAACTGCGGCACGGCCCAATCCGCGCCGGCCGGTTGGGGTGGCACGCCACCCAGGACGCCCAAGCCAGCCTGCGGCTGCATTGGGAATTCGAGGACGGCGCCGCCATCGAGCACGTGTTGCCGTCCTCGCCGCCGATGTATGTGACGGCGGGCAATATCGGAGCGCTGAACCTGCCCGATGCCTTCGCCGTGCTGTCGATGAAGGAATGGCTGGCACTGGTCGCCGGCGCACCGCGGCTGGCGCCCGCCCATGTGGCGCCGTTCGCCGTCGAACTGCTGTCCACCAGCCTGAAAGGCCTGTTGCCATTGCCCGGGCTGGATGCCGTGTCGCGTACTGGCATAAAGCCCAAACCGGTGCTGACGCTGGGCAGCGCGCCGTTGTATGCCGCGCCAGGCGGCGCGACACATGGGGATTACGGCATGCTGGCCTTCGAATATGACGGCCAGCGCGTAGGTGCCGATCCGCACATCGAGTTGATACGGGTGGGCGATACGGGCATCGAAACAATTGTTCGTCACCAGGAGGATGAAGCGGCGGCGTGGTCTGTGCTGCGGGCAGCCGGCTTCCATGAACCGGCGACGGAGCGGCTGGTGCCTGGGGCCCCGCAGGGCGAACTGCACCTTGTGTCCGAACGCGCATGGCTGGACGTTGTCGGCCAGACGCTGCCGTCATTGCGGGCTCAAGGATGGCTGATCGAACTGGCGCCGGGCTTCCGCTTCGACCTGGCCGGCATCGACGACTGGTTTGCGCAGGTGGGCGACGAGGATAGCGGTAGCGCCTGGCTGGAACTGGAGCTGGGCATCGTCGTCAACGGCAAGCAAGTGCCGCTGCTGCCGGTGCTGGTGCAATTGATACGCCAGGCGCCGCGCGATTTCGAACCGGCTGCGCTGGAAGCGCGCGGTGACGACGAGCCGCTGCTGGCCGCCTTGCCGGACGGCGTGCGGGTGGCGCTGCCATGGGGCCGCGTCAAGCCCATCCTGCGTACGCTGGGTGAGTTGTACTTCACCGACCGCATCGGCGATGCGCTGCGCCTGCCGGCGCTGGATGCGGCGCGGCTGGCCGAGTTGGAGGCCGTAGCGCAACTACGCTGGATGGGCGGCGAGCGCTCGCGCGCGCTGGGCCGCAAGCTGGCCGCGTTCGAGCGCGTACGGGTGGTGCAGGCGCCGGCCGGCCTGCAAGCGCAGCTGCGTCCGTATCAGGGCGAGGGACTGGCATGGATGCAGTTCCTGCGCGAATACGGCTTGGCCGGCATCCTGGCCGACGACATGGGACTGGGCAAGACCATCCAGACGCTCAGCCATATCCTGACCGAAAAGGAGGCTGGCCGCCTCGACGTTCCGGCGCTGGTGATCGCGCCGACCAGCCTGATGACCAACTGGCAGGAAGAGGCGGCGCGCTTCACGCCCGGACTGCGGGTGCTGGCCTTGACGGGGCCGGAACGTCTGCAGCGCTTTGACGAAATCGGCCAGGCCGACCTGGTGCTGACGTCCTACGCGCTGCTGCCGCGCGACGAGGAAGTATTGCGCCAGCAGCGCTTCCATCTGTTGATACTGGATGAGTCCCAGTACATCAAGAACAGCCGTTCCAAGGCGGCGCAGACCGCCGGCCTGTTGCAGGCACGGCACCGTTTGTGCCTGACCGGCACGCCGATGCAGAATCACTTGGGCGAGCTGTGGTCGCAGTTCCATTTTCTGATGCCGGGGCTGCTCGGCGACGAAAAAGTCTTCAACGCCGATTTCCGCAAGCCGATCGAAAAGGACGGCGACGGCGAGCGCAACGCCTTGCTGATACGTCGCATCAAGCCGTTCATGTTGCGGCGGACCAAGGACAACGTGGCCAAGGAGTTGCCGTCCAAAACGGAAATGGTGCGCATGGTCGAACTGGCCGGCGCCCAGCGCGATCTATACGAAACGGTGCGGCTGGCGATGGACAGCAAGGTGCGCGAGGAGATCGCCCGCAAAGGCGTGGCGCGCAGCCAGATCGTCATCCTCGATGCGTTGCTCAAGCTGCGCCAGGTGTGCTGCGATCCGCGGCTGCTGAAGGCCGGCGGCGCGCTAAAGGCCAATGCGCCATCGGCCAAGCTGCAGGTGCTGATGGAACTGGTCGACGAACTGCTGGCCGAAGGCCGCAAGTTGCTGGTGTTTTCGCAGTTCACCAGCATGCTGGCGCTGATCGAGGCGGAATTGCAGGCGCGGGCGGTGCCATATGCCTTGCTGACCGGCGACACCGGCGACCGCGCCGCCCAGGTCGACGCGTTCCAGGGCGGCGAGGTGCCGGTGTTCCTGATCAGCCTGAAGGCGGGCGGCGTGGGCTTGAACCTGACTGCGGCCGACACGGTGATCCACTACGACCCGTGGTGGAACCCGGCGGCGGAAAACCAGGCCACCGACCGCGCCTGGCGCATCGGCCAGGACAAGCCGGTGTTTGTCTACCGCCTGATTGCGCGGGGCACGCTGGAGGAGAAAATCCAGGAATTGCAACGCACCAAGGCCGGCCTGGCCGACGCGGTGCTGGCCGGCGGCGAAACGCAAGGCTTGCAGATCACGGCGGAGGATTTGCTGGGAGTGTTGTCGGGTGGGTGAGCGGCGGCTTTGGCTTTAAGCCGAAGCCCCGATACCGCTAGTCCGCTGTCGCAGTATCTGATCCGCCAATACGCGAAGCAACTGAAAGCCATCGTTTTTAATGAAACGATAGACTTGCCGAGCCTGGGTTTCGTCATAGGCATGACTGGCGAGATTACGCATCCGATGCAGCTGGTTCAAGCCATTTCCGTCAACTAGCAATCCTTGCTCAAGCGCTGCTTGCAGGGTGTCTTTAGCGTTCAGTGCCGAGATGTCCTTGGTCTCCAGCCATAGCTTGAGCGACCTCCATGCGAGCTCGTAGGTGAATTCGAAACGTTGAATCGTGGCGTCGCGCATGAAGGAGTCTTCGGGCTGCGCGAGGGCTTCTTCCAGCCTTGTCATGGCGGTCAGAAAATCGTTAACGCGTTCGGCCAGACACTTGCTCATGATGATGATTGTGAACGTTGTCTTTTACATTATAGGCTCGTCACCTCACGTCCGCGATAGCGCTGGCTAGGGACGATGCTGGGTCGCGCCGCCTGTGACTCCGTCTCACCTATTGCTCAATATCAACAAGCGGCATTCGCGTTCTGACATCATCGGCAACCTGTGCAGGCCATTTGGGTTTGCACTTTTGCGACGGATGCCACGATGGAAAAACTGTTGCCTTACTTCGAACGCGAACTGAGCATGCTGCGGCGCACCGGCGCCGAGTTTGCCGGGCGCTATCCCAAGCTGGCGGGCAGTTTGCAGATCAGCGGCGAGACTTGCGCCGATCCCCATGTCGAACGGCTGATCCAGGCATCCGCCTTTCTCAACGCCCGCGTCGCCAAGCTGCTCGACGACGGCTATGCCAACTTCACCGAATCGCTGCTCGGCATGCTGTACCCGCATTACTTGCGGCCGATTCCTTCCTGCTCCATCGCCCGCATCGACTACAGCGGCGCCAAGGACAACGCAATCAGCAGCGTCACCACGCTGCCGCGCGGCACGGCGATGAAGTCGCTGGGGCGCAGCGCAGTCACCTGCCGCTTCCGCACCGTCTACGACGTGACGGTGGCGCCCGTGGCCATCAGCGCCGCATGGTTCGAGCCCTACATCCAGACGCCATCGACGCTGCCGCTGCCGGGCGAAGCGGGTTCCGCCATCTGCATCACCATCGAAAACACCGCCACCGGGCGCGGACTGGCCTCGTTGGGCTTGTCCACGCTGCGCGTCTTCATCGACGGCGAGGCTACCTTGCGGGCCACCCTGCGCGATACGCTCTTCATGCGCGCTGCCTGCGCCTGTGTGGAGGCGGATGGACAATGGCGCATGCTGGAGCGCTTGCCGATCGCCCCAGCCGGTTTCTCCGCCGAAGAAGCACTGCTGCCAGCAGCGCCATCGGAGCACAGCGCCTACCGTCTTCTGAGCGAATACTTCGCCTTCCAGGAAAAATTCGACTTCTTCGATATCGACTTGTCCGCGCTGCTCGCCGCTAGCCCCGCCGACTGCTCGCGCCTGACGCTGCGGATCGCGCTGGACGATGTGTGTGCCGACGCACCGGCCGCGCGCATCCTGCGCACGCTATCGGCAGACAACCTGGTGCTGGGCTGCACACCTGTCATCAACCTGTTCACGCAGCCAGCCACGCCGATACGCATCAACCACCGCAGCAGCAGCTATCCGCTGATGCCGGACGAAATGCCGGGCAGCGCCTGCGAGATCTACAGCATCGACTCGGTGCAGCTGCTACGTAAATCGCAGCAAGGCAGTTCGGTGACGGAATTCTTCCCCTACTATTCTCTACGCCACGGCGAGGAGGCAAGCCGCAAAGGCCACTACTGGCTCGCCCATCGCGACGAGGAGCTGGCCGATGCCGAGGCAGGCCATGAATATTCGCTCACGCTGGTGGACCGCGATTTTTCGCCGCTGAAATTGGACGAAGGCACGGCATCGGTGCGCGTCACCTGCACCAACCGCAATCTGCCGCACGGCTTGCAATACGGCCGGCCGAGCGGCGACCTCAGTACCGAAGCGTCAGCCGGCAGCTTCCCGATCCGCATGCTGCGCCGGCCCACGCTGTCGTACCGGCAGGCGACTGTCGGCAGCAATCAATGGGGATTGATCACGCACCTGGCGCTGAACCACCGCTCGCTGACCCAGGAAGGACTGCCGGCGCTGAAGGCCATGCTGCGGCTGTATGCGCAGCAGGACAACGCCGTCTCGCAGCGGCAGATCGACGGCATCATGGCGCTGTCGCACCAGCCGGCCACCGCGTGGGTGCGACAGGCGCAGGGCAATGCCTATCTGCGTGGTATTGAAGTGCGCGTGTCGCTGGACGAGGAGGCGTATGCCGGCACCGGCTTGCACGCCTTCGCGCAATTGCTCGACCATCTGTTTGGCCTGCACGTGCATTTGAACAGTTTTACGCAACTGGTCGTGTTGTCCCATGTCAGCGGAAAGGAGTTGATGCGATGCCTGCCTCGCAACGGCGCACTGACGCTGGTTTGATCGGCGAACTGCTGGCGGAACCGCAGCAGTTCGAGTTTTTCCAGGCGGTGCGTCTGGTCGAACAGGCGCAGCCGACGCGCCGGCTGCGCTATCGCAACCGGCTGTCGCTGGCCTTCCCGCCGAACCAGATCGAGAACATCAGCGACGATGGCGATGACCTGATTCGCCTCACGCCGGCTTTCATGGGCTTGTTGGGCAGCCATGGCGTGCTGCCGCTGCACTACTCGGAACGCATCAACCGCCACGAACGAACCAGCAACGACGGCGGCCCGCGCGCCTTCCTGGACGTGCTGTCGCATCGGCCGCTGGCCATGTTCTACCTGGCGTGGGCCAAGCATCGGCCGGAATGCATGACGACACCGGACGGCGACGACGGTTTTCTCGCGATGCTGCTTGCCTTGTCCGGCGCCGAACCCGACGGCACCGTCGACCGCGAGACGCTGGCCCGCTACGCCATGCAGATCAGGAGCCGCAGCGTGTCGGCGCCGCTGCTGGCGGGGATCTATTCGGAATACTTCAATGTGCGCTTTGTGGTGGAGCAGTTGATCGGACAGTGGCAACTGCTGGCTGCCGGGCATCAGGCGCAACTGGGCAAGGCCAATGTCGATCTCGGAGCGGGAGTGATGCTGGGTGAACGCATCTACGGCTGCGACGCGCGTGTGCGCCTGCGTATCGGCCCGCTGAATAAAGAAGCATACGAAGGCTTCCTGCCCGGCTGTGGCGCTGCCAGACAGCTGGAATCGATGCTGGGACTGCATTGCGGGATCGGCATGACCTATGAAGTGCGCCTAATCCAGCGGGCGGATGACGTTTGTGCACCACGCCTGGATGGAGAGCGCCGGCTGGGCGTCAATGCCTGCCTGGTTGGCGGCCCGCAGCGACAGGATCGCGAAGAGTTGATGTACCTGCTGCATACCTGAGGAGCGACCGTGGAAAGCGATAACGAATTCTTCAGCTTCATGGGCCTGGCCAAGGAACTGGTGACCAGCAATCGGCCTTTGCGCCTGCGGCTGGATCTTCCGGGCGGCGTCAACGACGACATGCTGCTGCCGCAGCGAGTGTTCGGCTCGGAGGCGCTGTGCGGCGGGATTGAGTATCGCGTGCTGTGCGTGTCGTCCAACGCCAGCCTGCCGCTGAAGGAAATGATCGCCGTGCCGGCCGCGCTGGAATTCGTCACCGATACGGGAGAGTTGCGCAGCGTCTGCGGCATCGTCACCGAGGCCAGTTCCGGCGACAGCGACGGCGGTTTGGCCAGCTATCAACTGGTACTGCGCGATGCGCTGGCGATACTGGAAAAGCGCATCAATACGCGCGTGTTCCGCAGCATGGACGAGGTGGAGATCGTCCAGAGGATCTTGAACGAGTGGCGGCAGAAGAGCCCCATCATCGGCACCTGCTTCAAGCACGAGGTGGATGAAGCCTTCAGCCAGCGCGAATATCCGAAGCGCGAATTCACCATGCAGCACAATGAATCGGATGCGGCGTTCATCCGGCGCATGCTGAAGCGGCGGGGCATAGGCTGGTACGTGCGCGCCGAGGGCGGCGAGGTGCCGGTGCATACGCTGGTGCTGTTCAATAATGCCGACAGCCTGCGCCAGAACGCCGCCGGCACCATCCGCTATCACCGCGACGCCGCGACCGAGGAGCGCGACACGATCACGTCTTGGAGCGCGGCGCGCAGCCTGCAGCCTGGCTTGGTGACCCGGCATAGCTGGGACTATCGCAATTCGCAAGGCCGGGACTTCATGATGGCGGAGGCCAGCAGCGGCGTCGATCAAGGCGTCAGCGGTAACGAGCTAGCCGCGAGCCTGGACGATTATCAAATCCTGATGCCGCATGCCGGGGATGACAACGAGGACTTGTGCCGCCTCGGCCAGCTGCGCATGAACCGGCACGACTACGAATCAAAATGCTTCCACGGTGAAGGCAGCGTTCGCGATCTGTGCGCGGGGGAGTACTTCACGCTGGCCGAGCATCCGGAGGTGGATGAGCATCCAGTTGAGGAGCGGGACTTCGTCGTCACGGCCTTGCAGGTGAATGCGCAGAACAACCTGCCCAAGGCGCTAGCTGCGCGCGTGGAGCGGTTGTTCGCCCGCAGCCGCTGGATGCAGGGCGCGCAGGAGCTGCAGATGCAAAGGGATGTGGCGGACCAGGTGGCATCGGGGCCGCTGCGCATGCATATTCAATTCACGGCGGTGCGGCGCGGAGTGATCATCGTGCCGGCTTACGATCCGCAGACCGACCTGCCGCAGGCGCTGATGCAAAGCGCGATCGTCGTCGGGCCGGAAGGGGAGGAGGTTCACTGCGACCAAATGGGGCGGGTGAAGATCCGCTTCCCCGGCACTCGGCAAGCCGATCACGAGGAGGCTGCCAATGCAGGCGCTTCAGACTCAGAAACCGATTCTGCCTGGGTACGTGTCGCCTCGAACTGGGCCGGCAACGGACCGGGCAGCCTGCAGCAATGCGGCACCGTCGGCTTGCCGCGCATCGGCACTGAAGTGTTGGTCAACTTCCTCGGTGGCGATCCGGACAAGCCGGCGATCGTGGGGCAGCTCTACAACCAGCAAGCGCGACCACCTGCACTGAGTGCCATTGGAGAATTGCCTGGCAATCGTTATCTGTCGGGGATTCGCAGTCGGGAGATCCATGGCAGTCGGGGCAACCAACTGAGCTTTGATGATACGGCGGGACAGATCAGCGCTCAATTAACAAGCGATCATGCGCAAACCCAGCTTAACCTGGGATTTCTCACCACAGCAAGAAGCGACGGTGTCGCGAGGCAGCGGGGAGAAGGCGCGGAACTTACCAGCAACGAATCTATATCTATCCGTGCCGGCAACGGAATGCTGCTATCCACCCAGGTCGCAACCACCGATCATTTGGAGCGAGATGACCTAATCGGCATCGCCGACGTCTTAAACAGCATCGCCAAGCAACTGGCTTCAGCGGCACAAACCCACTCTTCCGACGACGAAGATGGGCCGCATCTTTCTGCGCTCATAGATAAGCTAAGGAACTGGCGAGTGGGTGGCAAGCAAGCAACACTGTGTGCCAACGCAGCTGAAGGCATGCTGTTCACCAGCGAGAAAAACATCGCGATCGGTGCGGAGACAAAGCTGGACATGCTTAGCGCCGGCGATGCAAACCTCTCTGCAGGGAAAAACGTTCTCGTCCGGGCATTAAGAGGTGTCAGCGTTTTCGCTCATGCAGTCGGGATGAAGTTAATCGCTGCGAGTGGAAATGTCCTTGTTCAAGCCCATCATGGCGACATCAACCTGACCGCAACAGGAAGAATCCGCATCAGCGCGGGTCAAGGAATCGAGCTGCAGTCGCCGGAAATCAAGCTGGCAAGCAAAGGCGCTCAGGTAAATTACGGCGGCGGCACTATCACTCAGCAAAGTAAAGGCACCCATACCATCAAGTCGTCTACCTTCGCGCACAGCACCGGAGGTGATGGCGACGTCAGTGAGATTAAATTCCCGAGCACGTCCATCGAGACGGATGAACGCATCATTCTCTACCACTCGCAAACAGGTGAGCCTGTGAAGGGGCGCCGCTACAAGCTGACGATGCCAGATGGCCGGAATATCGAAGGCACGACTGATGACCAAGGACGTACCCAGCTGGCCACTGCCCAGGAATTCGGCGACGTCGAAGTGCTTATCTATCCCGAAGAAGCATAGTGCCCATCTGGAGAGTCTCATGGCGACATCAAACAAGAGCGAACCGACGCGGCCTCTGGCCACTCCATACGACGACAACGAGGGAAACCTTCGAGCATTCGTCCCTTTGTCTCCCAAGGCCAACAACACGCGCGGACGTCTGCCGGTTCCTCCCACTAAAGTCATGCCCGTCATCGTTGTCGCTGGAATTATGGGCAGTAATTTGCGCGCCAATACAAATTCTGCGGATAAGCAAAACGAGGAACTTAAACCTGGAGAAGCTGCTTGGCGTCCACCGAACGGAACAGGAGAAGGGTTGGACGAGGCTAAAAAATGGAAGTCTCGCAGCCCAGCCATCCGGCAGAAAATTTTGGATCAAAATACATTAGAAGTGGATCCTAATGGACCTATTCCATTGGGAATCGCATCCCCACATTTTGTATGGGATGAAAAGCTAGCGAAGGAAAGAGGATGGGGGGAAATTCACGCAAGTAGTTATGGCCTATTGTTGACCACTTTGCAGCAAAATCTAAACACGACATATCGGTCGGTCTGGGGCAATCCCATGCTAGAAGACAGCTGGAGCCAGTTGAACGTATATGACCGAGCGAAGTGGGGTGCTAGCAAAGAGGGCATAGGTGCGGCGTTGACAGAGGAGGAATTGAGGAAATTCGCTCAGTTCCACTACCCAGTTTACGCTTTTGGATACAACTGGTTGAAATCGAACGAGTTTTCTGCCGAGGCATTGAAGATCCGTATTGAGAGCATCATCGAGTATTGGAAGAGTAAGCGCCGCAACTGCAGCGCCGTTTTGTTAGTGACTCATTCGATGGGCGGACTTGTTGCCCGAGCTTGTGCGAAAAAAATACCTGAGAAGGTCGTGGGAATCATACATGGTGTGATGCCAGCGTTGGGGGCTCCGGCCTGTTATCGTCGCCTAGCCTGCGGCACTGAAGCGAGTAGTCCCAGCAACAGTTTCATCGATAACGTAAAGGCAGAAAAATTCGCTGAGATTGCAGGTCAGACTATCGCTGAAACTACCCCGGTGTTGTCTACGGCAGCAGGTCCGCTTGAACTGCTTCCAAATCATCTTTATCCCAGACCATGGCTGTTTGTCGAAGTCAAATCTACGCAGAAGAAGAGCGAAGTGGTAGCACTTCCGGTCGATGATCCCTACGCTTTATATGCGGATTTTAGCTCTTGGTACCGAATGATCGATCCAGAATTTGCTGACCCTGCACAAAAATATGAGGGTAATTTAGAACAGATTATCAAAGCAGCGATAGCTCAAGCACGGAAGTTTCATATGGATGTGCTAGGTGATTACTACCATCCCAACACATTCGTTTTTTACGCTGACGATAAATCCCAACTCTCATTTGGTACCTGCAGATGGGTAGCCTTGTCTCCACCGTCCGGTTTCTCCGTTGGCAAATTGAACGCTGCCAGACCGCACAGTTATGCGGTGGGGGGTGGCAGAAACATAGAAGTAGAGAAGGGTGTAATCGTGGGATTTCAACCTGCGGTACAAGATACCGCAGGCGATGGAACTGTCCCCGCGCAGTCAGGCGCCGGCCCGGAAGGAAAGGTCAGGCAAATATTTCGTACTCAGGGCTATTCTCATCAGGATGGTTACGGAAACCCAGAGATGCTGTCATTGACGCAGCACCTGATCGTCAAACTGATGCAAAAGGTATGAATTTCTCTTCGCGTAAAAAGCTACTGCCCCTAGCGTGGATCGCGGCTTGCTGCGCGTTGGCTATAGCTTGGGTAAACCACAATTTAGAGGTGAAGAAGATGGAAGAGCGTATCAGACTCATGAGTATGAAAACGGTATGCGTCGGACGTTTTTTGCTGGATGTTCCTGAGAAATCCGTGGTGTCCTATCGAAACGCTTCATTGTCCGGATGGGATATCTCTTCTTGGGTTGAATCCGACGAGAAATTTTTCGGTCGCCTGACTTCCCTAGAAGCCAAGTTAAAAATGGAAAAAAACGCTAAAGATGGGGTATCGCTAGAGAGGATCGACGAGATCAAAAATGATGATGTGCAGGGACGAATATTCGTTTTTAATCGGAACTGGCTTGATGGATATGATGGTAGTAAAAAAAAGGTGAACCAAGTTATTTCTATCCGTGCGCTGGTTCGTTCACGAGACGTGACGTACAAGGTCGATGCCGAAGTACGTTGGGATGCTGATGTGGAAAAGCTTGAGAAAATCCTAAAGCAGCTAAGGTGGAGAGCGGAGTATGAAATTCCAGAGCAGGAAGGATTTTGTTTTAGCCGAGGAATGCTGGTTGACCCCTTGCCGGCACACCTAGCTGAGTACACGGGGATATTCTTAGGTATAAAAGAACATCCCGACCTAGCCATTGCTTTCACAACGATGGCTGGTATCAATCCTGGAAAGACCTTGTTGCAACGGGACGCGGAAAACGATGTAAAGCTAGAGTATAGAAACAGGTTCCACGTACTGCGCGAAGGCGCGCGAGGGCTAAACGGCATACCTGGGGAAGAGATGCTGGAGCGTGTCGATGAGCCGAACGGCAGCACGTTGCAAGGCTTCATGTGGGAGTCGTTGAGCAAGCAGGACGATGTCTATCTTCCAAGCTTGATACTGGAGCTCGATACCGGCCATGGCCAACCTGGGAAACCTATAAATTCCAGTCTGTCGGATGTTGAGGCTCTGGCGTTATGGGACAAGATTTCCTCTAGCTTGCGTCGACGCCCTGTGGGTGCGTCAAGGCCAACAGCCTCTTCAAGTAAGGAGGGCTAAATGCCCAATGTCATTCGGCTAGGTGATCCGACTTCACATGGCGGCCAAGTGGTTGAAAGTGGTGCGGCCCATATAACCGTGAGCGGCAAGCCCGTCGCGCTGGTTGGAGACAAATGCATTTGTCCAATCTATGGTCACCAAAATTGCATGATCGTGGGGGGTAATGCTCAGCACACGGTTAATGGCAAAGCGGTGGCATACGACGGCGACAAAACGAGTTGCGGCGCCACGTTGATCTCCACGATCGGCATATTTTCCTCTGAATAAAATCTACTTCCCTTCTAGCGACAAGCTGTTGCATGTATCGGCGATAGGTGCATCTGACCTCGATTTTTGTCGTCCGGATTCTGGCCTACCGGGGCACCGAATACTGTGGAAAGATGTGCTGTGGGCGCACGCCGACGAAAACTCTAGTTGACGGAAAAGAGGCGTGGCGCGATAGAATCACCACACTGAACAGCTGAATTTGATCTGACAGTCGCAGGCTTCAAACCGGGTCACTGTCAGATCAAGTCGCGACCACTACACATCAACGATCACAACTACCTCACATAATTAATGACTAGCTCAACCACAGTGCCAGAGGGATCAGTATTTGTTTCGTACGCCTGGGGGGGAGCTTTGGCGCACAAGGAATGGCTGCGAGATCACATTATTCGGTATCTTGACCTATCCAACTTTTCTGTCTTTTGGGATCGTGACAATATCTTGTTTGGTCAGAGTATCGATCAAATTATTCGTAATGCGCTCGCTGTACGGCCGCTCCATGTCGTATGCATTTGTGATCGAGACTTTCTTGACAGCGCTCAGCGTGCCAATTCCGGCCTCGCCCGGGAGTTAAAAATGGTTGCCGACATTGCGGGGCACGACGGCGTCAGGATTTTGCCTGTCATTCTTGATGCCGAGTGCAGCACCTCGCTACCCGAGGTGCTAGCTGACCGCATGTATCTAGATCTGACGACGCTGCATTCTCGCCAACTGCGGATCGGCAACGTCTTGTGTGCGGCGCTGCTCGGTGCCAGCCAGACTCAAGTCGCCGCTATGATTGGGCATCAGATAGAGATTGCTAATCTGCGATCGCGAGCCGAGAGATATTTCGCTGGTCGAGAACCGAGCTTTGACGGAAACGCCCTTAACCATGTCGTTAAATTGAGTGACGGAAACCTACTTCTTCCTCCAGCTTGGATGTATCAAGTGTCGCGATGGTCATTTAGGCTTAATGATGATGTACCTGGTTTTTCGCCACAAAAAGGGATATGGCATTGGGATCACTGGAGCGCGTCAACCGGCATGAGGGGACTGGGTGCCGCGATTATGTCTGCTCTATTCCCGCCAAAGATAAGTGATGAGGATATTTACGCTATTGAACTCTGTGGTGACATTCTTGCGGTGGCAATCATTTCTATGACAAAAAAAACTGAGCACCTCCGTCTCGACTGGCGGGAGATCATTCAGTGTGTGTTAATGAGCGACGGCGGAATGAAAGCGTTGGATCGCCTGCTCCCTGAGACGACGGTAGATGCGATAGAGTAAAATCGCAATGCTTTGTCTTGAAGTAGCTTTGCTTCAGTGACTTTCGATCTTACTTAGGGCTGATAGAATTAGATGAATAAAAGAATGGGCTCGATGGCGATAGGTAAAAAATCTGCATCTCAACTTGCGACCTTGCTGTTAGAGCTGCGCGCATTGACTGATCAAATTGCTGCCGCAGAGGCCGGTGACGATGCGCGCGCCATCAAGAAAGTCCGCGTCGGGCTTGAGCAGGTGACTTCCCAACTGAGGAACGTGACCACCAAGCTGGATCCAATACTGCGCCCCGAGTCCATCTTCGATCCCACTGATCCGAACACGTCCGGCCGCGTTGTGGCGTTGACCTTGGTGGCACAGACCAAGCACCCGCTGGCGAGGATTCCAGAATTCTACGGCGCCGGCGTGTACGCTATCTACTATCGCGGCGACTTCGAGCCCTACGCGCCGTTGAAGGGGCGGGACCATCCGATCTACGTCGGCAAGGCCGATCCGGACAACCAGGCGGCCAAGGACGCAGTCAGCCAAGGCACCAAGCTTTCCGCTCGCCTCAACGAGCACGCCCGCAGCATCAGGAAAGCCGGCACGACGCTGGATATCAATGACTTCGAGTGCCGCTTCCTTATCGTCCAGACGGGCTTCCAGAAATCGGCCGAGGACTACCTGATTAATTTCTTCAAACCGATCTGGAACTCGGAAACGAAAATATGCTTCGGCCTGGGCAAGCATGGCGACAGTTCCGAAACCCGGGTCAACAAGCGCTCGCCGTGGGACACGATGCATCCTGGCCGCGAGTGGGCCGACGCGACCACCGAAAATCAAAAGTCGCCGGAAACGATCATCGAACAGATTGGCGCTCATTTGGCGATGAACCGGCCTTACGCCGACATCCACGAAATCTTCGAGCGCTTCACCGAAGACATGCACCAGCTGGACTCGGATCGTTTCTACACGCCCGCGCACGGCGTCGTTGAGCTAGAGGTGGGGGGGGGGGGGGGGGGCGCCCCCCCAGAGAAAGAAAGAAAAAGAACAAACCCAACACGCGCAAACGCCACCCCACGCGCGGCAGAGAGAAAAAAAAAAA
>NZ_JBGLYQ010000048.1:0-53055 GCF_047304105.1 Duganella sp. Dugasp56
TTTTTTGCGTTGTGGGCCAGGGCGCTGCCGGGGCGCGCCGCGGCCGGGTCCCGGGCGGCGCGCCGGCGCCCGCCGTCGAACAGCGGCAGGGTGATGGCGGGGGCGAAGGTCCAGGCGCCGCTGCCGCCGGCGAACAGATGTTCCAGCTCGGCGCTGGCGCTGCCGAACGAGCCGGTCAGGCTCACCTGCGGAAAGAAGGCGGCGCGCGCCGCGCCGATATTGGCGTTGGCGGCCTTGAGCTGATGCTCGGCGGCGATGATGTCGGCGCGGCGTTCGAGCAGCGCCGACGGCAGGCCGGGCGCCAGCACCGGCAGGCTGTCGCCAGCGTCGTCCGGCGCCGGCGGCGCAGGGATCACCGGCGTGCCGACCAGCAGCTGCAGCGCGTGGCGCTTGAGGTCGCGCTCCTGCTGCAGCTGGGCGGACAGCGCCTGCGCCTGCAGCAGCAGGGTTTCCACCTGGGTCAGGTTCAGGCGCGAGGTGGCGCCGACGGCGGCGCGGCGGCCGAAAATGCGGTAGCTCTCCTGGCGCGTGGCCAGCGTGCGCTGGGCCAGCGCGATGCGCTGGTCCATCTCGCGGACTTCAAAATAGGCTTCGGCGACCTGGGCGATCAGCGCCACGGCGACGGCCCGGCGCGCGGCGTCGCTGGCCAGGTAGTCTTCCAGCGCGGCCTCGCGCAGGTTGGCCAGGCGCCCCCAGAAGTCGATCTCCCAGTCGCTGACGCCGACGCCGGCCTGGTACTGGCCGGCGACCATGGGCCGGCCGGTCAGGCTCAGGTCGGCGGGCAGGCGCTGGCGTTGTCCGGCCGCCTGCGCGGCCAGCAAGGGCAGCGCGGCGCCCCGCTCGATGCCGTAGGCGGCGCGCGCCTGCTCGACCCGCAGCGCGGCGATGCGCAGGTCGCGGTTATGTTCCAGCGCCTGCGCGATCAACGCCTGCAGCGCGGGGTCGGCGAAATAGGCGCGCCACTCGGGCGGCGCGGCGGCGCCGGCGGACGACGCCGGCATCGGGTAGTGCGCGGCCACCGGCAGCGGCGGCCGGAAGTAGGGCGGCGCCAGCGATCCGCAGCCCGCCAGCAGCGCGCAGCCCAGTATCAGGCTGCGCCCTCCATTCAGGGAAAACGGCGTGGACGGCGACATGATGCGGCTCCTGGTAATGGGCGAATAGGCGCCGTGTCGAGCATCGGCGAACGCAGTGTAAGGGGGGCGCCGCCGCCATGTATTTGATGTAGGTCAAATATCCGCCGATGGGGCGGCGGCGTCGGCGCCGGCCGGAGAATGACTGAGCCATTTGATCTGCATCAATTTTCGGGGCTGACTTCAGCGGACGCAGCGGTTAGTGTGAAGCAAGCACTGCTTTGGTGCCGCAAGGAGAATCGAATGAATGCAAGCCCACAGATCGACCCGCCGGGCGCCGCGCTGCGCAGCATCGCCACGCTGGGCGAACTGTTTGCCTGGCGCGCCGGCCGCACGCCCCACGCCGTGGCCTACCGCCAGTACGACGCCGCCGCCGGCCAGTGGCGCAGCCATACCTGGAGCGAGGTGCAGCTGCGGGTCCAGCGCTGGCAACGGGCCATCGGCGCGCTGATGCTGGGCGCCGGCGCGCGCGTGGGGATCCTGCTGCCCAACGGCGTGGACGCGGTGTGCGCCGACCAGGCGGTGCTGTCGCTCGGCCTGGTGCCGGTGCCGATGCACGCGCTGGACAACCCCGCCAGCATCCGCTACATCCTCGACGATTGCCAGGTGGCGCTGCTGCTGACGGCGAACCAGCAGCAATGGCGCGCCATCGCCGCAGGCGGCGACGCGCCGGCGCACCTGCGGCTGGTGGTCACGCTGCAGGAGTGCGACGTGGCGCCGTTGGAAGAGCAGCCGCCGATGGTGTCGCTCAACGCCTGGCTCGACAGCCGGGGCGACCTGTGGAGCACGCCGCGCCGGGTGGCGGGCAGCGACCTGGCCGCCATCGTCTACACCTCCGGCACCACGGGCAAGCCCAAGGGCGTGATGCTCACCCATGCCAACGTGCTGGCCAACCTGCGGGCGGTGCTGGCGCGCGTGCCGGTGCGCCCCGACGACGTGTTCCTGTCGCTGCTGCCGCTGTCGCATACCTTCGAGCGCACCATCGGCTACTACCTGCCGCTGGCGGCAGGCGCCAGCGTGGCGTATGCGCGCTCGGCGGCGCAGCTGGCCGAGGACCTGCTCGCGGTGCGCCCGACCGTGCTGGTCGCGGTGCCGCGCGTCTACGAAAAATTCCATGCGGCCGTCGAAGACCACCTGGCCGCCGCCGGGCGCGGCGCGCGCCTGCTCCATGGGCTGGCGCTGCGCGTGGGCTGGCGCCGCTTTTGCCGGCGCCAGGGGCTGCCCGGCGGCGCAGGGTCGGCGCTGGCCGATGCGCTGCTGTGGCCCGTGCTGGAGCGGCTGGTGGCGCGGACCGTCCGCGCCCGCTTCGGCGGCCGCCTGCGCGCGGCCATCAGCGGTGGCGCGCCGTTGCCGCCGGCCGTGGCGCAGGGGCTGCTGGCCATGCAACTGCCGCTGCTGCAAGGCTACGGCATGACCGAATGCGCGCCGGTGGTGGCCGCCAACGGCATCGACGACAACTGGCCGGCCAGCGTCGGCCGCCCGCTTGAGGGCACCGAAGTGCGCCTTGGCGAGCGTGACGAGCTGCAGGTGCGTTCGGCCAGCGTCATGCGCGGCTACTGGGGCCGACCGGAAGACACCCGGCGCGCCATCAGCGCCGACGGCTGGCTCAACACCGGCGACCAGGCCGCCATCGAGCAGGGGCGCATCCGCATCGTCGGCCGCCTCAAGGACATCCTCGTCACCTCGAACGGCGAGAAGATCGCGGCGGCCGACGTCGAGCAGGCCATGCTGGCCGATACCCTGTTTGCCCAGGTCATGGCGGTGGGCGACAACCGCCCGTACCTGAGCGCGGTCGTGGTGCTCAACCCGCGCCAGTGGCAAGCGCTGGCGCCGCAACTGGCGCTCGATCCCGGCCAGCCGGCCAGCCTGACCGCGCCTGCCGCGCAGGCCCTGCTGCTCAAGCGGGTGCGCGAAGCCTGCGCCGCGCTGCCGCGCCATGCGGTCCCCCGCGCGATCCACGCCGTGACCGAACCGTGGACGGTGGAGAACAGCCTGCTGACGCCGACGCTCAAGCTCAAACGCAACAACCTGATGGCGCGCTACGCGCCGCAGATCGACGCCCTGTACGCGGCCCGCGACAGCCGCCAGCCACAGGAGCTGGTGCCGTGACGGCACGGCGCCATCCATCCTATCCACACCAGGCAGCGACCATGAAAATACAATTCCTTGGAGCGACCGGCACCGTGACCGGCTCCCGTTATCTGCTCACCTCGGGCACCGCGCGCATGCTGCTCGACTGCGGCCTGTTCCAGGGCTACAAGCAGCTCAGGCTGCGCAACTGGGAAGACTTGCCGGTGGCCGCCGCCGAGATCGACGCGGTGGTGCTCACCCACGCCCACCTGGACCACAGCGGCTACCTGCCGTTGCTGGTCCGGAACGGCTTTCGCGGCAAGATCTACTGCAGCGAGGCGACCTACGACCTGTGCCGCATACTGCTGCCCGACAGCGGCCGCCTGCTCGAGGAGGAGGCCGGCCACGCCAACCGCCACAACTATTCCAAGCACGCGCCGGCCCTGCCGCTCTACACGGAAAAGGATGCGCTGCGGGCGCTGGAGTACTTCTCGCCGGTCGGCTTCGGCGAGCCGTTCCCCATCTGCGGCAAGCTGCAGGGCCGGCTGGCCCTGGGCGGCCACATCCTGGGCGCGGCCATCGTCACCATCAGCGACGGCCGGCGCAGCGTGACCTTTTCCGGCGACCTGGGCCGGCTGCGCGATGCCATCATGGTCGAGCCCAGCCATATCACCCGCAGCGACTACCTGGTGCTGGAGTCGACCTACGGCGACCGCCGCCACGACCCGGCCGATCCCGCCATCCTGCTGGGCCAGACCATCCGCGAGACGGCGGCGCGCGGCGGCGTCACCATCATTCCCGCGTTCGCCGTCGGCCGCGCGCAGTCCATCCTGTACGCCATCCACCAGCTCAAACGGCAGGGCCAGCTGCCGTCGGCGCTGCCGGTCTACCTGAACAGCCCGATGGCCACCGACGCCACCGCGCTGTACCAGAAATACCTGCCGCTGCACCGGCTGGACCGCCGGGAGTGCGAAGCCATGTGCCATGCGGCGCACATCGTCAACAGCGTCGAGGAATCGATCGCGCTCAACGAGCGCCGGCTGCCGATGGTCATCGTCGCCGCCAGCGGCATGGCCACCGGCGGCCGCGTGCTGCACCACCTGAAGGCCTTCGCCGGCGACGCCCGCAACACCGTGCTGTTCGCCGGCTTCCAGGCCGGCGGCACGCGCGGCGCGGCGATGCTGGGCGGCGCCACCGAGATCAAGATCCATGGCGAGTATGTGCAGCTACGCGCCGCCGTGCGCCAGATCGACAACCTGTCGGCACACGCCGACGCCGGCGAGATCATGAGCTGGCTGGGCCACTTCCTGGAGCCGCCCAAGCGCACCTTCATCACCCACGGCGAGCCGGCCGCGGCCGACGCGCTGCGCCACCGCATCGAGGAGCAGCTGCACTGGGATTGTCGCGTGCCCGAGTACCTGGAACAGCAGGAGTTGCCGTGAACGGGCCGATGGCGGACGGCGTGCTGCTGCCTGGCCAGGACACGCCGCTGGCCAGCCTGTCGCTGCGCCGGCTCGGTATCGACACCTACCAGGAGCCGGTGGCCTACCTGCGCAGCGATTGCCCGGTGTGCAAGTCGGAAGGGTTCGAGGCCCGCTCGCGCATCGAGATCTGGCGCGGCAACCAGCACATCGTCGCCACCCTCAATGTGGTGCACGACGACCTGGTCGACATGTGCCAGCTGGGTTTGTCGGAAGCGGCCTGGCGCGCGCTGGGCGGCATCGACGGCGAACCGCTGCGGGTGGCGCATGCGCGGCCGGTGCAATCGCTGTCGGCCGTGCGCGCCAAGATCTACGGCCGCCCGCTGGGCGCCGAGGCGGCGTCCGCCATCGTGCGCGACGTGGTCGACGGCCGCTATTCCGAAATCGAGCTGGCGGCCCTGATCACCGCCTGTTCCGGCGACCGCATGGACACGGCCGAGACCATCGCGCTGACGCGCGCCATGGTGGCGGTGGGCCAGCGCCTGCACTGGCCGGTCGAGACCGTGGTCGACAAGCACTGCGTGGGCGGCTTGCCGGGCAACCGCACCACCTTGCTGGTGGTGCCCATCGTCGCGGCCTGCGGCCTGACCATCCCCAAGACCTCGTCGCGCGCGATCACCTCGCCGGCCGGCACGGCCGACACCATGGAAACGCTGGCGCCGGTGGCGCTGGACCTGCCCGCGATGCGCCGCGTGGTCGAGCGGGAGGGTGGCTGCATCGCCTGGGGCGGCGCGGTCTCGCTCAGCCCGGCGGACGACTTGCTGATACGGGTCGAGCGGCCGCTGGGCCTGGACAGCGACGGCCTGATGGTGGCCTCGGTGCTGTCGAAGAAGATCGCCGCCGGCTCCACCCACGTGGTGATCGACATGCCGGTCGGCCGCACCGCCAAGGTCCGCTCGGCGCAGGCGGCGCGCACCCTGGCGCAGCGCTTCGACAGCGTCGGCCGCGCGCTCGGCATCAACGTCAGCGTGATGATCAGCGACGGCAGCCAGCCGGTCGGGCGCGGCATCGGTCCGGCGCTGGAGGCCTGGGACGTGCTGGCGGTGCTGCAGAACCAGGCCGGCGCGCCGGACGACCTGCGCCAGCGCGCGCTGCAGCTGGCGGCGCGGGTGCTGGAACTGGGCGGCAAGGCGGCGTCCGGCCACGGCCTGGCGCTGGCCAGCGGCGCGCTCGAGAGCGGCGCCGCCTGGGCCAAGCTGCAGGCGATCTGCGCCGCGCAGGGCGGCATGCGCACGCCGCCGCGCGCGGCCTACACCCACGTGCTGCCCGCGCTGCACGACGGCCGCGTGGTCGCCATCGACAACCGCCGGCTGGCGCGGCTGGCCAAGCTGGCCGGCGCGCCCAAGGCGCCCGCCGCCGGCCTGGCGCTGCACGCGCGGCTGGGCAGCGTGCTCAGCGCCGGCCAGCCGCTGTTGACGCTGCACGCGGAATCACCCGGCGAGCTGGCCTACGCGCTGGCCTACGCCGAGGCGCAGGACACGATCTTTTCCATCCAGGAGATGTGATGAACGCGATCATGATGGCGCTGCCCGGCGCCGAAACGCTGGCCGCCGGCCTGCGCGGGCACCTTGGGTGCGAGGCGGGCGAGCTGCTGCTGCACCGCTTTCCCGACGGCGAAACCTGCCCGCGGCTGGCGCGCGCGGTGGCCGGCCGCGACGTGGTGCTGGTGGCAGCGCTGGATCAGCCGGACAGCAAGATCATGGCGCTGTACCTGAGCGCCTGCGTGGCGCGCGAGCTGGGCGCGCGCAGCGTCGGGCTGGTCGTGCCGTATCTGCCCTATATGCGCCAGGACGCCGTGTTCGCGCCGGGGCAGGGCGTGACGTCGCGCCATGTCGCGCGCCTGCTGTCGGGCTGCTGCGACTGGCTGGTGACGGTGGACCCGCATTTGCACCGCTATCACAACCTGTCCGAGCTGTACGAGATCGCCACCGAGGTGGTGCCGGCGGCGCCGCTGATCGCGCGCTGGATAGGCGCCAACGTGGCGCGGCCGGTGTTGGTCCGCCCCGACCAGGAGAGCGAACAGTGGGTGGCCCAGGTGGCGGCCGGCGCCGGCTGCCCGTACACCGTGCTGAGCAAGGTGCGCAGCGGCGACCGCGAGGTGGCCGTGTCGCTGCCCGACGCGGCCCAACTGGCCGGCCGCACGCCGGTGCTGGTGGACGACATCGTGTCGACCGCGCGCACCATGATCGCCGCCGTGGAGCGGCTCAAGGCGGGCGGCTTCGCCGCGCCCGTCTGCATCGGCGTGCATGCGCTGTTTGCCGGCGCCGCCTACGCCGAACTGCAGGCGGCCTGCGCCGGCCGCATCGTCAGCTGCGACACGGTGGCCCATGCCAGCAACCAGATCGGCGTCGGCGCGCCGTTGGCGACGGCGGTGCGTCACATGCTCGGGCTATCCCGGGCGCTGCGCTCGGCGTGAACGGACAATTTGCCGGATTTTTGATTTGCATCAGGAATCGCTAGTGCGCCGATCGGCCGGCCGGATTACTGTGACTCTGCGATCATTTGAAAGGACATGACATGAAGACGATATCCACCTTGGCGTTGACGATGGCCCTGGCGCTGGGCGCGCACTGGAGCGCGGCGGCGGACCTGCGGCCGACATCGCAGAACGGCGTGACCTACCTGTCCGGCGGCGTCGGCGAGGAAGAGCGGCAAGCGATGCTCGACGCGCGCGGCGACTACAAGCTGCTGCTGACCTTTTCCACCAAGGGCAGCGGTGAAATGCTGGCCGACGTGGCGGTGACCATACGCGACCACGCCGGCAAGGAGGTGGCGAGCCTGGTCTCGCCCGGTCCGATGTGCTACCTCGATCTGGCGCCCGGCAGCTATCGCATCCTGGCCTCCGCGCACGGCAAGGAGATCTCGCGCACGGCCGTGGTCAAGCCGCGAGGCAGGCGCGAGCTGTATTTCTACTGGGACCCCGTATGAACTGACAGGCAGCGCGAATGCCGGCGCGCTGCCGATCGACGATCCGGCAACACTTCAACAAAAAGGAGTAGCACATGGCTAACAATTTAATGCAGTTCGATCCCTTTGGCAGCCTGGCGCGGTTCGAGCCGTTGCGCGGCGTCGAGGATTTCTTCCGCGACTTCGGCCTGCGGCATGCGTTGCGCGACATGGAGGCCAAGCCCTTGATCAAGCTCGACGTCCACGAAACGGAACAGGCCTACAGCGTCAAGGCCGAGCTGCCCGGCATGAAGAAGGAAGACATCAAGGTCGACATCGACGGCAACCGCGTGTCGATCTCGGCCGAGACGCGGCGCGAGAGCGAGCAGAAGGACGGCGAGACGGTGGTGCGCAGCGAGCGCTATGTCGGCCAGCAGTACCGCAGCTTCACGCTGGAGCAGGAGGTCGACGACAGCCAGGCCGTGGCCAAGTACCAGGACGGCGTGCTGGAGCTGACGCTGCCAAAGAAACCCAGTAGCAACGGCGCCAAGAAATTGGTGATCAATTAAGTCAGACGGTCCGGGGTGCGGCCGAGGGCCGCGCTCCGCCGCATCCGCACAGGAACCCATCATGTTCAAGCATATCTTAGTGCCGACCGACGGCTCGGCAATTTCCAGCGCCGCCATCCGCAACAGCGTCACGTTCGCCAAGGAGTGCGGCGCGACGGTCACCGGCCTGCATGTGACGCCGGAATTTCATGTCCTGACCCATCACAGCGAAATGCTGGAAGCGACACGCGCGGAGTACAAGCAGGACAGCGAAGCGCAGGCCCGCAAATATCTGGAGGAAATCGAGCAGGCCGCCCGCGAGCTGGGCGTTCAGTGCAAGACCATCACGGTCACGGACGACCAGCCGTACGAGGTCATCATCCGCACCGCCGAACAGCAGGGGTGCGATCTGATCTGCATGGCCTCGCACGGCCGGCGCGGCATCAAGGGCATGCTGCTGGGCAGCGAAACACAAAAGGTGCTGACCCACAGCCAGGTGCCGGTGCTGGTGTTCCGCTGACGACGGCGCCTCAGCGCCAGCTGTAGGCCAGCAGCGAGGGCAGGCTGGCCGCCAGCAGTATCAACACCAGCCCGCCGCCCACGCGCCGCAGGAAGGGCCGCCCGCCGGCCGCCGCGGCCACCAGCTTGCTGGAAGTGTTGGCCGCCAGCGCAAACAGCAGGATATGCCGGGTCGCGCCCGGCGTCAGCACGCCGCTGTCGGCCAGCGACAGGATGGAACTGGCCGCCGCGTGCACATCGACCAGGCCGACCAGCAGGGCGCCCAGCATGGCGGCCGGCGCGCCCAGATAGGTATTGGCATAGGCCAGCAGGGCCGTGGCGCCGCTCAAGATCAGCGCGAACAGCAGCGCCTGGCGGATGCTGAACACGCGGCCGCCGCGCGCCGGGCGTTGCACGGTGTCCGGCACCGCCCGCAAGGTCGCGGCCGACACCAGCAGGGTGGCCGTCATGGCGCAGCCCAGCGTGGGCGCCAGCGTCAGCAGCTGGGCCGGCGCGATGGTCAGCGCGACCACCAGCAGCAGGATGTAGGTGGCCACGTTCGACAGCAGCGCCGCCGCCGCGCAGGCCGCCAGCAGGGCCGGATCGCGGCGGCAGCGCTGGCCCATGTCGGCGGTGGCGGCCACGCTGGAGACGAAGCCCGACGCCAGCCCCGTCAACGCCAGGCCCATGCGCGGACCGGCCATGCGCAGCGCGATATGCGCGCCGGCCTGCAAGCTCATCATCAATACCACCAGGCCCCACATGCGGCGCGGATTGGCGCCCAGCAGCCAGCTGTTGGCGGCGTCCGGCAGCAGCGGCCACACCACCAGCGCGGCGCCGGCCAGCATCAGGCCGTCGCGCAGCTCGCCGCTCTTGAGCGTGACCCGGACGAAATGGTGCAGCGGTGCGCGCAAATCCAGCATCGACGCCACCAGCACCGCGAGGCCGGCCGACACGGCCGGATGGGCGATCGCGTTCACGCCCAGCAGAAAACTGAGGAACAGCGCCAGCTCGGTGACCATGCCCGCTTCCTGCACGTTGCCGCGGGGATAGCTGATCAGGGCCAGCGCCACCACCAGCAGCGCTGTCGCCAGCACCAGCGCGCTGGAGATGGTCTGCGCCAGCGCGCCCGCCAGCGCCACCAGCGCAAAGCTGCGCACCCCGGCCAGCGCGTGGGTGGGCGTGGCGCCCTTGCGCCGCTCGCGTTCGATGCCGATCAGCATGCCGCTGCCGAGCGCCGCGCCCAGCCCGATCAAATCCGCGCCGATGTCCATGTGCGCGTCCGCGTCAGTGCGCCATCAGCACCGGCAAGCTCATCGCGCCGAGGATGGTCCGGGTGACGCCGCCCAGCGCCACTTCGCGGAAACGGGTATGGCCGTAGCCGCCCATGACCATCAGGTCGGCGTCGACGTCCGAAGCCAAGGTCAGCAGCTCGTTGCCGACGTCGAAAGGGGTGTCCCGCCGCTCGACCTCGACGGTGATGCCGTGCCGGGCCAGGTACAGCGCCAGGTCGGCGCCCGGCTGCTCGCCGTGCGCCTGGTGATGGGCATAGGGATTGAAGATGGCCAGCGTGACCTTGGCCGCCCGCTGCAGCAGCGGTATGGCGGCGGTGACGGCGCGCGTGGCCTCGAGGCTGCCGTCCCAGGCCACCATGACCTTGTGGCCGATGCGTGCCATGCGGCCGGAGTGGGGCGTGACCAGCACCGGCCTGGGCGCGTGCAGCATCACTTGCTGGGCCAGTCCCGGCGCCGGGGTGGCGCCCGCGTGGTCCGGATCGGCCTGGCCAACCACCACCAGGTCGGCATAGCGGGCGTGCAGCGCCAGGCCCACATCGAGCTCGTCGTCGACGCAGCGCTTCTCGTGCGATTGCACGCCGAGCCGGCCGGCGGCGGCCGCGAAGTCGCCCAGCGCCAGGTCGGCCCGCTCGCGCAGGAAACCGAGGTCGCCGACCTCGATCGGCATGCCCGGCGCGCCCGGGGGGAACAGGCTGGACTGCTGGATGAACCGGTTGATGCCGCTGCTGGCGACGCCGACCAGATGGGCTTCGAACGCGACCGCCAGCTGGGCCGCCATCTCGATGGCGCGCGCGGCGGGCTGGGATTTGTCGGCCTGCACGAGGATGGTTTTATAGGACATGGTCTGCTTCCTTCTTGTCATGGGTGGCTGTGGCAGGGGCAGGCGCCGGTGCGGATGCCGTTCGAAATCCTCCTGGCAGGCCAGGCAGGTCAGCGCGGCCGGCTGCACCCGCAGGCGTTCCGGCGCGACGGCGGCGCCGCAGCTGACACAGCGGCCGTAGGTGCCGGCGGCCAGGCGCGCGCAGGCGCCGTCGATGCGGCGCAAGGCGGTCAGTTCCTCGGCCAGCAGCACCATGTCGCAACCGCGCAATTGGCGGGCCACGCCGGGATCGTCCAGCATGGCCCGGTGCTCCAGCAGCGCCGCCGCCAGCCACGCCGGCGCCTGCGCCAGATGCCGGCGCAGCTGTCCGTCCAATGCGGCGCGCAGCCGGTGCAGACGGTCGGCGAGCTGGTCCAGCTCGGCTGAGGGTGGGGGATTCATGGCTACAATGTACGGGCGCGCGCAGGCCACGTCTGTAGCATCAATTGATCCAGATCAAAATCGCCGGGAATACAAGGCCGGTCGCTATGCGCATGCAAGCCGCCGCGCAACAGTTGCTTTCGAAATATTTTTTGGCATTCGGCGCGGTTCGATCGTATCATCTTGGGCATGAACGCCGGACCGGCGCAACTGTTCAGGATAGTCCGTTGAAAAATCTCCTTATCGAAGGCCAGAGCCTGGAGTGGCTGCTGGCGTCGGCCACCGACGCCATGCTGATTGTCGACCATGCCGGCGGCATCGTGCTGGGCAATCCCGCGCTGGAGCGGATGTTCGGCTACGGCCCCAACGAGTTGAGCGGCATGACGGTCGAGGCGCTGATACCGGCCCGCTTCCACCACGCCCACGTGGGCCAGCGCGGCGACTTTTTCCAGCAGCCGCGCTCGCGCGCGATGGGCGCCGGCGCCGAGCTGTTCGGGCAGCACCGCGACGGTCACGAGTTCGCCGTCGAGGTCAGCCTGTCGCCGCTGCACACCTCGCATGCGCTGCCGCTGGTGCTGGCCACCATCCACGACGTCACCGAACGCAAGAAGGCCGAGCAGGCGCTGCAGGAAAGCGAGGCGCGCATGCGCGCCATCTTCGAGACCGCCGTCGACGCCATCATCACCATCGACGAGCAGGGCGTGATGGAGCGCCTGAACCCGGCCGCGCAGCGCCTGTTCGGCTACAGCGAGGCCGAGGCGGCCGGCCGCAACGTGTCGATGCTGATGCCGCAGCCGCACCGCGCGCTGCACGACGGCTACCTGGCGCACTACCGCGAGACGGGCGAGCAACGCATCATCGGCAAGGGCCGCGAGGTCGAGGGCTTGCGCAAGGATGGCAGCGTGTTCCCGATGGAGCTGTCGGTGGTCGAGATGCAGCTGGGCGCGCGGCGCATGTTCACCGGCATGGTGCGCGACATTTCCGAGCGCAAGCTGGCGGAGGAGCACAACCGCCGCCTGATGCAGGAGATCAGCAGCGCCAACGAGGAACTGACCAACTTCGCCTACGTGGTGTCGCACGACCTGAAGGCGCCACTGCGCGGCATCGGCTCGCTGGCCGACTGGCTGGCCACCGACTACGCCGAGCAGTTCAACGACGAAGGCAAGGAACACATGCGGCTGCTGATCAACCGGGTGCACCGCATGGGCAGCCTGATCGACGGCATCCTGCAGTATTCGCGCGTGGGCCGGGTCAAGGAAGCGCATACGCCGGTCGACCTGAACCGGCTGCTGGCCGACGTGGTGGACCTGCTGGCGCCGCCGCCGCGGTTCCGCATCACGGTCGCGCCGGGCCTGCCGACCGTGCTGATCGAGCCGACCCGCATCCAGCAGGTGTTCCACAACCTGATTTCCAACGCCATCAAATACATGGACAAGCCGGACGGGCGGATCGACATCGATTGCGCCGACGACGGCAGCCACTGGCGCTTCAGCGTGCGCGACAACGGCCCCGGCATCGAGCAGCGCCATTTCGAGCGCATCTTCCAGCTGTTCCAGACGCTGGCCTCGCGCGACCGGGTCGAGAGCACCGGCGTGGGGCTGGCGCTGGCCAAGAAAATCGTAGAAATGTATCAGGGACGGATCTGGCTTGAATCGCAGACCGGGCAGGGCAGCACGTTCTGGTTCACGCTGCCCAAGTCCTCTCCGTCGCAACCCAGAACAGGACAAGCCCATGAAAGTGAGTAACAAACCCATCCTGCTGGTCGAAGATGACCACGTCGACATCATGACGATCAAGCGGGCATTGAAGGAAATCCATGTCGGCAACGCCGTGATCAGCATGGAAAACGGCGAGGCGGGCCTGGAGTATCTGCGCGACCCGGCGCAGGAACGGCCCTGCATCATCCTGCTGGACTTGAACATGCCGATCATGAACGGCATCGAGTTCCTGCAGCAGATCAAGCTCGACCCGTCGCTGCGGCGCATCCCGGTGGTGGTGCTGACCACGTCCGAGGAGCAGCAGGACAAGGTGCGCAGCTTCGACCTGGGCGTGGCCGGCTACATGGCCAAGCCGGTCGACTACCGCCGCTTCGTCGAGATGATGCGCTCGATCGACCTGTACTGGACCATCAGCGAGATGCCGTGAACGCCGACCTTGCCGACAACGGCGCCGGCGCCCCAGCCGTATTGCGGGTGTTGATCGTCGAGGATGACGTGGTCGACCGCATGGCGTGCCGGCGCGCCTTCGCGACCGATGCCACCGGCGGCTTTGCGCTGCTGGAGGCCGACAGCGGCGAGCGCGGGCTCGAGCTGGCGCGCGAGCAGCGGCCCGACTGCATCCTGCTCGACTACCATCTGCCGGACCTGACCGGCCTCGAATTCCTGGCCCACCTGAACGCCGACGGCGCCGGCCAGTCCATCCCGGTGATGATGCTGACCGGCGCCGACAGCGCCGCCGTGGCGGCCGAGGCGATGCGGCGCGGCGCGCGCGACTACCTGGTCAAGGACGTCGACGGCCGCTACCTGGAATTCCTGCCGGGGGCGATCCACCGCATGCTGCGCGAGCAGCGCCTGCTCAACGACAAGCGCCAGGCCGAGGCGCAGTTCCGCACACTGGTCGAGCAGATGCAGGCCATCACCTACATCGCCGAACTAGGCGAGGGCGGCGCGCTGCGCTACATCAGTCCGCAGATCGGCATGCTTGGCTTCACCCCGGCCGAGTGGCTGGCCGACCCCGGGCTGCACGGGCGGCAGATGGATCCGGCGCAGCGCGCGTCCACGCTGCGCGCGCTGGACGATTGCCGCCGCGACGGCAGCCCGCTGCGGCTGGAATACCGGCTGTCGGCACGCGACGGCCAGGCGCTGTGGTTCCGCGACCAGGCCGAGCTGGTGCGCGACGACGAGGGACGGCCGCTGTTCATGCAGGGCATCATGATCGACATCACCCAGAACAAGCTGACCGAACAGGCCTTGCTGGCGTCGCAGCAGGCGCAGCGCGACCTGGCGGCGCACCAGGAAAGAATCAAGGAACACGAGCGCAAGCGCATCGCCCAGGAAATCCATGACGAGCTGGGCGGCCTGCTGACCGGCATCAAGGCCTATATTTCAGTCAGCATGGACCGCGGCGCGGCGGCCGGCGCGGCGCCCGAGCCCTTGCTGGCCGAGGCGGCAGGACTGGCCCAGGACGCGATCGAGACGGTGCGCCGGGTCATCACCGACCTGCGGCCCAGCGTGCTCGACCAGCTGGGCGTGTGGGCCGCGCTGGAATGGTATGCCGAGCAGATCGAACGCCGCTCCGGCCTGCACTGCGCCTGCGCCATCAGCCCGGCCGCGTCGGCGCTGGAGCTGGGCGCCGAGCGCAGCACGATGCTGTTCCGCATCGCCCAGGAAGCTCTGACCAATGTGGTGCGGCACGCCGAGGCCAGCGCGGTGCAGCTGCGGGTCGACTACGCCGACGGCGTGCTGCAGCTGCGCATCGACGACGACGGCAAGGGTATCGCGGCCGAGCGCTTGCTCAACCGCGAGTCCTGGGGCATCCTCGGCATGCACGAACGCAGCCGTCATTTCGACGGCGAATTGAAAATCACCGGCAGGCCGGGGCAGGGCACGACCCTGCTGCTGCGCCTGCCATTGGACGCACACCATGAGCAATAATCCCATCCGCGTGCTGCTGGTCGACGACCACGCGATCGCCCGTAACGGCGTGCGCCTGATGCTGAGCACGGTCGACGACATCCGCGTCGACGGCGAAGCCTGCAACGCCAACGAGGCGCTGCAGCTGGCGCAGGCGCAGGAATTCGACGTGGCGCTGCTCGACATCACCATGCCCGGCAAGAACGGGCTGGAGCTGCTCAAGCAGTTGCGCGCCGAGCGGCCCAAGCTGGCGGTGCTGATGCTGAGCACCTACGCCGAAGATATCTACGCCGTGCGCGCGCTCAAGCTGGGCGCGGCCGGCTACCTGACCAAGGATGCGCCAACCACGGCGCTGGTGGCGGCGGTGCGCAAGGCCGCGTCCGGGGGCAAGCATGTCAGCCCGGCCCTGCTGGAAAAGCTGGCCAGCCTGATCGGCGGCGGCGAGGTGGGCAAGCTCGAGGCGCTGTCGAACCGCGAGCTGGAGGTGTTCAAGCTGATCGCGGCCGGCGAATCGCTGGTGCGCATCGGCGAGACGCTGCACCTGAGCCCCAACACGGTGACCACCTACCGCGCCCGCATCCTGGAAAAAATGGGCCTCGACAGCAATGCCGAGCTGACCCGGTATGCGCTGGAGCACGGCATCATCTAGTTTCATATTGCAAAGGTTGTAGGGGAAGCCCTACAGATTTCTGTCCGGACTCCCCTACGCGACACGGCAGCGAAGCCCGATAACCGCACGGCCGCCGATCGCCGATACTGTCTCCATACCGCAGCCAACGCTCAGATGCTGCGAAAATCACAACAGGGAGCAGCGAACATGACGACCAACCTCCAACTGGCAACACACAATGGCGGTGCCGTAAGCAGCAGCCAGAACAAATGCGCGATGTGCGGCTTGAAGAACCTGTGCCTGCCGGTGGGGCTGAACGACGCCGAGGTCAGCCGCCTCGACAAGATCATCGGCCGCCGCCGCCGCGTCGAACGCGACGAAAACCTGTGCCGCATGGAACAGCCGTTCAACAACCTGTACGCCGTGCGTTTCGGCCATTTCAAGACCTCGCGCGTCAACCACCGCGGCGAGCAGCAGATCACCGGCTTCCAGATGGCCGGCGAGCTGCTGGGCATGGACGCCATCGGCACCGGCCAGCACGGTTGCGGCGTGGTGGCGCTGGAAGACAGCGAAGTGTGCGAGATCCCGTTCGCCCGCCTGCAGGAATTGTTCGCCGACGTGCCGCAGCTGCTGCAGCACTTCCACCGCATCATGAGCCAGGAAATCATGCGCGAGCAAAACGCGATGATGTTTCTCGCCAATATGCGGGCCGAGCAGCGCTTCGCGCTGTTCCTGCTGAATCTGTCGACGCGCTATGCGGCGCGCGGCTACTCCCCCAACAGCTACCAGCTGCGCATGTCGCGCGAGGACATCGGCGACTACCTGGGCCTGACCATCGAAAGCATCAGCCGGCTGCTGTCGCGCTTTCGCAGCAACGGCTGGATACGCGTCGACAAGCGCGACCTGACCATCGTCGACCGCGCCAGCCTCGAGGCGCTGGCGACCGGCGCCGATCAGGACGGCACCAAGGTTGCCGCCAAGGCGCTCGGCCGCACGCCGGCGGTGGCCTGAGGCAGTGAGCCTGCCGCCGGCTCAGCCCGGCGCGCGTCCCGACCGTTCGACCGCCGTCTGGCAATCCACGCACATCTGGGCGCTGGGTTCCGCCCGCAAACGGGCCGCCGCGATGGCCGCGCCGCACTGCACGCAGGTGCCGTAGCTGCCCGCGCGCACGCGCTCCAGCGCCTCGTCGACGGCGCGCAATTCCATCAATTCGTGATTGAGCAGCGCGATGTCGGTGTCGCTGAGCTGGCACGCCTCGGCCTGGTCGGCATCGATCGCGTAGCTGTTAAACAGGGCCATCTGCTGTTGCTCGTCGGCCTGGTGCAGGCGCTGGCGCAGTTGCTGCGCCAGTTCGCGGCGCCGCAGCAGCAGACTGCTGTTGAGCTCGTCTATGACGTGGGCGCTGTCGGGACTCATGTCGATCTCCATTCACTTGTTCAATACAGCCATCGTAGAGACTTGCCCGTGCAATTTGATTGATGCAAATCAAAAAGGGCCGGCTTCGGATAGAATGGTTTTTCGCGCGCAAGCAGCAGCTTGCACGCTCACTGTGAGGAGAGATGCATGACGGATCCATCGAAGTATGTACCGCCGGCGATCTGGGTCGCGCCGGCATCGTCGGGCGGCACGTTCGGCAACATCAACCGCCCGGTCGCCGGCGCCACCCACGAACAGGAACTGCCGGTCGGCAAGCATCCGCTGCAACTGTATTCGCTGGGCACGCCCAACGGCGTGAAGGTCACCATCATGCTGGAAGAGCTGCTGGCGCTCGGCCATGGCGGCGCCGAATACGACGCCTGGCTGATCCGCATCAACGAGGGCGCCCAGTTCTCCAGCGGCTTCGTGGCGGTCAATCCCAACTCCAAGATCCCGGCGCTGGTCGACCGCAGCGGCGCGCAGCCGCTGCGCGTGTTCGAGTCAGGCTCCATCCTGATGTATCTGGCGGAAAAGTTCGGCGCCTTCCTGCCCACGCAAACGGCGGCGCGCACCGAAACCCTGAACTGGCTGTTCTGGCAGATGGGTTCGGCGCCGTTTGTCGGCGGCGGCTTCGGCCACTTTTTCGCCTACGCGCCGGAAAAGCTGCAATATCCGATCGACCGCTACGCGATGGAAACCAAGCGCCAGCTCGACGTGCTGGACCGCCAACTGGCCGAACACCGCTACGTCGCCGGCGACGAGTACACGATCGCCGACATGGCGGTCTGGCCGTGGTACGGCGGCATGGTGCTGGGGCAGTTGTACAGCGCCGCCGAATTCCTGTCGGTGCACGAGTACCGGCATGTGCGGCGTTGGGCCGACGAGATCGCCGCGCGTCCGGCCGTCATCCGCGGCCGCAAGGTCAATCGCACATTCGGCAACCCCGCAGACCAGGTGCTGGAGCGGCACAATGCGTCGGATCTGGATTGATGCAATACGGATCGATTGTTACATAGTGTGATCTTTCGCATTGGCGGAACGTGCTAGCCTTGTTCCGGTAAGCAAACAATGGAGGGGAATTTGGCGACCGTTACGGAGAATATCGATCTACCCGTGCAATGGGATGTCGCATCGGCAGTCGCGGCGATCACCAGCCGCATCAACCATGCCAAGCAGATGGCCACGCGCCGCTATATTTTTATCGGCGAGACCCATGCGAGCCGGTTCGACAAAAGCCGCAATCATCAGCTCGGTTTCGCCTTCGTCGGCGACAATGACGTTATCCTGATCACCGAGCGCAGCATCTGGAACGATCCTCGGCCAGCCAATCAATTTTTGGCACGCACCTTGAACGAGCCGGCCGACAATATGTGGCAAGAGCCGACCCACGCCGGCGTGGGATCGTTCGATGACAGTCGCAATGTCGAGACCGCCGACGAGATAGTCCGCCGTGTTCAACTCGACGACGTCGCCAATCCGTATCATCCCAAACCTGTGGTCATCATCTTCGGCGAGGATCACAACGCGCGCATCCGCGAAAAACTGGTGACCAGGCTGGCCGACGATGTCAGGATTTGCTGGTGGTCGGCGAAGTCCATCATGGAATACTACGATACGCTGCCGGCCCGTTTGCCCGCTGCATTGGGCAATGTCGTCTGCGTCGGCTTCTACCGCGCACGTGATGACGACGACCAGCAAGTCCAGTTTCTGACCAAGGGAAAGATCACCGCCCCGTTCACTGTAACGCTGCATGATGAGCGCGGGCCTGGGGCCGGGGCTACTTACGCCATGTTTTTGCAGGCCAACAATCCGCAGGTCGCCACTACCCTGCTGCGCTATTACAACGTGAATAATGCCGACGTAACCTTCAGCCCGAATGGCGGCGGCCTGCCTAACTGCGCGGCTGAATTGGTCAGCCATGGACGCTACGACATCCTGGTACGGCAGTTAAGGGATGCCGTCAACGCCGACGCATGAGCGCGCATGCTCTATTCTCCGGCATGCATGGTCCACACCCATTCTGTCCAGTCTCCCACAACAGTCCTTTGTTGAGCGTCACCACCTTTGACCATGTGACGTACGCCTGACCTGGGCGTCGCGCCGGCCGTGGTGGGCCGACGCATGAAAATCACCAGCGCGTCAAAAATTTTGCACAACCACCCGCTTGCGCGACCCAGGCCGAAAACCCGGTGATAGCATGGCGGCCGAAATGACGACAGCGCCATTCCGGCGGTGCGCAAAATAAGAGTGCAGAATGAGACGACTTTTACCTATTGTCGCGACGGCGTGCGTGTTGACTCCGTTGATCGCGACAGCCGCCCCGGGACCGGCCGTGGTGGCCTCGCCGGACGGCAGCGCGGTGATCCGCATCGCGCGCGACGCCAGCCAGTTTTCCATCGTCCGCCGCGGCGAAACCGTGATCGCGGAGTCGCCGCTGGGGCTCGAACTGGACGGCGCCCCCGGCTTCGGTCCGCTGGAGCTGGAACGGCGCGAGGACGTCAAGGTCAACCACGTCATACCGCTGATCGCCACCAAGGCCGCCAGCGCGCTCGATCGTTACAGCGGCACCACCCTGGTGTTCCGCGAACGGGCGCCGGCGGCACGGCGCCTGCTGCTCGACGTGCGCGCCTATGACGACGGCATCGCCTTCCGCTACCGCATCGAAGATACCGCGCCGGTGCGCCTGCGCGGCGAGCGTACCGCCTTCGTGCCGGCGGCCGATCCCGAGTGCATGGTGTCCGAGGCGGAGGGCGCGCACGAAAAACCGTTCGCGAGCAGCAAGCTGTCGGCGCTGCGCGAAGGCGTCGCCTATGACGTGCCGGTGGTCTGCGCCACGCCGTCGGGACGCACCTCGTACGCCATCACCCAGGCCAACCTGGCGGGCTACACCGGCGCCTCGCTGTGGCGCGAGGGCGCCGCGTTGCGGCTGCGCTTGTCGGCGGTACCGGATCGGGCCGGGCCGGCGTATCTGTCGCAGGCCGGACTGACGACGGCCTGGCGCGTGGTGATGCTGGGCGACCGCGCCGGCGACATGATCCCTTCACACCTGATCGGCAACCTGAATCCGGAGCCGGCGGGCGACTTCCGCTGGGTGCAGCCGGGCAAGGCGGCCTGGGACTGGTGGTCGGGCCCGGTGGCGGGGATGAAGCCGGACATGGACAGCTACCGCCGCTTCATCGATTTCGCCGCCGCCTCCGGCCTGCGCTACTACCTGATCGACGCCGGCTGGGCCTGGGGTTCCGGCCCCGGCTGCTGCAACGCGCTGCCCGGCACCGACATCACCCGCGCCGCCGACGGCATCGACATGCCGGAGCTGGTGCGCTACGCCGCCGCCAAGGGCGTCGGACTGCTGCTGTGGGCCCACTGGGAGCATGTGGCGCCGCGCATGGAGCAGGTGCTCGATACCTACGCGCGCTGGGGCGTCAAGGGCATCAAGGTCGACTTCATGAACCGCGACGACCAGGACATGGTCGCGTTCTACCACCGCATCGCGGCCGCCACCGCCGAGCGCAAATTGCTGGTGGACCTGCACAGCGCCTACGTGCCGGCCGGCCTGCAGCGGACCTACCCGAACTTCATCACGCAGGAGGGCGTGCTGGGCGCCGAATGGAACAAGTTGAACAGCAGCGTCACGCCGCGCCACAACCTGATGCTGCCGTACACGCGCATGCTGGCCGGCCCGATGGACTACACGCCGGGCGGCTTCCGCAACGGCACCCCGGCCAGCTTCAAGGTGCAGGACGTGCTGCCGCTGACGCAGACCACGCGGGGCCAGGCGCTGGCCATGTACGTGGTCTACGACAGCCCGCTGCAGATGGTGTCCGACGCGCCCGAGGCCTACAAGGACGCGGCCGGTTTCGATTTCGTCAAGCGCGTGCCGGCGGCCTGGGACGAGACGCGCTTCCTGTCCGGCGAGCCGGGGCGCGACATCGTGATGGCGCGACGCCAGGGCAGCAGCTGGTACGTCGGTGCGATGCGGGCCGAGGAGCCGGCCGGCGCCACCGAGCGCGTGCCGCTGCGCTTCCTGGCGCCCGGCAAATATCGCGCCACGATCTGGGAAGACGGCGCCACGCCCAATGAGCTGCGGCGGGTGGAGCGCGAGGTCGGTCCGGCCGACGTGCTGGAGTTGACGCTGGCCCCCGCCGGCGGCGCTGCGGTGATCCTGGAACGCCTGTAGCAGCGCTTGGGCCGGAACCTCCGCTGGCTCAGCGGGATGGATCGCTGGCCGGAGCGGAGGTTCTCGCGGCTGCGGCCAGATCGGCGGGAACGGTAATCCCGAAGCGCTTGATCAGCTTGAAGTCGAACGCCACGCCTATCTTTGCCGGAGTCTCGGACGGAATGGCGGCGATGGCCTCGCCGGCGAGCAGGCGCGCAACCATTTTTCCGGCTTGCTGCCCCATGCCCGGCAGCGATGGGTAGATGTTCATGGCCGCCCCCCAGCCATCGCGCGCGTCCGGTTCTATGATGCCGACCAGGGGTTTGTCCGCATATTTCGCCATCGTGCGCGCGAACTCCGGATTGATCCCCATTTGGTCGTTCGGCGCCAGAAACAGGTCGACCTGGGAATTCAGCTCCTCGATCAGCGGCACCGTTTGCATGGCCATGCGTTGGGTGCCGTTGTCGCCCCTGACGAATTTGACGCTGCGGTAAATGATCTTCAAGTCCTTGAACTCGGGGTCGCTGGCCAGCAGCTGTTCCAGCCAGGCGCGGTAGCTGAGCGATTGCGGCATATCGCCGTAGATCAGGCCTATGGTCCGGGCGCGCGGCATGACGCGCCGGATGAATCGCAGACGCTGCTTGACCGGCACCGGAAAGGAAACGCCGGTGACGTTGCCGGCAGGCGCGGTGCCGAAGCCGCTGATCAGTCCCAGTCCGACCGGATCGGTGACCGACGCGAAGACAAACCGGCTGTTTGGCTGATCCGCCGCGATTTTTGCAAATGCCTTGGCCGCGATCGTGCCGGCGATGTAGACCACGTCGAAGCTCGCGCCATGCTTTAGTTCCCAGATGTGCGTGGCGGCGCCCTCGAATTGAGACAGCGAGTAGCGCTCGACCTCGAGGTTACGTCCCGGCACGAAGCCGTGGGCCGCGAGCGCATCGAGCATGGCGCCGGTGATGGTTATATACGGCTCGGTCTTTTGCGTGTCGATCACCAGCAATCGCTTGGCAGGCACGGCTCCAGCAGCAACAGCGGGGGAGCCGCAAGGTGCCGATGAGCTCAGGAATGTCGATAGTAAAAGCAACGCAATGCTGCTGCGGCGATCGCTCATAATCTATCCTCATTGCAACCTTGGCTAACGAACGTATGTGCGGCTCTTTACGTTTTACACCTGGTAGTGATGCGGATCAAGTATTTAACGACATCCTTCGCTTTTTGACTCCGATGGCAGGGATTTAGTCTTGGCGGCCGATCAGCCGGCGCCCGCGCAGCCATTCCTCGGCGCGACGGGGCCAGTCCGACGCCGTGCCCTGGCCAAGGCGCATGCCCATGCCGTGGCCGCCGTGCTCGAACAAATACATTTCGGCCGGCACGTGGGCCCTGGTCAGAGCCTGGTAAAACAGGATGCTGTTCTCGACCGGCACCAGGCCGTCGTCCTGCGAATGGATCAGCAGCGTGGGCGGGGTGTTGGCGGTGACCTGCCGCTCGACCGACATCAGCCGCACCAGCTCGGGCGACGGCGCCTTGCCCAGCAGGGACTCGCGCGAGCCGGCGTGCGCGGCCGGCGCTTCCATCGTGATGACCGGATACATCAGCAGCGCGAAATCGGGGCGTGCGCTGACCGCGTCCAGCGCCGTGCCGGTGCGCCCGGCCGGATCGTTGTACAGGGTGGCGGCGCTGGCGGCCAGGTGGCCTCCGGCCGAGCTGCCCATGACGCCGATGCGGTCCGGCGCGACGCCGTACTCGGCCGCGTGGGAACGCACCAGGCGGATCGCCCGCAGCACGTCCTGCAACGGCGCCGGATGGCCGTAGTCGGACAGGCGGTACTTCAGCACGAAGGCCGTCACGCCCAGGCTCGACAGCCATTGCGCGTACTGCTGCCCCTCGCGGGTGTTGGACAGGAAGGTGTAGCCGCCGCCCGGGCAGATGACCACCGCGGTCTTGCTGGCGCGGTCGTAGGCGGCCGGGTACACCGTCAGCGTGGGCTGGCTGACGTTGCTGACGCGCTCGTCATCCAGGCGCTCCGGCCCGGGCGCGGTCCTGGCGTTGGGCACGCCTTCGGGCCAGAGCGTCAGCACCTTGGTCTGGGCCTGGGCCAGGGCGGCGGTCAGCAGCAGCAGGGCGAGTAGGGTTCTTCGCACAGCTCAGCTCGCGCGCGCAAAGCTGATCTTCAGCGCGTTGGCGTAGGCCAGCGCCGGCGCGTCGGCCGGCAGGGTCACCTGCAAGCCGTCCGCGGTCTGCCGGAACGCCAGCTGGCGGCCGGACCCGAGCAGTTCGACCCGCGTCACGCGCCGCTTCAAGTGCGGGCTATCGCTGCGCATGGACGCGATCGACACCGTGCCGGCCGCCGGCCAGCCCATGACGAAGGCATACACCTGCTCGCCCTTGGCGGTGAAGCGGATGTCCGCCGCCGAGAACGGTTTGCTCTTGCCCTCGTTGAAGCCCGGGCCCGACATTGCCGGGCTGTCCTGCATCACCGGCCCCTCGCCGAACACCGCCCACGGCCGGGTGTCGTAGATGCCTTCACCGTTGCGGGCGATCCAGCGACCGATTTCCTCGACGATGGCGTGCTCCTGCTCGTCGATGGTGCCGTTGCCGCGCACCGGCACGCTCAGCAGCAGGTTGCCGTTCTTGCTGACCACGTCGATCAGCGTGTGCACCACCGTCTGCGCGCTCTTGTAACCTTTGCGGTCATACAGGCCGCGGTCGTAGTGCCAGTTGCCGATGCAGGTGCAGGTCTGCCATGGCTGGGCCTCGATCTGGTTGCTTTGGCCGCGCTCGACGTCCCACACCATGGTGCGGCGCTGTTCGGCGCTGAGGATCTTGCCGTTGACGACAGCCTCGTTCTTGCCCTTGGTGGCGATGCTGCGGTTGTACATGTGCGCCGCCAGCCGCAGGCCGACGTCGCTGACCGGGTGCAAGGGCAGCACGGTATCGTCGTAATACACCAGGTCCGGGTCGTAGGAATCGATCAGGTCGCGGGTGCGGTTGTAGAACTTGTCGCAATAGGCCTGGTCGGGAATCGACGCGCCGCCACCCCAGTGCCATTGCTGGTCCTGCACGCCGTCGCCGCCGCCGCGCTTGCTCAGGGCGTGGCCTTGCGCATACAAGGCCTGCGGGTCCATACCCTCCCACCACTTGCCCTTGCCGTCGGCCCGGGTCAGATTGCCGTCATAGGGGATGCCGGCGTAGGGGCCGCTCTTGTCGGCGCCCTGGGAGGTCTCGTACCAGGTCCAGGAGTGCGCGGCGTGCACGCTGACGCCGAAGCGCAGGCCGTTGGCGCGCGCGGCCTTGGCCCAGCCGCCGATCAAGTCCTTGCCGGGACCGTTTGTGGTCGAATTCCACTCCGGCTGGTAGCGGCTGCGGTACAGGTCGAAGTTGTCATGGTGGTTGGCCAGCGCGACGAAGTACTTGGCGCCGGCCTTCTTGTAAAAGGCCACCAGGGCGTCCGGATCCCAGCGCTCCGCCTTCCACTGGTGAATGATGTCCTTGAAGCCGACCTGGGACGGGTGGCCGTACTTCTGCAAATGATGCTTGTAGGCGTCGCTGCCTTCCTCGTACATCAGGCGGCCATACCAGTCGCCGAACTCCGGCTCGCATTGCGGGCCCCAGTGCGCCCAGATGCCGAACTTGGCGTTGCGGAACCAGTCCGGGGTTTTGTAGTTCGCCAGCGAATCCCAGTTCGGCGCGAACGGGCCGGGGGCGATGCTCGCCGTCCCCGCCGGCGCGACCGCCTCGGCGGCGTAGGCCAGGCGGGACAGCGCGATGGCGGGAATGGCGGCGCCCATGTGTTTCAGTAATTGTCGTCTTTTCATTGTGTCGTCTCCAGAATGCGATAGTTGGATTATGTTGCCGAAGCGGTCCGCCGCAGTTACGAAATTGAATAACGTGTGGGGCAAAATTTCGTAAAACGGGAAATCCCGGGAAGCCCGGCTTGCATTTGTATTTCCTGCTATTTATATTGAGCCGGCAAACGACCCCAAGGTCTTGTATTGAACCAGGAGAGGAAAAGAATTTGAAGACGACGATGCAACGGACTGTGCGACGCGTCAGCGCCATGGTGGCGGGCTTGCTGTGCGCTGCGGCCATGGTGCCCGGCCAGGCCACGGCAGGCGACGAATCGGCCGCCCGCGTCCAGTGGTGGCGCGAAGCCCGTTTCGGCATGTTCATCCACTGGGGACTGTACTCGATACCAGGCCGCGGCGAGTGGGTGCAATGGGGCGAGCAGATCCCGGTCAATCAATACGCCAAGCTGGCCGACCAGTTCAAGCCGGCCCGTTTCGATCCGCAGGCCTGGGCCGCGCTGGCCAAGGACGCCGGCATGAAGTACACCGTGCTCACGGCACGGCATCACGATGGTTTCGCATTGTTCGACGACGGCGCCAACCCTTTCACCAGCGTGAACAGCGCCGCGCACCGCGATTTCGTGGCCGAGTATGTGAAGGCGGTGCGCCAGGCGGGATTGGGCGTGGGACTGTATTACTCGCCGCTGGACTGGCGTTTCCCCGGCTTCTTCTTCCCCGACCTGCAGCGCGAAAGCGCGGAAGCGATGCGCGCGCAATACCATCGCCAGGTGGAGAAGCTGCTGTCCAATTACGGCAAGATCGACGTGCTGTGGTTCGACGGCGGCGAAACGGATTGGCTGAGCTTTAGCGGCGACTGGACCATCGCCGAATGGAAGAAGCGGCCCGACGGCAAGCACTACCAGGGTGGCTTCAGCTGGCAGCACGACCAGGTCTACTCCACGCTGCGCCGCCTGCAGCCGCAAGTGCTGATCAACGGCCGCGCCGACATGCCGCCTGACTTCCGTTCGCGCGAAGGCGACGCCGCGCTGGGCGATTTCGACAACGAGCACCCGTGGGAGCTGTGCACCACCATCGCCGGCGCGTGGGGCTACCAGCCCAATATGCAGCCCAAGCCGCTCAAGCACTACCTGCAGTTGCTGGCCAATGTAGCCGGGCGCGACGGCAACCTGCTGCTGAACGTGGGCCCCGATCCCGACGGCCAGATCGATGCCACGCAGGCGGCGCGCCTGCGCGAGATCGGCGCCTGGCTGGGACAGTACGGCCAGAGCATCTACGCCACCCGCGGCGGCCCCTTCCTGCCGGGCGAGTATGGCGCCTCGACCCATCGCGACCGGACCATCTATGTCCACGTGCTGAAATGGCAGCAGGACAAGCTGGCCTTGCCGGCGATTCCGGCCAGGATCGTGCGCGCGTCGGTACTGACCGGCGGCGACGTGCGGTTCACGCAGACGGGGCAGGGCATCGAGCTGTCCGTGCCGCCGTCCGCGCGCAACGACATCGACACCATCATCGCCTTGCAACTGGATTCGCCCGCCGCCGCGATCCGGCCGCTGCCTGTGCCGAAGTAAGCGTCGGGCGGCCCTAGGCCCGGCGTCGCGTACCCGATTTGATCAATTTCATCTGTTGCGTTGAGCAATTTAGTATTGAAATCAGGTCAGGAAGTATGGACCATGGCTTCAGCCTTGAAATCGACCTCGTCGCGGCGTAGACCGCGACGCACATGGCTGATTGCCGGGACGGCAATCCTGATAAATCACTGGGGGAACGCAAGATGCAGTTGAAGAAAAACATGACCTGCCTGACGGCCGGCTTGCTGATGGCGTTCGGCGCCGCGGCCGAGACCTATCACTGGGACAACGTTGCCATGGGCAGCGGCGGCTTCGTCAGCGGCGTCGTACCCAGCAAGAGCGAGCGCGGCATTGTGTATGCTCGTACCGACGTGGGCGGCTCCTACCGCTGGGATGGCCAGACCGGCCGCTGGATAGCGCTGACGGACTGGCTCAGCGAGAGCGATACCGGCCTGATGGGCGTGGAGTCGCTGGCGGTCGACCCGCGCAACGCGGCCATCGTGTACATGCTGGCCGGCACCAGCTACTTCAGCGGCGGCAAGACCGTGATCATGCGCTCGACCGACTATGGCAAGCACTTCCAGGTGACCGACGTGACGGCCCAGTTCAAGGCGCACGGCAACGGCATGGGCCGTCAGAATGGCGAACGGCTGCAGGTCGACCCGGGTTCCAGCAACGTGCTGTTCGTGGGCACCCGCAGCAACGGCCTGTTCAAGAGCGTCGATTCGGGCGCGACCTGGAGCCGGGTAAACGGGCTGAACGTGAATGACACGCCCAACGGCAACGGCATCGGCTTCGTGCTGCTCGATCCGGCCAGCGTCAGCCAGGGCACGGCCAAGCGCATCTTCGTCGGCGTGTCGCGTTACGGCTCGGTGGGACCGAACCTGTATTTCAGCAAGGACGGCGGCGCCACGTTCGCCCCGGTCGCGGGCGCGCCAAGCGGCCTGATGCCGCAGCGCGCGGCGATCACGTCCAAGGGCCGCCTGTACCTGACCTATGCCAACGGCGCGGGACCGCACGGCTCGTCCAGCGTGGCCAACGAACCGATGAGCACGGGCCAGGTCTGGGAGTACAACACCGTCGGCGGCGCCTGGACCAACGTCACGCCGGCCGGCATCAGCCAGCCGTTCGGCGGCATCAGCGTCGACCCGGGCAATCCCAAGCGCCTGGTCGCCTCGACCATCAACACCTATTGGCTGCAGCAGCGCGAGCCGGCCACCTACGGCGACCGCATCTTCACCTCGCTGGACGCCGGCCGCAGCTGGACCGACCTGATGGCACGCGGCATGACGATCGACCCGAACGGCATCGACTGGGTCCGCACCTCGTCGATCCACTGGGCCGGCGCGATCGAGTTCGACCCGTTCGATACGAAGTCCGCTTGGGTGATATCCGGCAACGGCCTGTTCAAGACCAGCGACATCGACGCGCCCACCAGCAGCTGGAAGTTCGACGTGCATGGCATGGAAGAGACCGGCGTGTACGAAGCCGAGAGCATTCCGGGCGGCCCGCTGGTGACTGTGGTCGGCGACTACGACGGCTTCATCAGCACCGATCCGGCCCAGTACGGCCCGCGCCACACGCCGTCGATGGGTTCCACCACCGGCCTGGCCGTGGCCGCGCAGGCTACGCACGTGATGGCGCGGGTGGGCAATTTGCTGTACACCTCGACCAACATGGGGGTGAGCTGGGAGCAGGCGCCGTCCATGAATGGCTCGCGCGGCAACCTGGCGCTGTCGGCTGACGGTTTCGTGCTGCTGCACAGCCCGGAAAATTCGACCACCACCTACCGCTCCACCGATTTCGGCGCCAACTGGACGCCGGTGGCCGGCCTGGCCGTGAACAACGCGCGGCCGGTGGCCGACAAGGCCAACCCGGCCAAGTTCTATGTCTACGACCGCGTCAGCGGCAAACTGCTGGTGAGTACCGACGGCGGCAGCTCGTTCAATCCCCAAGCCCAGCTGCCCACCGGCGGATCGAGCCTGGTGCGCACCACGCCCGGCCTCGAGGGCGACCTGTGGGTGTGCCTGGACTCGAAGGGTCTGAGCCACTCGACCGATTCGGGCGCCACCTTCACCAGCGTGGGCGGCATCAATTCCTGCGGGTCCATGGGCTTGGGCAAGGCGGCGCCGGACGCCAGCTATCCAACCCTCTACATGTGGGGTGCGGTAGGCGGCACGCGCGGCTTGTTGCGATCGACCGACCGGGGCGCCCATTGGGACCGCATCAACGACGATGCCCATCAATACGGCGGCTCGCTGAGTGGCTGGGTAACCGGCGACATGAACACCTACGGCACCGTCTACATGAGCACCAACGGCCGCGGCAGCGCCTACGGCAGGATCGACCCGGACGGCGACGTCCAGGTGGTGCCGCAGGTGTACGCGAAGCCGGCGCCCACTGCCGAGTGCAAGTACGTCGTGACCAGCGGCTGGTGGGGCGGCCACATCGCCGACGTGCGCATCACCAACACCGGGTCGGCCACCATACCCGGCTGGACGGTGAACTGGACTTACAGCGACAACTCGTCGGTGCAACAGTTCTGGAACGGGGCGGTGACGGGCAGCGCGCCGAACTACTCGGCCTCCGACGTGGGCTGGAACCACGACATCGCTCCGGGACAGACCGTCACGTTCGGCATAGTCGTCGGCGGCCAGGATGGGCCGGACTTCACCGCGATACCGGCCGTGACCGGCGACGTCTGCAAATAAACGCCTCTTATTCAACAAGGTAATCCCATGAAAAAAACTCTGTTCGCATTGATCGCCGGCGCCAGCCTGATGCTGGCCTCCCAGGCCCGTGCCGGCGTCGCCAATTTCGATGACCTGGCCACCGCCGGCGACTTCGCCAGCCTGGGCGATATCAGCCCGTACGCCGGCCTGAACTGGAGCGCAGACTGGTACGCCGGCGACACCGGCATCGACGGCTACGCCAACGGCGCGCACTCCGGCACCAACTACGCCGTCAACGGCTTCGGCGCCGACGCGGTCGACATCAGCAGCGCCACCGCGTTCAAATTCACCGGCGCCTGGTTCGCCGCGCCGCAGGGCGTGGACGACAAGGCCAGCTGGGTCAACGTCACCGCCTACGACGCCTCCAACCACGTCATCGGCAGCACCGGCAACGTCGCCATCGGCGCCAGCTATGTGTGGGTGGCCGGCGGCTTCGACAACGTGTCGCGCCTGAGCGTCTCGCGCGACAGCGGCTGGTATGTGATGGACGACTTCAGCACCGCGGCCGCCGCGCCGGTGCCGGAGCCCGGCACGGCGCTGATGCTGGGGGCCGGCCTGTTGATGCTGGGCGCCGGCCGACGCCGGTCGCGCCGCCGCTAAGCGGCCGGCGACCAAGGCTGTAGCGGGGGCCGCGCCACAGCGCGGCTCTTTTTTTAGAACCATTTGAGCTAGACGACGATGCAATTTAAGAAAAAAATAAGCCTGATGGCCAGCGCCATCGCACTGTGCTGCGGCGGCATGGTGGCCGCCGCCGATACCGCCACGGTGGCGCAACCGGACCAACCGTGGATGAACCGCCAGCTTGGCGCGGACCAGCGCACCGAGCTGGTGTTGCAGGCCATGACGCTGGACGAGAAACTCAAGCTGGTGATGGGCTATCTGGGCGCGGACGACGAAGGCAAGCATTTCAAGCGTCCGCCAGCGTCGCACAAGCAATCGGCCGGCTTCATTTACGGCGTCGAGCGCCTGCAGATTCCGCCGCTGTGGCAGACCGACGCCGGCGTCGGCGTGGCCAGCCAGGCGGGGCCGGAAGCGCGGCCGGCGACGGCGCTGCCGTCGGGCTTGAACACGGCCGCCACCTGGGACTTGCAAACCGCCTTCGACGGCGGCGCCATGATCGGCGCCGAAGCGCGCTCCTACGGCTTCAACGTGCTGCTGGCGGGCGGCGTCAACCTGATGCGCGAACCGCGCAACGGCCGCAACTTCGAATACGCGGGTGAGGATCCTCTGCTGGCCGGCAAGATCGTCGGCGCGCAGATCAAGGGCATCCAGTCCAACCATATCATCTCGACCCTCAAGCATTACGCGCTGAACGACCAGGAGACCGGCCGCACCACGCTCAACGTCAAGATCGAGGAGCAGGCGGCGCGGATGTCGGACCTGCTGGCCATGCAGATCGCCAAGGAAGAGGGCAATCCCGGTTCGGTGATGTGTTCCTACAACCGCATCAACGGCGTCTACGCCTGCGAACACAATTACCTGCTGAACCAGGTGTTGAAGCAGGACTGGGGCTTCAAGGGCTGGGTGATGTCCGACTGGGGCGCGACCCACAGCACGGTGCCGGCCGCCAACGCGGGGCTGGACCAGCAGTCCGGCCTGCCGTTCGACGTGGCCGAGTATTTCGGCGCGGCGCTGAAGGAGGCGGTGCAGAACGGCTGGGTGCCGCAGGCGCGCCTGGACGACATGGCGCGGCGCGTGCTGCACAGCATGTTCGAGCACGGCGTGGTGGACCGGCCGGTGCCGGCCACGCCCGAGGCGATCGACTTCAAGGCCCATGCCGCGGTCACGCTGCGCGATGCGCAGGAGGGCATGGTGCTGCTGAAAAATGCCGGCCGCGTGCTGCCGCTCAGTTCATCGATCAAAAAGATCGCGGTCATCGGCGGTTACGCGGACAAGGGCGTGATGGCGGGCGGCGGCTCGTCGCTGGTGTATCCGGCCGGCGGCAACGCGGTGCCGGGGCTGGAGCCCAAGTTCTGGCCGGGCCCGGTCATGGTCTATCCGTCGTCGCCGCTGAGCGCCATCGAACGCCAGGCGCCGCAGGCCAAGGTCAGCTTCAACGACGGCAACGATCCGGCCGCCGCCGCCAAATTGGCCAAGGACGCCGACGTGGTGGTGGTGTTTGCCACCCAGTGGACCGGCGAAGCCTTCGACGTGCCCAATCTGTCCCTGCCCAACAAGCAGGACGCGCTGATCGCCGCCGTGGCGGCGGCCAATCCGAAGACCGTGGTGGTGCTGGAAACGGGCGGCCCGGTGACCATGCCGTGGCTGCCGAAGGCGGCCGCGGTGCTGGAGGCCTGGTACCCGGGCACCAGCGGCGGCGATGCGATCGCCGGCGTGCTGTTCGGCGCGGCCAATCCGTCCGGCCACCTGCCGGTGACGTTCCCCGCTTCCGAAGCGCAGCTGCCGCGCGTGGAGCTGGACGGCTATCCGGAACCCAAGGAGCCGCGCCGCTTCGACGTCGATTATCACGAAGGCGCGGCGGTCGGCTACAAATGGTTCGACCTGAAAGGCCATCAGCCCTTGTTCCCGTTCGGCCATGGCTTGTCCTACACCGAGTTCGCGCTGTCGGACCTGGACGCGCGGGTGGAGCAGGGCGTGCTGCAGGCCTCCTTCACGGTCAAGAACGTCGGCAAGGTCAGCGGCAAGCAGGTGGCGCAGGTGTATGCCGCGCCGCTCGACGTCCGCTGGGAAGCGCCCAAGCGCCTGGTTGGTTTCCGCAAGGTCGAGGTCAAGCCGGGCGCCGGCGTCAAGGCCTCGGTCAGCGTGGATCCGCGCCTGCTGGCAATGTATGACACGGCCAGCAAGACCTGGAAGGTGGCGGCCGGCAATTACAAACTGATGCTGGCCAGCGACGCGATGGACCAGAAAGCCAGCAGCGTGGTGGTGCATCTGGACGCGGCCGTCTATGATGTCAACGGGCGGCCGGTAGCCGCGAAGTAACATCGGGCGCGGCCTGGCCGCGCCCATTTCCGGAGTCTTGCATGATGAATCCACAGAACGCAGCGTCTCATTTCAAACGCATCGTGGTGGTCGGCGGCGGCACGGCGGGGTGGATGACCGCGCTGGCGCTGGCCACCGGGCTGCGCGGCGGCACGGTGGAGCTGGTCGAATCCGAGGAGATCGGCATCGTCGGCGTGGGGGAGGCGACCTTTCCCTCGATCCGTGAGTACAATCGCCTGGTCGGCATCGACGAAGCGGAATTCCTGCGCGCCACCAACGGCACCTACAAGCTGGGGATCGAATTCCGCGACTGGCGCGTGCGCGGCGAAAGCTACTTCCACACCTTCGGCGACTTCGGCCAGTTGAGCGGCCCGGAAGCGCTGTGGGGCCACTACCGCCGGCTGCGCGAGGGCGCGCCCGGCTCTTTCGACGAGCAGTGCCTGCCCTCCGTGATGGCGCAGCAAGGGCGGTTCTGCGCTCCCTCAACCGCGCCCGGCGCGCCGGTCTACAAATACGCCTTCCACTTCGATGCCACGCTGTACGCCGATTTCCTGCGCAAGCTGGCGCTGACGCGCGGCGTGCGGCGCACCGAAGGGCGCATCGTCGACGTGGCGCGCCGCGCCGACGGCGGGGTGGCGAGCCTGCGGCTGGCCGACGGGCGCGAGGTGGCCGGCGACCTGTTCATCGACTGTTCCGGCTTCGCCTCGCTGCTGCTGGGGCGCACGCTGGCCGAACCCTTCGTCGACTTCGGTCACTGGCTGCCGGTGGACCGGGCATGGGCCTGTCCCTGCGAGCGCAGCGGCGCCGAGCTGACGCCGTACACCCGCGCCACCGCGCTGGAAGCCGGCTGGGCCTGGCGCATTCCGCTGCAGAACCGGACCGGCCATGGCCACGTGTTCGCCAGCCGTTTCATCGACGAGGAGCGGGCCCGCGAGCAGCTGCTGCAACAGCTGGACGGCGCGCCGCTGGCCGAGCCGCGGCTGCTGCGCTTTGCCACCGGCCACCGCGCGCGCTTCTGGGTCCACAACGTGGTCGCGCTGGGATTGTCCTCCGGCTTCCTGGAGCCGCTGGAATCGACCAGCATCTTCCTGATTCAGAGCGGCCTGGGGCGGCTGATGCCGCTGCTGATGTCCGGCGCCCCGGTCGGCGCCGCGGCGGTGGCCGACTACAACACCGGCTCGGTGCGCCAGTTCGCGCGCATCCGCGATTTCATCATCCTGCACTACCGCCTGACGGCACGCCGCGACAGCGAGCTGTGGCGCCACATGGCGGAGATGGAACTGCCGCCGACGCTGGCGTTCAAGCTGCTGGCCTGGCGCGAGACCGGTTCCTTGCATATGTACGACGAGGAGGGCTTCGACGCCACCAGCTGGCTGGCGATCCACGCCGGCATGGGCCACTGGCCGATGCGCGAGGATCCGGTGCTGCTGGAGCTGGGGCGCGACGACGCGCTGCAGGCGCTGCGCGATCGGCGCGACGCGATCGCCGCCACCGTGGCGCGCCTGCCCGGCCACGACGTATTCCTGAACCACGTGCTGGGACGCTGACGACATGATCCATACGATGTCCTTAATCGGCGTCGCCTCTCTGGCGTCGCCCTGAAGGATGCCAACGACAATGGTTTTGCCCTGTCAAGGCCCGCCGGTGCCTTGAGTGCACGGTTGCGTTGCGTTCGTAATGTATCTAGAATGATTGTATGCAACACCTCACTGTCCATGATCTGATTTCGGAAAATAATCGCTTACGTGCCTTATTGCAGCAACAAGCCGAGGCGCAACGCAAGGTCGAACAAGCGGTGGGTATCGAACGCCTGTTGATCCGCACCCTGACAGACAATATGCCCGAATTGATCTATGCGAAAGACGCTCAAAGTCGTTTTTTGTTTGGCAATATGGCGGTGGCCGACATCATGGGTGCCAGCAGCCCCGCCGCGTTGATCGGCAAGTCCGACTACGATTTCTACGCGAAAGAATTGGCGGATCAATATTTCACCGACGAACAAGCGCTGTTGCGTTCGGGTGATTCTCTGATTGGGCACGAAGAGCCGGTCGCCGACGCCCATACCGGTGAGCAACGAACCCTGCTCACGACCAAGGTGCCGTTGCGCGACCACGACGGCGTAGTGATAGGCATTGTCGGTATTGGTCGCGATATCACCGATCGCAAGCTGGTCGAAGCAGAACTGTTGAACAGCAATAGCTTGTTGATCGAGCTAAACAAGAAACTGTCGCACGCGCAGGAGCAACTCGTTCAATCGGAGAAAATGGCGTCGATCGGTCAACTCGCCGCCGGCGTAGCCCACGAGATTAACAATCCGATCGGCTACGTATGTTCCAATATCAGCGCGCTCGATGGCTATATGGTGAAAATCCTTAACATCTTGGCGGTACACCTCGATGCGCAACAATTCATTACGGCGCCCGACGTGGTAGAGCGGCTGAACCGCTTGCGCATTGAAAACGATATTAACTACGTGATCACCGATTGCGGCGACCTGATGCGCGAAACCCGGGAAGGGATTTCTCGCGTCAGGCAAATCGTACAGGATCTAAAAGATTTCTCCCATGCCGACACCAATCTCGATTTCCATTGGGCCGATCTGCATCGGGGGATCGACTCGACGCTCAATATCATTTCCAACGAACTAAAGTACAAGGCCGATGTGGTCAAGGAATATGGCGACATTCCTCCGGTCGAATGTATCGGGTCGCAGATCAATCAAGTTATTATGAACCTGGCGGTCAACGCGGCCCACGCCATCGGCGCCGAGCGTGGCGTGATCACTCTGCGTACTGGGCTGGACAAGGTCCACGGTGACAAGGTGTGGATCGAGGTGGCCGACACTGGTTGTGGCATCGCACCCGAAAACGTGAAGCGGATTTTCGAGCCATTTTATACGACCAAGCCGATCGGGCAGGGAACCGGTCTGGGGCTGGCGCTGTCCTATGGCATCGTACAGCGCCACCGGGGGCAGATCGAGGTTACCAGCGTCGTCGGCCAAGGCACGGTGTTTCGCGTGACGCTGCCGCTCAAGCACACGCCTGTTGATATGCAAGAGATTTTGCCCCGCTCTTAGGCCTAAACGCTGAGCCAGCGCCGCGACGCGATCGCCGCCACGGTGGCGCGCCTGCCCGGCCACGACGCCTTCCTGAACCACGTGCCGGGACACTGACCGCATGATCCAAACAATATCGCTATCGCTCCGCTCCCGGATCTTCCTTTCCGCCGGGACGGCCATGGTGCTGTTGTTGCTGCGCAAGAGCAACCGTCACTGCATGGCCGTCATACGTCACCATACGTTGCTTCGCGCGAGCGAACGCGGCACCGTGACCGCAGCCAGGCCCGACGACCACTACGCTGAACTGGCACTTTTCTTTCATACCAGGGAAATTACCCTGGCGCTCAAAAATGGTCAATTTCCTGCCAGCGTCATCCCATCGCATGCGCGTCAACGCGTACTCGCCGCGCTCGTATCCCCAGCCGTCGCCGGCGTCTTCGTAAAACGTGAATTGCCCACTCGCGCCAGGATAGACCCGAAGCTCGATCTGGACACTGGTAACTTGCGACACATATTCCTGGACCGGGCCGATGGGAATGATGCTGCCGGCGCGGACGTGGACCGGGATGCGCGATAGCGGCGCATCGACCACGACCGTTCTCCCGCCGGCCTGCGATGTCCCGGTCCAGAAATCGAACCAAATTCCTTTCGGCAGATAGACTTCGCGGGTACGCTGTCCCTGCAGCGGAACGGACTTGGCGGCGTAATACATGGGTTCGAGCACGGGGCTGACCATGACGCCGTCGCCAATCAGCATCTGCGTTTTCAGATCGTATGTCCGAGGGTCGTCCGGGAAGCCGAACGCAACCGGCCGAATGAACGAGGCGCCCTGCAGGTAGACCAGTCCGGCCAACGAATACATGAATGGCAGGAGGCGATACCGTAACTGGATGGACTCGATGATCGCATCGTAGAACGGGGTCCCGGGCTCGCCGAAGTGCCACGGTTCACGCGGCGTGTCCGTACCGTGACTGCGGAACATCGGCAGGAATACACCGAACTGCAACCAGCGCGTATATAGCTCCCGATAGCCAAGATCCCCGACACCGGCATCGTAATCGCCATTCCAGAACCATTGCTGGCCACGCCGGACGAAGAATGCGCCAATATCGCACGTGACGTACGGATTCCCCGATGCGCTGTAGCTCTGGAGCGCCACGACCTGCTGGGCAAGGACCGGCCATCTGGCCGCAATGTCGCCAGTCCACACCACGGCGCCTGCAGCCTGGCTGCCGGCGTACGCCGATCGCGTAAGGTTCACCAGACGCTTGGCAGGTGCAGCCTTCCGCCAGTTCCGGTAGAAACTCTGCGAGTCCACCAGAGCGTAGGCGTTGAGATATTGGGGATCGATGATCTTGGCCAAGCCGCGGATGTTGAGTTCATCGGCATTGTCAGGACGTTTGGCGTCCTGAACCCAATCAGCCACTTCCGGTTCGGTCGAGTCGCACCACCAGGCATCGATGCCGTGCCGGCCGAGATACTGCCATGCGTGGTCAAAATAGAGGTCGCCTGCCTTGCGCTGGAAGAAATCGACGTAATCGGTGCCGGCCAGCGTGTAGCCATTGTCTTTCAGGGCCCGGCCCGGCGGATCGAGCGGACTCGGGTTCGGCCAGACAGAAATCATCACATGGGCGTTCAGGTCAAGCGCGGCCTTCGTCATTGCCGCGATGTCGGGATATCTTGCCGCTTCCGGAACGAAGCTGCCCCAATGGTTGGGCATCCAGTAGTTCCAATCCTGGACGATGGTATCGAGCGGGATCTTCCGTCGACGGAACCGCGCGGCAGTCTCGACCAGATCCTGCTGGGAAACGTAACGTTCCTTCGATTGCATGTAGCCGAAGGCCCACTTGGGCGGCAGCCTGGCTGGCCCCGTAAGCTCGCGGTAGCCCGCGATGGCGTCGTCGGCTTTTTCTCCGACGATCACGTAGTAATCGAGATCGTCCACGACATCGCTAGTGAGCGACATGCCGTCCGCGCCGTCGGCAAACGTGAGCGCACTGTACGAATCGAACAGCAGGCCATAGCCGCGCGTCGAGGTCATGAACGGCACGACGATACGCAGATTATGCTGATACAACCTCTTTCGTCTCCCGCGCAAATTCAGGTCGTCGGTTTCATCGAAGCCCAGGCCATATAATGCCTCATCGCCGTGTAAACTGAAACGCGCCGCCGCCTTCCAAGCATCCCTGTCTTTCGTCTGCACATAGGCGCCCGCGACCTGCCGCTCACCGTCGACGGTTTTTATCCTGGTGACCGTGGAGGGGGCCGGCATGGACTTGACAACTTCGACCCGTTCGAATGCGCGCGGTGACGCAGTATTCTCTTGCAGGAGCAAGGTGCCATCGGCTCGCCAGAATGAAAGCGCACCACTGCCGAGGTCAAGTTTGACCAGCATCCTGGGGGAGCGCAATGAGCACACCTTGTCATCACCGCCGATCTTGATGACGGACGGCCGACCGCCAAAGTCGGCGCGCATCAGGCTTGCGCGCTCGGACCATTCCTGGTTCGGCGTCGCCGTGACACGGACGATGTGATCGTTGACGAAGCTGATTCTCAAACGGGTACTGGCGGTTGCGCACTCCACGCCCACCCCGGTCTTGCGTACGTTCTTCACCGGCGCAGTGCCCGACCCGCCGTGCAGCAGCTTCTCGGCGGCGCTCGCGTACCTGGTCACCGTCAGCGCTGGCACCGCCCCGACGAACTGCATAAGAAGTTTTCTACGGCTATACATATGTCCCCAATTGTTGTTATCGATCACCATCCTAGGGTTTGCAGTTCACATTGCGCATATCGCACTATGTAAATTATATATAAAGTACAAATCTCGGCAAAATTGGATGAATAGGCTAGACGCCCCCGCGCAGCAATTACAAAAATGCTCAAAGGCCGCGACAAAAACGCGCAACGCCGCCTGCTGCCTATGTGGAAGTCCACATGGCTACGATACAATCGGCTGTATTAAACTTATAAGAGACAAGGCTCTGATCATGCGCGCAACCTCACTCAATCTTGGCCTGCTGATGTGCGCCATCCCGTTCGTCTGCGCGGCCCAGCGCAATCCGGAGCTGCCGTCACAGCAGGCTCCGGAACAGGTGCGCGCCAACCTGGCCGGTTCTGCGGTGCTGGCCCCCGACGACGTGCGCGCGTTGGCCGCCGCGCCGGCCGGCTTCGCGGAGGTGCAGCCCGGTGTCGCGCAGGGAAGGGTGGAAGAATTCAGCTACGACTCGGCCGTCACCGGCACGCGGCGCAAGGCCAACGTTTACCTGCCGGCCGGCTATTCGGGGCAGCGCCGCTATCCGGTGCTTTACCTGCTGCACGGTATCGCCGGCAACCACGAGGAGTGGCGCGGCTATGTGCACGCGCACACCATCCTCGACAACCTGATCGCCGCCGGCAAGGCGGTGCCGATGATCGTCGTGATGCCCAACGGCCGCGCGCTGGCAGACGACAATCCGCCGCCCGCCGGCCGCATGTTCACGCCCGCGCACGTGGAAGGTTTCACCCGATTCGAACCGGAACTGCTGGCGTCCCTGATCCCGGCCATCGACCGCAGCTATCCGACCCGCGCCGAGCGCGGCCAGCGCGCGATCGCCGGACTGTCGATGGGCGGAGGGCAGGCGCTGAACATCGGCCTCGGCCATCTTGATACCTTCGCCTGGATAGCAGGCTTCTCGTCCGCGCCCAACACCCGAGCGAGCGAGGTGCTGCTGCCCGAACCTGCGCAGGTACGCCGCCAGCTGCAGCTGCTGTATCTTTCGTGCGGAAACAAGGACGGGCTGATCGGCGTGTCCCAGACACTGCATCGCTACCTGAAGCAGCACGACGTCCCGCATGTGTGGAATGTGGATGAATACGGCCACGACCGCGAAAGCTGGGCCGATAATCTGTACAACTTCGCCCAGCGCGTCTTTCAGCCTGCGGCAGATTGATGCGTGGGCGCCGGTGTGCAACGGTGTCGCAGTGACAGACGGCATGACATGCTGTACATTGCGAGACCTGACGACTGCCGCCGCACCTGCGCCCGGCGGGGTCGCCGCCGTCCGACCATTCAACTGTAATCTATATGCACGCTTTATATTCAAAGGCACTGTTTCGGCTGGTCCTGCTTCTCGGTATGAGCATCCTGGTCGGGTATCTGTGCGTCATCCGCAGCTATCACCGCGTCGCCTTGTTTGAGCAAGAAGATTTTTCCTGGCAGTTGCGCACGCACAGCACCCACGACGCGACGACCCACCTGAACGCGAGAGTCGATGCCGCGCGCCTGATCATGGAATATGTCCTGTCAGGCAGCGATCCCCATGCCTATGTATCAAGCGGCCTGCTTTTCACAGATCGCAACGGCAAACCGGCACTGTTCGACTGGTCCAGGTTCGACAAGATCAGTTTCGAGGCACGCTGCTTCCCCGCCGGCACCATCCGGGTCGGCCTGGCCACCTTCGACGACAAGCTGTCCAAACCGGATGTGCTGATGACCTACCGCTCGCCAACGGCATACATCAACTGCAATCAGGACGGGGCCCGCGCCGAACTCGACCTGGCGCATTTGACGATTCCGGAATGGTGGGTCGACATGAACAAGCTCAACCCATCCGATCTGGGCTACTCGCTGGCCAAGGTCGCGCAGATCGAAGTCGGCACCAGCAACGCCAGCCGCTTCGGCACCCCGTCGCGTATCGAAATCGCGGGAATCGAAATGCACGAGCGGAAATACGGCTACCTGTATTTTCTGGCCGCGTTCCTGATACTGGCCTGGGCCGGTTTCGGGTTCTGGTTCGTCAAGCAGTGCGCGGCGGCCCTGGCCAACGACCTGCACGCGCGGATGCAGAAAGACCTGCCGCTGGTGGCGTACCAGCAGCTGACGCTGGAACCGCACCGGGAAAGGGAGAAATCCGCCATTTTGAGATTGCTGGCGACGCGTTATGCGGATCCGGAACTGGATCTGGAAACCGTGGTGTCGGAAACCGGCGTCAACCGCAATAAAGTCAACGACATATTGAAGGCTGAAATGGGGTACACCTTCATCGGTTACCTGAACAAGCTCAGATTGACCGAAGCATCGCGCCTGTTGGTGGAAAACACCAGCGCCAGTATTGCGGAAATCGCCTATTCGGTCGGGTACAAGAATTCCTCGTATTTCAATAAGCTCTTCAAGGAAGAATACGAGTGCACGCCCAAGGCATTCCGGGAAGTGTGCAAAAAAGAGGCGCGGGAGCCGGCGCCATAAAGCCCATATTTCGCCGGCCGCGCTGAGCGCGGCAGCGTGCATTCACCGTCTGGTTGCATAGGCCAGCTCCCCATCTGGCATCCCTCGCTCCGTCTCCCCCCGACGATTACGAGCGCCGCGACAACTCCTGAATATCCAATGAAAGGTGCCGTATTGCGCGATGCCGGCACAGCCCTGCCAGCAGCACAAGCACGCCGGCAACACCCAGCGAAATAGCGCGAATGATGAAGATATTACAAGGGTGCAGATAATCGCATTGATACTGCACTTCCTTGCATCCGACGCGCGGCGACGGCGACGCGGCCACTGGCGCACTGGGAGCGGGCGGCTCGAACAGCCGAACTTTAAAGCGCTCAATAGCAAAATCTGCACGAGCACCGATAACGGCCGTGCAGAATTTTCGCCCGAGGCCGACATGGCAGGCGGAGGCGCATTTTGACCCGTATTTTCGCCGCAATTTTTGGGATAGACTCGGCCCGTTTGCAGGACAGGCGGGCCTGTTCTCCGTCCTGCAAGCGAAAGCCAAACGGTCCTGGACAGCATGGCCGAAAATAAAATGAAGGAGACATCAGCGTAGTGAAGCGCAGCGCACTGGCGCAGGCGCTTCCACATCTTCCATGCCCATACCGGCGGCACGCGCCAGCGACCGCGCCCCTGCGTAACAGGCACGCCTTGCAAGGCAGGGCTGCCAACCCTTTATCGCAGGGCTAAGTCACACCTCACGTCCTGCGCACGCCGGTGCCAAGGCGGAAGTGAATTTCACCTTGTCAGCGGCTAGCCGGTGACAGGCAACTTGCAGTAGACGCAACAGAGAGGAAGCATAAATCATGAGGGGACAACAAAAAATGAGATTCCAGCTTACGGCTGTCGGACTGGCCTGCGCCACGCTACTGGCGGGCTGCGGAGGCGGTGGCGGTGGCAAAGGAAACGACGCCGGGATGGCGCAATCAGTTTCCTTCCCGTTCCCGGGCGGGTCGAAGGTAGCTGTTCCGCCGGCCGTCGCGACCATCACGCTGAAGGCCACGGCCAGTTCCGGCGGGCCGATTACCTACGTGTCGAACACGCCGGCCACCTGCAGCGTCAGCGGCGACACGCTGTCGCTGCTGAAATCGGGCGAATGCTCGGTGAACGCCAACCAGGCTGGTGGGGATGGCTACGCCGCGGCCACGGCGCGCCAGCTTTTCGTCGTACCCAAGAATGATCAGGGTATTTGGCGCTTCGCCAACCCGGGAACGCAGCCCGTGGGGGCATCGGTGCAGGTGACACCAGCTTCCACCGCGGGTTCCTTAACCGACTTCCCCATCAGCATTACCACCAGCTCGCCCACAGTGTGCTCGGTTACCGGAACCACGTTGAAAATGCTCGCCGATGGGCTGTGCGTCGTCACCGCCACCCAGGCCGGCAGCGACTTCTTTAACGAGGCTACGCTGACCAAGACCATTCCGGTCGGCGCCGCGGAAGGACCCGCGCTGACTTTCACAGGCGGCTACAGGCCAACCGATTCCTGGCGCACCGCGGAGGCCGGAAAAATCGAAGGGTACTCCTCGTCAGGCGCCCAAAACACCGTGGCCGATGACGGCAGCACCTTCACGTTCCGCATGGACAAGCGTTCGAGCGCCGCTGGTTTCGGCGGCTATTACGGTCTCAGGTTTTACGCCGCCACCCTGGAAAATCTTGTCGCAGGCGCCAACACGCTTGCCGGTGTGCGGATCGATTCCCAGAAGGCGATCAAGTTCAATATGCTGATGAACCCCGAAATGATCACCGCGCAAAAGACCGAGCTCAGAGTCTGGCTGTATCTCGGCCACTACGCCAACAACTGCAACGTGGTTCTGGAGAAATTCATGACACCGGTGTTTTCGCCGTCCGTGCAGGGCTTGCAGGAGCAAAGTGTCGATCTCAAGTCGTTCACAGTCCAGAGTAGTTGCGGCCTGTCCAACCTCGACGTCTGGGACGAGCTGCAGAACTATCCGATCGCCAAGCTCGAGTTCAACGTGCCGGGTATCAACGATCAGGTGCCAACAGCGGGGACCGACATCTACACGACCAGCGTGACGATGGGGAAAATCACCTTCAAGTGACCGCGCACGACCATTTACCGTCCCCGCGTGGCGCGGCGGACAGCCAAAGCAACTACAAGAGTTCAAGAGGACAGAGACAATGAGGACAATCGGAACAATCACCAAGCGGAAACCGTTGCGGATGACCGCGCTGGCGCTCGCGGCGGCGCAGCTCGCGGCGCTGTACAGCGGCGCCGCGCAGGCGCAAACGGCACCTTCGGCGCCGGCCGCCAAGGACGAGGAAGTCGTGAGCGTGGTCGTCAACGGCCAGCGCGAAGCGATGAAGTCGGCCGCCAAGCTCAAGCAGAATGCCGAGGAGGTCGTCGACGGCGTCGTCGCCGAAGAGGCCGGCAAGCTGCCCGACAAGTCGATCACCGAGGTGCTGCAGCGCATCGTCGGCGTGACGATGGACCGCAACCGCTCGCGCGGCGACCCGGAGCATTTCTCGGTCGAGGGTTCCGGCATTTCGGTGCGCGGCCTGACCTGGGGTTCGTCCACGTTGAACGGCCGCGAATCGTTCTCGGCCGGCTGGCCGGGACGCGAATTGAGCTGGGGCGACATTCCGGCCGAGCTGATGTCCGCCGTGGTCGTGCACAAGAACCCGCCTGCCGAGTTGATCGAGGGCGGCGTCAGCGGCCAGGTCGACTTGCGCACCGCGCTGCCGTTCGACTACAAGGGCGATAAATTCGCGGCCTCGACCTACGTGAACTATAACGAGCTCGGCAAGCAAACCTCGCCCGCACTCTCGGGTCTGGTCTCGAAACGCTGGGAAAACGACTTCGGCCAGTGGGGTGCGCTGTTCAACTTGTCCGCCAACCAGACCAATTCCCACAACGACACGGTGCAAGTTGACGCCTACTTTCCGCGCACCGACATCGTCGCCGGACAAACCGTGTGGGTGCCCAAATCGGCCTCGTGGCGCACCAACCTCGGCACGAACGACCGCGTCGGCGTCTATGCCGCGCTGCAGTGGAAGAAGGGGGGAGCCACGTCCGCGCTGACCTATTTCCACTCCGGCTACAAGGAAACCGGCACCGAGAACGCCCTGTACACGGGCGTGGAGAACCCCTACAAGTCCAAGCTCATCGACCCTGTGTTCGACAGCAAGGGCATCCTGCAGTCGGCCAGGTACACCTATCCGATCGGCGGCGCGGGCGCGAATAATTTCGTGGACGGCGGACTGGGTTTCAATACCAACCAAACCTATTTCGACAGGCGCTCGCAGACCCGCGAGATCGCCTGGAACACCAAGTGGACCATCGACGAGCGCTGGTCGGTCCAGAACGACCTGCAATGGGTCCATGCCACCAACAAGACCGAGAGCGAAAACATGACTCTGGCCACCTTCGTGCCGAGCATGAATATCGACCTGAGCAAACATGTCGGCGAGATCACCTTCGACGACAAGGCGCAAGCGTTCCTGCGCAATCCGGCCAACTACTACCTGCAGATGTTGGGGCCGGAAAGGACCAAGGCGGACGCCGACCTGTATGCGTGGAAGGGCGACGTGCGTTTCAAGTTCGACCATCCGATCATGCGCGATGTGCGCTTCGGCGTGCGCGCGACCAGGCGCACGGCGAACCACATCGACGCGACCGGCTCCATGTGGTACAACGTCGCCCGGCCATGGGAAGTCAGGAATTCGTCCACGCCGGGGCAGCCGGCCGCCACGACGGACGAACCGACCTGGGCGGGCCGCGCCAATTTCACTTACCTGAGCGATCCGAGGGTCGCAGCCCTGGTACCGACCAGCCTCTACACCTTCAACAACTTCTTCAACGGCAAGATCCCCACCCCGGGCGCCCTGGTGGTGCCGAGCCTCGCCGCGGTCAAGGACTACCCCAACGCCTACGTGGCGGCGGCGAATCCGATCATGAAGATTCAATGCGAACAGGGCAACGCGCAGTCAAATACCAACAACGACTGCTCGAAGATAGTCGACCCCTTCATGCCGCTTGTCTACGACGGCGATCCGTCCAAAACCTCCCGCCAGTCGGAGACAACGCAGGCCGCCTACGTGATGACGCGCTTCGGCTTCGACGACCTGCGTTTCCCGGTCGAGGGCAGCGCCGGCGTGCGCGTGGTCCACACCGATACGAAGGCCCAGGGCTACACCGTGTTCCTGCCGACATACGGCAACGGCTATTTGCCGGAGGTGCCGCGGTTTGGACAGATCAACGCGCCGATCGTCGAAGGCCGCAGCGCCGTCGACGTGCTGCCGAGTCTTAACCTGAAGATGGAATTCACCCCCGAGCTGCAAGCGCGCTTCGCGTTCGCCAAGTCGATGTATCGGCCGAGCTTTCAAGACCTGAGGGAGTACATCAAGCTGTACCAGCAGGTCAATGTCGACCAACCCACCGGCACCGTGACGGCCGTCAACTACCGCGGGGATGACCAAGGCAACGTCCACATGAAGCCCACCAAGGCCAACAGTTTTGACACGACGCTCGAATGGTATCCGGGCAACGGCACCTCGCTGACGGGCGCTCTTTTCTACAAGCAAGTGCGTGACATCATCTTGCGCTCGGCCTATACCCGCGACTACAACGACCTGGCCGGCAACCCGCAAACCTTCCTGATCACCGCGCCGGACAATGCGGCGGACGGCAAGGTGGCCGGACTGGAGCTCGCCGGCCAAGCCTACTTCAATAATGTGCCGGCGTTGGCGCAGCTGTTGCCGGAATGGACCAAGGGCTTCGGCGTATCGGCGAACTACACCTACATCAAGAGCAGCCAGACACTGCACCATCCGTTCAATATGAAGTACTGCCCGTCCTCCGGATCGTTCAACAACGATTCCTTGAGCTTGTATGGCTGCGACACCAATGGCATGCCGTTCACCGATATGCCCTTGCAGTATTTGTCGAAGAACGCCTACAACCTCATGGTCTTTTACGACAAGGGACCGATGTCGATGCGCCTGGCCTACAGCTGGCGCAGTCGCTTCCTGCAGGGGGTGAACGTCAATGGCACGTCGGACCCCAACGGCAGCGCCACCAGTGCCGATCCGACCCGGGCCACGGTTGTCGATGGCAAGACCGTCTATCCACAGGACGTGGCCTGGGGTTTGCCGACGTGGCAGGAAGCGGCCGGACAGCTGGACTTCGGGTTCGACTATCGGTTCAACGACCATATCCAGGCCAGTTTCAACGCAAGCAACATCCTGGATACCGTCGTTAAACAGACCCAGCAGCAGGGTATCGGCAACATGACCCGTTCCTGGTTCGAGCCGGGCCGCAGTTATCGCCTGGCGCTGCGTTACACGTACTAAGCCCCGAGATCAGGTCCGTCGCCACTCAGGCGCGGCGGACCTTCCTTCGTCTCCTGTCGCTGTGCCGGCAGTTTCAGGGGCGGCTTCGGCCGCCCCTTTTTTTATATGGGTGGTCCATGTCTGACAAAGCTATTCGAACCATCGTCATCGTCGGCGGCGGCGCGGCCGGGTGGATGACGGCCACCGCGCTGGCCACCGCGCTCAAAGGCGGCGCCAGCGTCGAGCTGGTCGAGTCGGAGGAGATCGGCATTGTCGGCGTGGGGGAGGCGACCTTTCCTTCGATCCGCGAGTTCCACCGCCTGCTCGGCATTGACGAGGCCGAGTTCCTGCGCGCCACCAACGGCAGCTACAAGCTGGGCATCCAGTTTTGCGACTGGCGCGCGCGCGGCGACAGCTATTTCCACACCTTCGGCGATTTCGGCGAACTGAGCGGGTCCCACGCGGTGTGGGGCCAGTACCGGCGGCTGGGCGAGGCCGGCCTTGGGGCGCTGGGCGAGCAATGCCTGTCAAGCGTGATGGCCAGCCAGGGCCGCTTCGCGCGGCCGGGAGAAGCCGACCGCTACGATTACGCCTACCACTTCGACGCCGCGCTCTACGCCGCCTTCCTGCGCAAGCTGGGGGAGCGGCGCGGCGTGCGCCGCACCGAGGGGCGCATCGTCGACGTGGCGCGGCGCGCCGACGGCGGCGTCGACCGGCTCACCCTGGCCGATGGGCGCGTGGTGGCCGGCGACCTGTACATCGATTGCTCCGGCTTCGCGTCGCTGCTGCTGGGGCGCACGCTGGGCGAGCCGTTTGTCGACTTCAGCCACTGGCTGCCGGTGGACCGGGCCTGGGCCTGTCCGACCAAACTGATAGGGACCGAACTGACGCCGTACACGCGCGCCACCGCGCTGGAGGCGGGCTGGGCTTGGCGGATTCCGCTGCAAAACCGCACCGGCAACGGCCACGTGTTCGCCAGCCGCTACATCGACGAGGAGCGCGCGCGCGAGCAGTTGCTGCAACAGCTGGACGGCCCGCCGCTGGCCGAACCGCGCCTGTTGCGCTTCCAGACCGGCCACCGCGCACGCGCCTGGGTGCACAACGTGGTCGCCCTGGGCCTGGCGGGGGGCTTCCTGGAACCGCTCGAGTCGACCAGCATCTTCCTGGTCCAGAGGGCCATGGGGCGGCTGATCGATTTGCTGCTGGCGGGCGCGCCGTTCACCGAGGAGGTGAAGGCCGGCTACAACGGCGAAGTAGGGCTGCAGTTCGCGCGCGTGCGCGATTTCATCATCATGCACTACTGCCTGAGCGCGCGCCGCGACAGCGCGCTGTGGCGCGCGATGGCAAGCATGGAGCTGCCCGGCACCCTGGCCTTCAAGCTGCACGCCTGGCGCCAGGCGGGCGCGCTGCACCAGTACGACCTGGAGGGCTTCGACGCGACCAGCTGGCTGGCGATCCATGCCGGCATGGGCCATTGGCCCGAGCGCGCCGACCCTACGCTGGGCGACGTCGAGCGCGCGGTGGCGCTGCGGGCATTGCAGTGGCGCCGCGAATGCATCGCCACCGCCGTGGCGGCCATGCCCAGACACGACGCCTACCTGCGCGGGATGCTGGGGCGCTGAGTCCTTTGGCTCGGGCGGTCAGCGCGCGCCGCCGCTTTGCCCGATCCGATAGTAGTCAAAGTCGACACGGCCGCCGGCGGTCTTGGTCGAATAATAGAACAGGGCGTAGCGGTAACCCATGAAGTGCGGGAAGGTGTAGACCAGGCGCGAGGGACGACCGATGGGGGTCCAGGATTTGCCGTCGAGGCTGTAGGAGAAGCGGGCGACTTCTGGCGCAGACTGGAATTCGCATTCGACCTTGAGGTGAACGGTTTTGCCAGAGAGGGGAATGGAGGCGATCTCCTCGGGCTGGTCGGAGTCGGCGCTCACCATGACGAGGGATCTGGCGCCGTCGCTCATCTTTACGCCGACAAAACCATACTTTTTCTGGAATGCGGCCAGGCCGGCCCAGTCGCCGTCTTTCATGCCGCTCACGTCGATGCTGGTGGTGGCGGAACTGTCGGGGCCAAAGGTGCGCTGGGTGAGGGTATTCCTGGCCTCGGGCAGCGTGGCATCGACCCGGCTGGTGACCAAGCTCAGGTAGCCCGGGCGCTTGCTGAGCGACCAGTTGCGCGGCTCGGGATTGTGATTCCATTGCCAGGCGAGGGGCAGGGCGCGGGCGCCGGGCCGGCGCTCGAATTCGTCGGAGGCGACGATGCCGGAGGCGCCGGAAGCGCCCTGGCGGCCTGCGGGGAGATCGAGCGTCATGGGCACCTCGCCGTCCTTGCCGAGCACGGGCCAGCCGTCCTTCCAGGTCACGGGAACGAGGTAGGGGATGCGGCCAACGGCGCCGTTGTCCTTGAACAGATAGGCATACCATTTGCCGTCCGGGGTGTCGATGAGGCCGCCCTGGGCGATGCCGCGGTCATCGAGTGCGATGCGCCCCTCGTAGGGACCGTCGATTTTGTCGGCGCGGTGGACGATGACGGTGCGGGACCAGCGGGTCTTGGGCGAGGCGATGTTGAAGAGGTAGTAGCGGCCGTTGATCTTGGAAAGCTGCGAGCCCTCGGCTTTGAGCCCGCCCTGGTCGGCGCCAAAGAGGGCGTTGACGTCTTCGATGATGACCTTGTTCACGCCGCCAGGCTTGAATCCGGAGAGGTCGGGTTGCAGCTCGATGAGCGAGATGCGACCGCCCCCGAAAACCATGTAAACACGACCGTCGTCGTCGAAAAACAGGCTGTGGTCGCCCAGCGCAGGCTCGAAACTCGTCTCTTTCCACGGGCCGCGCTCGGGATGCCGCGTGGCGTAGATGTGGGTGCGTCCTCCGGCGGTGGCGGAGAAAGTCGAGGCATAGAACATGCCGTCGTGGTAACGCAGGCTGCTGGCCCAGGAGCCCTCGCCGTAAGCGCTCTTGCCGTTTTCGAGGCGGAAGGCTTCGTTGTCGGCCAGTGTGTCATAGGCGTAGGAGGCCATGCTCCAGTTGACCAGGTCGGTCGACTTCATGATCGGCAGGCCCGGGCTCATGTGCATCGTCGTGCTGCTCATGTAGTAGGTTTTGCCTACGCGGATGACTGCGATGTCCGGGACGTCGGCCCAGATCAGGGGATTATGGGCACGGTTCGCCCGTGCCGCCGGAACGGGCTGGGACAGATCGCGCTCGGCAAATTGCCAGTAGTCGAACTTGAACAGTTCTTCGCCGGCCGCACCGCGGAACACGAAGAAGACATCCTGGACGCCGGAGGCGGCGGAGACCGGTGCAGACTGCGGCTTCCATTGGCCGCCGGTTCCCGCGACCGGCAGCGTGCCGATCAGCTGGCCGTCGAGTTTGCCCAGACGAATCTCGATCTTCGCTCCGGTGGCCGCCTTCGCCTTGGCCGTGCTGGAGAGGCTGGCCATGAAGGCGCGCGCGCCGGTCGCGCCGAAATCGACATTTCGCACTTCGATGTAGGCGCCGTCGTGGATGTCGCGCACGTTCTGGCCGCCGGCGCTGCTGGGCTCGATTTTGACACCGGAAGACCAGGCGATGGTCTCGGCCTCCACCCGCTTGTAGGGATCGAGCGTGGCGACCGGCGCCGGTCCTTCCCTGGTCGGCCGCACCGTGGGGACCGAGCCGTCCGGGTTGAACTTCAACTCGTCGACGGACACGGAACGCTTGAAGCCGTCGCCTCCCGTAAGCGCGGCGTTGTGGTAGAAGAGGTAGGTCTTGCCCTTGTAATCCACCACGCCCGGATGGTTGGTGAAGGCGCTTTGCGGTGGCATGACGACGCCGCCGTAAGTCCACGGGCCTTCGGGTGTCGGGCCGGTGGAGTAGGCGAGATGCTCGGGGATGGGACCGGCGGCAAAAAACAGGTAATTGAGATTGGCGCGTTGATACAGCCAGGGGCCCTCCTCGTAGGATGTGCCGCGCAGAGCCGGCTTCGGCAGCGTCACGCCCTGGGTGTCCGGAGGGTTGCGTTCGCCCAGGGCCTTGACCGTCATCGGATGGCGAATGATGCCATTGTCCCCGACGCTGGTGTCGTAGGAAATCATGTCCTTGTTCAGCTTCACCGACCACAGATTGGGATTGCCCCAGGCGAGATAGGCCTGGCCCTTGTCGTCGATGTAGACGGTCGGATCGATGCTGTCGTAGAGGCCGCCGGCGTGGCCGGCGATCAGCGGTTTTTTGAGCGGATCGGTGTAGGGGCCGAGGGGATTGTCGGCCACCAGCACGCCTATGCCCCGTCCTTGCACCGGGGCGTAGAGATACCATTTGCCATCCCTCTCGATCACCTGGGGAGCCCAGGCGCCGTTGTCAAAACCGTCCCAGCCGGAGATCTCCCTGGCGGCCCAGGGAAAATCCCGGAGGGAGGCGATCGCGCCGTGCTGGGTCCAGTTGACCATGTCCGTCGTCGTGGAGAGCACCCAGTTCTTCATGTTGAAATTGTTCTTTTCCCCGACATCTTCGTCGTGGCTGGAAAACAGGTAGAGCGTACCCTGATGGACCATAGGGGCCGGATCGGCGGTATACATCGTTTGAATAACCGGGTTGAGCGCGAATGACACGGCGGGCAGCGCAGCCAACATGGACGAGAGAACGAGGGCGGAGCGGGTTGTTTTTTTCATGAGGGGCTTTATGGAGCTTATTGAATAATTGCTCGCTTGATGGTGACGGAGCCTGCTGATCCAACGAATTGGATACCTACCGCCTCCGCATTCTGGACGCTAAAATCCGAACAGGTGAATTCTGTATCCTGACCTGCAACCAGCTCCTTATTGGCAGTCCAGCACTTCCACTCAGAAGCAGCCCAACCGGCGGAGTAGGTATAGAACTGGAACAAGGCATCCATCCCGCCATTTCGATCTGCAACAAACGCCTGATCAAAATTAAGCACCACTTTCAAGGTTTTGCCACTCCAATTGACTGGATTGGCGAAAGTATAGGCAGCGGCCGCCCCCGCCTGGTTGAGGGTAAGTCCCATGTACGCAGTTGAACTACTATTTGTGGCACCGGCACTCAAGGTCCAACTATTGGGGCGGTTACTCAATCCAAGGGCTTTGCCAGCGCCTACCAACATTGCATCCAGTACTTGTGGATCCCCCACGGCCGGAGTCGTACGGTCAAACAGCAGGCCTTCAGCCATCCCGATCTCCCAGGCGACTGGCAAGAGGCCGTTTGCAAGCGCCGACTTGGTGACATATTGATAGAAATGCTCCCGCGAAGCGAGATGCAGGTCAAGGTCAGCGCAAATTGACTGGTTACGCTTCATCGCGGCAAACTCCCCCAACATCACCGGAATCCCCTGGTCGACAAATTTTGTTTTCATTTTGGCGAACTGCGCATCGGTATAAGCCTCTTCCATCAGCGGAAGCCGTCCCGGCGAGTTGCGATAAGTATCGGTAGTCGAATGGTAGCCGTCACCCCAGTAACAATGCATCTGCGACCAGTCAGTATCTTCTCCCAGGTTCGAAAAAGCCCCTGGGTAATAATGAATTTCCATCATCTGGCGACCGGCTACAGGGTCGGAAGGCATGCCATTCCAATCATTGAAAGTCATGTCGATGTCGGTTCTCAGGCCTTGGAGCACCACCACGCGATAAGCGTTTCTACCGCCCGTCGAACGAACCGCATCGACAAATGTTTGATGATAGCTGTCGAGAACCCTTACCTGGTCTGGAAAGATAGCATCGGGCTCGTTGGCGCTGGCAAACAAGACATGCTCGTCAAAGTCGCGCAGCTTCGTGGCAATTTGCTGCCAGTAAGCCTTCTGTTTGGCGTTTACAGCGACTTTGCTTGCTTCGTTAACATGCCTCTCCAGCCAACCGCCGTCCCAATGGATGTTAACGATCGCGTAGAGCCCATTATCCACCGCATACTGCACCACTTGCTTCACGCGGTCGAGCCAGGCGTCGCTAATTTTTCCAGTCGTCTGGTCGGCATACTGATCCCAGGATACCGGGATCCGAATCGCGTCAAAACCGCTGTCCTTTACCAATTTTATGTAAGCGGCGGAGACCATCGGATTGCCCCAGCAAGTCTCTGACGCCGGGCTGCAACCATAAGCGTCCATGGTGTTTCCAATGTTAGTTCCCAGCTTTATTTTGGCAGCCAACTGTACGGCGTTACTGCTCATACCGGTCGCATTCGGGGCAATTGGATTGGTGTTGTAGTCCGGGTAAGCCGTGATCGCAAAGGACTGCGTGGTTTGTGCGCCGCAGCTGTTGGTATAGACCGCTGTTGCTGTACAGCTAGCATTTGGCGTTACGAATTGTTCGCGTGAAGAACCCGATGTTCCACAGCCACTCCATGACCAGGACCCGCCGTTGATCGGTTGCGGCCCAAATGCGATCTGGTTTCCGGTATTAATCGCTGCAGCTGCCGTTATATTCCAGGCGCCGGACGAATAAATATAGGGCGTTACCGTGGTTGGATCGCAGGTCTGCGCCTGCACGCTCGCAACGCTTCCTGACAGAGTCATAAAAAGGGACGTAATGACTAAACTTTTTTTATTCATTTCAATGATCTCCTCATTATTAGTATTAGGGGCTGTCCCGCAATCCGGCGGAGTCTATCCCAAATATCGCGGCGAAAATACGGGCCAAAATGCGCCGCCGCCTGCCATGACGGCGTCGGGCAAAAAATCTGCACGACCGGTGTTGATCCTCGTGCAGATTTTGCTATTGCTGGCTTTAAAAGGACGCTGTTCGATCCGGCCGCCACCTGTGCGCCACCTGTGCGCCGGCGACGCGGCACGCCGGATGCAATGAAGTGCAGTATCAATGCGATTATCTGCACCTTGTAATATCTTCACCATTCGCGCTATTTCGGAACGTATCTCCGTTGCCCTTTTGCCGATCACTCCTTCGGCTGGATCTGCGGCAGCGTGCCGGCCGGCGGCCGTCCTATCAGGTTGCGCGGCACGTAGCTGTAATCGGCCGCGCCGGGTTTTTTCCACGCAAGCATCAATGCGAGATCTGGGCCCGGGCCCTGGAAGTAGCGCACACGGAAATTGCGCAAGCCTTTCTCCAGCTTGATCCTGGTCGCCACCGGTGTGGGGGCATGGATGCCATCGTTGTCGATCACGTTTTCATCGTCGATGCTGAGCACCGCGCCATCATCGGCCAACAGCATCAGTTCCCACGTGGCGGCTTCCACGATATTGACGGTGAAGCGAATATCCATCCCGAACCATTCGACCGTCGAGCCCAGGCCGGGAAAGCCTTCGCGGAAGGAGCGCGGCGTGATATCGAGTTGGGCCAGGCAAACGCGCTTGACCGGCTTACGCCGGCGCATTTCGGACACCGATTGGCTGCCGACATTGAGACGATATACGTCGGCGACCATATGCCGATCCGACCCTTCGGCGCATTCTTCGAACAGCTTGGGGGCCGCGCTGGCCACGGCCGTCTTCGCGGACGGATTGGGGTCCGGGGC
>NZ_JBGLYQ010000049.1:0-52127 GCF_047304105.1 Duganella sp. Dugasp56
GCCGCAGGTGCACCTGGGCATGACGCCGGTGGCCGGCGAGATCGCCCGCGCCGCGGGGGGGGGGGGGGGGGGGGGCCCCCCGCCGCGGGGGGGGGTGGGGCGGGGCCCCCCCCGGGCCGCCAGCGCGGCGGCGAGGGCGGTCTTGGCGATAATGTGTTTGCTCATGTGATCAATCCTCCTTCGCGGCCAGCACGCCGACGGTGCGCTGCGATTTTTTCAGGTATTTGACGGCCACGGCCTGGATGTCGGCCGGCGTCAGCTTTTCGTAGGCGGCGGGGGCGTCGAACATCTTCTTGTAGTCGCCGAAGAAGACTTCGTAGTTGCCCAGCTGCTGGGCCTTGCCGTTGATGGTTTCCTGTTCGCGGTACAGGTTCAGCAGCTTCTGGTTCTTGACCTTTTGCAGCTCCTCGGCCGTCACGCCGTTCTTGACCACGTTGTCGACCTCGGCCAGCAGCGCTTTTTCCAGCGCGGCCGGTGCGGTCTTGGCGGTGGCCACGGCCGACAGGTACAGCAGGCCGGGATCGAAGCCGTCCATGCTGCTCGCGCCGACCTGCGTGGCCAGCTGCTGCTCGACCAGCGCCTTGTACAGGCGCGAGGTCTTGCCGTCCGCCAGCAGGCTTTGCAGCACTTCCAGCGCGTAGTAATCGGGGCTGTTGGCCTGCGGGATCTTGTAGGCGATGGCCAGGTTGGCCGACGTGGCCGATTCCTTGGCCACGAACACGCGGCGTTCGCCTTTCTGCTCAGGCTCCACCGTGCGCACGGCCGGCGGCAGCGCGCGCTTCGGTATGCCGCCGAAATACCTGGTGGCCAGCTTCTTCACGTCGTCGGTCTTGACGTCGCCGACGATCACCGACACCGCGTTGTTCGGCGCGTAGTAGGTGGTGAAGTAGCGCTGCAGGTCTTCCTGCGTCCACGCCTTGATGTCGGACTCATGGCCGATCACCGGCCACGAATACGGGTGCGCCTGGAAGGCCACGCCGTTGATTTCCTCGCGCAGCGCGCGCATGTTGGAGTTCTCCAGCCCGGTGCTGCGCTCGGACAGCACCACGCCGCGCTCGCTGGCGACCATTTTCGGGTCGATGGAGAGGTGGGCGATGCGGTCGCTCTCGAGGTTGAAGATGGTTTCCAGCGACGACGCCGGGAACCAGTCCTGGTACACGGTCAGGTCGTTGCTGGTGTAGGCGTTGTTGGAGCCGCCCTTGGCTTCCATCGTGCGGTCGAACATCTTCGGGCCGAAGTTCTTCGAGCCGTTGAACATCATGTGCTCGAAGAAGTGCGACAGTCCGGTGATGCCGGGCGCCTCGTTGCGCGAGCCGACCTTCCAGAACGTGTACATATTGGCGTTGGGGATGGTGCTCGATTCCAGCACGATGAACTTCATGCCGTTGGCCAGCGTGAAGGTGTGGACCTGATCGGCCGTCAGGGCGGCCTGTGCGGTGGCGGCCATGCCCAGCATCATGCCGGCGGCCAGGACTTTCCATTTCATGAGCGCTGCTCCTTTATGCGTGAAGCGCAAAGCATACGATATCCGTAGATGTTTTTGATAACTATTTGCGGATGACAAGTTTAGCGGATAGCATGGAACAAACTACACTAGGGAGCAAGCAATGGAAAAACCAATGAACTGGGTGGCCCACGAACTGAGCATGACCGTGCTGATGACGCCGGACATGGCCAATTTCTCCGGCAACGTGCACGGCGGCACCATCCTCAAATACCTCGACAGCGTGGCCTACGCCTGCGCCAGCCGCTATTCCGGCAGCTATGTGGTGACCTTGTCGGTGGATCAGGTGATGTTCCTGCAGCCGATACACGTGGGCGAACTGGTGACGTTCCTGGCGTCGATCAACTACACTGGACGCACGTCGATGGAGGTGGGCATCCGCGTGGTGACCGAGAATATCCAGCAGCGCCTGGTGCGTCACGCCAACAGCTGCTATTTCACGATGGTGGCGGTGGATGCGGACCGCAAGCCGGTCGAGGTGCCGGTGCTGGTGCCGGAAAACGACGAACAGCGGCAGCGCTGGGACCAGGCGCTGCTGCGCAAGCAGGCGCGCCAGATGGTGCACGGCGCGCGCAAGGCCTGAACCGATAGGGGGAGTCATCATGGAAATGAAGCGCATCAACGCCGGCAAGCTGCGCGCCATCGGATACGATGCGCGCGAGCGCCAGTTGCGGGTCGAGTTCGACGACGGCACGGCGATCGACTATTCGGGCGTGGGCACCGAGGTGTGGCGCAAGCTGTCGACCTCGGGCGCGGCGTGGAGCTATTACCGCGACAACATCGAAGAGGAATTCAGCGGCCGCAAGGGCGTGGCGCGCAAGCCGACCAGCCGCGCCGAGCTGGAGGACCTGTTCAAGGCGCCGGGCAGCGATGACAAGCAGGAGTGATGTCGAGTGAAGCGCGCGCTGTTGTCTATGGAGCCGCGTGGAAGTCTTCATTGCAGATAGGATAATTTCGCTCTATCATCACCTGCACCATCCGCACACAGGAGCCATCCAGATGACCACGTTGCAAAATCGATCAATACCTGAAGAGATCAAGGCCGCTCTCGACCAATGGGACCGGATGGCAGCAAGACTCATGCGGCTGTATGCAATGCTGGGGGCGCTAAGTGTGGTTTGCTCCCTTTTTGTTGCAACCTTTACGGGGTCAGAAACGGTTCCGGCGGGATCTATCAGAGTCGTTGCATTTATCGGAGCCGCCTCGCTAGCCTGGATTGGCACCTTTAACATGGGAGCAAAGGCAAATGCGGCGCGCGGTGCCTGGCGCCTGTTGAATGCCGCTTGCATTCGCTACAAGTACGAAGAGTCCTATACGTTCGAAGAACTTCGGGCGCAATATGTCGTTGGCGAGTCCTTGCTGGGCGCGGTCACAATCTCCGAGCCTTCCCCCAAGCACTAAGGTATCGGCAAGGTCAAGTCCATACCGAGCATCCTGATAAGGCCGAAGGTGACGAGCCCCAGGCCCAGGAGCGATAGCAAGAAGAGAGCGGCAACCTTGCCGCTCGCCCGCAGCACCGCGCGCCGCTCCTCCGTTTTCCCCTTCTTCCCTTGATCGTAATGCCACTTGATGGCGTAGTACATGCCCGTGGCGAGCACGAGAAACTTGAACGTAACGAAGACTACAGGTATCCATTCCATCATTTTGAACATTCCAGGTTATTACCGGCATACTACTTGAAAGCAATATCCATACATTGAGACAAAATGTCCCAGTTGAAAGCCATACAAGACAAAGAGGCGCCAATCTGGCTGCCGCAATTGGCCTCCAATGGCGGTCCGCGTTTTCTGCAGATTGCGGATGCGTTGCAGGCGGCGGTGGCAGCTGCGGCGCTCGAGGCACTTATGTCGCGGCACCGAAAGTCGAACTGACCGCCATCCTCGACCTGAGCATGAATACCCCGCCACCGCCGGATGGCGTGGACTTCGACGACATGTTGAAGCAGGGTTTGTCTCAAGTACTGATGAGGGCAGATAATGAATTGCTGATGACTTACCATCGCCTTCGTGTTGATACGCGATCCGCACGAACGCGAACGTTTCCTGGTCGCGCCAAGATCGTTTGCGCTGATGGTCGCTCCCCTGACGGCCGCGCTGGCCACTCAGTGGATCCTCGACGGTTCGGCTGGCGGATTGATGGAAGGCGTGCGCAACGAGGCGCGTCTGCGCCACCGGATGGCTCGGGATATTCTGGCGGGGCGGTACAGCGGCTCCGGAGACGGCCTGCATGTATGGCTCGAGTTGCCGGGGCATTGGAACTCATCACAGCTTGCGCATGCAGCCGGCAGCGAGGGCATCGCAGTCACGCCGGCGGAGGCATTCGCAACCGGCGGCGGATCCGCGAATGCAATTCGGATCTCTTTGGGTAGCATCAAGGACCGTGGACGTTTACAGGCGGCTCTTCAACGGCTGTCTCATCTGCTTGCCCGGCGGCCCGAGTCGTTCAGCGCCGCTGTGGTTTAACTCCGCCGAGATACAAAAACTCCGGCGCCAGGCCGGAGTTTTCTCACTTCCACTCAATCATTGCCGCAACGGTGCATCAGGGAATAACGCCATTCACCGTGAAGCTGCTGGAGTTGTTTTTCAAATGCGCCTGCGGCACGCCGCTCACCGTGGTGGTGTTGAAGGTTGCCGCGCCCACCGCCGTGGCACGGATCTCCACGCCGTAGGTGCCGCTGGTGACGATCTGGGTACCGGTGTGTGTCACCGAAGCCCCGGTCGACGGTTCCTCGCTAAGTACAGCCGCATACGTGCTGTCCTCGATGAGGTTGTTGTTCAGCGTGATCGTCGGGTTGGCAATCTTGCCCGAGCTGGCAACCCAGTATTCCCAGATCGCGCCGATGTTGTAGAGATAGTCGTGGTGATACGAACCTGCACGCACCAGCTTGTTACCGGAAATGTCCAGCGTACCGGTGAGCGAAGGCGGGCTGAAGTTGGTGCCGAACTGGATGCCGCCGCCATTGTCGATGATGTCGACAATCAGGTTAGCCTTGACGACATTGTTCTCGCCGCCATAGATGCCTATGCCGTTGGCCAGGCCAGGCAGCTGGATCGTGTTGTTCTGGAACGTGTTGCCGGTATCCAGATGCGTATCCGACCACATGGCCAAGCCATCGTCGCCCGTGTTGCGCACGACATTGTTGGAGACCGTGCTGTTGCTTGTGCCATAGTGGAGATTCAAGCCGTCGGCCCAGGTGTCGCGGATGCGGCAGTTGGTGACGGTGGCATTGTTGACCAATCCGGCCTGGCTGTACGACTGGGTGGTCCACACACCGACCTTGGTGTGTTCGAACCACACGTTGTTGATGGTCGAATTGCTGAAGTTGCCTTCCGCACCCGACACGCCATCGTCGTCATCACGCAGCACGTCGTCGGCCGAGATTTTCAGGTCGGACAAATTGCTGTTGCCGCCCTTGGCATACACGCCGGCGAAGTCGCCTTGCAGCGTGCTGGTCCAGATCCCGGTGCCCCGCAGGGAAACCCCGGCGGGCAGGTAGATACGGGTGCCCGCGCCACTCCAGCCCGGGCCGGCGACGCCGTTGTTGAAGTCGAAGGTGCCCGCAGGAATCCAGACGCCGACCTTGGCGCCAGCCGAAGCGACGACCGCGGCAATCGCGTTGTTCATGGCCGTGGTGTCATCGATGCCGTCGTTGGCGACGGCGCCGTAGGCGGTGATGTTGACGAAATTCGACGGCATGGTCAGCGCGGCAGGGATGGGCTCCAGCTCCACGAAGTCCACCGTGACGCTGGCCGTGGTCGAGAAGTTCAGGTTCGACGTTTCCCGCATCAGTTTGATCGTCGTTCCGGGCGGGTAGGAGGCGTCAAGGATAACGGCGACTTCGTCAAAGAAGCGGTGCGGATTGGCAGGCGTGGCCGCTGGATTGTTCGACCAGTGCTTGTTGCCGCCTTCGGTGCCCCAGGTGCCGTAGATCCAGCTGTACTTGTTGGTCAATACCAGGTCGGTCTTCTTGACGCCGTTGACATACAAGCTGAGACCGGCGTTGTAGGCCGCGCCATTGGCGGTATCAGGGATGGAGTAGCGCAGCACCAGCCCTTGTCCGGCGGCGGTCGTGGTGATTTGCGCATATTGGCCGGCGGAGGTCAGTTTCACCGCGGCCCGGCCCGATGCCTCGGACGACAGTTGGCCCCACGCGCGGCTGCCCGAGACCAAGGCGCCGGTGTAGCTGCCCGCTTCGGCTTCGTACGTGGTGTACGGCATGGAGGCGCCGTAGGTCGCCGTGCTCAGGATGGTGCTGAACGCGTTGTTCGCCTCGTCCGACTCGGCGATCGCGTTGTTGCTGTCGACCACCGCGGTGATGGTTGGCGCCGATCCGGCCATCGCCCAGGTACCGGTGTCTTGCGCCAGGGTGATCGAGGCGCCGGCGGCCAGGGAACTGCTGTAGTTGCTGACCGAGGTGAACACGGTGCCGTTGACCGCGAACGTGATCTTGTTCGTCGTGCCGGCCGGGGTGGCGCCCGGTCCCTGGTTTTTGATGGTGGCGCTGAAGGTCACGGCCTGGCCTGCCGTCGGCAAGGTTGGACTCCAGGTGATGCTGGTGACAACCAGGTCGGGCTTGGCCGCTGGACGCGCGGGAACGGCGCCCTTCAGTTCAAAGGCCCATTGCGTGCTGCCCCAGGCGTTGCTGATGGCGTAGCTCTGGGCAAATCCCTTCTGCCCTTCGATGGTCGTATACCAAGAGTTCTGAGCCACGCTCTGGATGTTGTAGTAACCCGAGTTCGATGCCGCCGGCATGTCGAACAAGACGTTGTTCGGCGCCGGGTCCGCATAGATCGTCGTCATCGAATCGGCGGAGCTTGCCACACCGGTGATCGAGATATAGTTGCCGGTCGAGGCGTTCCAAAGCGCCTTGTGTCCGCCCTGATCCACCAGAGCCCATTGCGACGTCAGGTCGCTGGCCGCCGGCGTCCCATACATGACCTTGCCGCCTGCCTCGAACAGATAGAGCGTCGGTTGCCAGAAGTTCCGAATCCGGTACAGGCCGTTAGACAAGGCCGGCGCGGCGCCGACAGTCAGGGAGGCCGACAAGGTATTGTTGGTCTCGTTGGTTTCGGTGATCAGGTTCTGGTCGTCGACATAGGCTTGCACCGTGTGCGTTCCGCCTGTCGAGGCCCAGGATGCCGTGCCCGAGGGTCCGCTGTTGGCGGTCAGCGTGACGGAAGCGCCTGCTGCCAGGGATGCGGTATTCGTGTCGGACCAATTGACCTGGGTGCCGTCGACAGTGAAGCTGACGCCGATTTTGACGCCCGCAGGTTTCGCCGCCGTGCCCTGGTTCTTGACCACGGCCGTGAACGTCACTGCGCCAGGCGCTTGCGGGTTGGTCGGCGACCAGGTCAGGCTCGTGACCACCAGGTCGACACCGCCAGAAGGCGCGGTGACGGTGAAAGGCGCCGACAGCGTATTGTTCGATTCATTGGCTTCGGCGATCAGGTTCTGGTCGTCGACATAGGCTTGAACCGTGTGGGAGCCCACTGTTGCCGCCCACGTGGCGCCTGCGGGTCCGCCATTGGCGGTCAGGGTCACCGACGCACCCGCCGCCAGCGACGACGTATAGTTGTCGGACCAGGCAACCTGGACGCCATCCACGGTGAAGTTGACGCCATGCTTGATCGACGGGGTGGCAGTGCCTCCCTGGTTCTTGATGGTCGCGCTGAAGGCCATGGCGTTGCCGGTTTGCGGCGAGACCGGAGTCCAGGTCACGCTGGTCACCACCAGGTCGGCCGGGCCGGCTCCGGCTGAAGTCACCGTCAAGCTGTCGAGGTTGGCGTTGCCGCTGTCGGTCGTGTCGTATCTGTACGCGACGGTATTGTTTCCGGCATTCAGCGTCGCGGTTTCGTTCTGTGTCGCCCAGCTGTTCCAGTCAGCGGTCGCATTCAGCGTAGTCTGCTTGAGCTTGGTGCCATTGATGTACAGGCTCATGGTCCTGCTTGAACCGGTACCGTTCGCATAGCGCAGCCCCAAGGTGTACGACCCGGCCGTTGCGACATTCACCGTCATGGCTGTTTGCGCGTTGCCTTTATTGGCATCGATGAAGCCACCGACAAAGCCTGTGCCGGTGTAACCGGAATGGTCGGTTTGCACCACTGCGCCGCCTGCCAATGCACCGGATTCTGCCTCGTAAACAGCGGCGCTGGCCGTTGACGAGAAGCCTGGCAAGGCTGTGCCCAAGATCCCCAGCCAGAGCAGTGCCAAAAAAAGCCTCTGATAAAAAGACTCCTGATTTAATCTCATGAAATGTCTCCTTTTTTATGTTTTTTTCTAATCATGCGAAGTAGCTACCCCGCATGCCATTAATTGTGCAGCCAAATTTCAAACACTGTCTTCACGTCAGCTTCACGTTGACTTCAGGCGGTAGCGCCGATTAAGGCGTTACTCATAGTGACAATGCCCTTCGCAATAAAGTACTATTTATGAAATTGGCAAAAGATGGTCGATCACATGTCCTTTCAAAATTACTGGGTTTTTCTTCCGGCCTGCTTTGCGCTGAACATGGCGTTCGGACCGAACAACGTGTTGTCGCTGTCCAGCGGTGCGCGTCACGGCGTGCGCTATGCCGTGCTGGCGGCGTTCGGGCGCCTGGTCGCGTTTGCGGCGATGATCGCGATTGCCGGTTTCGGGCTGGGGGCGGTGCTGCTGGCCTCGGAGACGCTGTTCACGATGCTGAAATTTGGCGGCGCCGCTTATCTCGTATGGCTCGGCATCAAATTATTCCGCTCGCCCCCGGTCGAGGTATCGGATGCGATGGCGCGCAGCCAGGCCGAGGTTGAAATCCCGTCCGTCAAGCTGCGCCGACTGGCGAAGCAGGAGTTTTTTGTCGCGGCGGGAAACCCCAAGGCGATCCTGATCTTTACCGCATTTTTTCCACAGTTTGTCGACCGCTCGGCCTACGCGGCGAGTTTCACCATGCTGGGCGTGATCTTCCTGTTGCTTGAGCTGGTCGCCATCAGCATCTACGGAGTTCTCGGATCTCGGCTCAAGAGCTTGGCCGGCGGCGCGAGCGGATTCCGCTGGTTCAATCGCGCCAGTGGTTCGTTGATGGTCGGCTTTGGCATATTGTTGGCATTCCTGCGGAGGCCGGCAGTTCAATGACCTTATCTCTTCCCGACCAATTGTCGACCCCAAGATTGATGTTGCGTGAACCGCGCCAGTCCGATGCGGCGGCTTTCTTTGAGGCGTACACGCAGGACATCGAAGTGGCGCGCTACATGACCTGGCGTCCGCACCGCGCTTTGGCCGAGACGGAGGCTTTTATCGCTTACTGCATGCGCGGGTGGGCCAGCGGCATCAGCCGCGCGTACATACTGGCCCGGCATGACGAGGATATTCCCATTGGCATGCTGGAGGCTCGATTGTTTCCGCATACGGTAGACATCGGATATGTATTGCAGCGCAGGCATTGGGGCCATGGCTTGATGCCTGAAGCGATCGGCGCCCTCTGTAACGCGGCACTGGCGCTGCCGGCCTGTTTTCGTATCCAGGCAACCTGCGACGCCGAAAACGGGGCATCCGCCCGCACGCTGGAGAAGTCCGGGTTCACCTGCGAAGGCAAGCTGGCGCGGCACACCGTCCTGCCGAATCTGGGCGACGAACCGCGTGCCTCCCTGATGTATGCGCGCTGCCGGTAGTTGAAAAGCGCTAGTTTTTGTCCTGCAGGAAGTGGTGGTGCATTTCCGCCGTCAGCTTCTCGATGCGCTCCGCCATGGTTTTGGTGATGGCTGTGAGTTCCGTGTTCTGCCGCAGCAGCTCCAGCATCTGTTCGGATTGCTTGGCCGACGCAACGGCGATCGCTTCGCGGTGCTCGGCGTCGGCGTCGGAATGCGCCTTGTCACGCGCCGCCTGGCGTGTCTGCGCGAGCAAGATCAGCGGCGCCGCGTAGGCCGCCTGCAGGCTGAATGCCAGATTGAGCAGGATGAAGGGATACACGTCGAAGCGCGTGTATCCCAGCACATTGGCCGCGATCCAGATGGCGACGATGACGGTCTGGACGCCGAGGAAAATTGGCGTGCCAAAGAAGCGAGCGAAGGCCTCCGCCTTCAGCCCGAACACGTCGCTGCCGAACGTCTTCGACAGGTGTTCGAGCGGGCGATGGAAGCGCAGGTGATCGACTGCGGGCGCGCCGGCCGACGGTGCTTGGTGGATGTGGGACGGGTCCATGGCTACTCTCGCGAGGAAAAGCGCCACTATAGCTCACCTTACGCCGCCGCCGGCATCGTCCGTAGATTCCGGCCCTCGATAAGCAGTTGCTCGAAGTCGCCGGCCGGCAGCGGCTGGCTGAAGTAGTAGCCCTGGATTTCATCGCAGCCGTTGCGGCGCAGGTAGTCCAGCTGCTCAGCGCTCTCGACGCCCTCGGCGATCACGCGCAGCTTCAGGTTGTGCGCCAGCGCGATGATCGACACCACGATGGCCGCCTCGCCGCCCTCGGCGATGTCGCTGACGAAGGAGCGGTCTATCTTCAGCACGTCGATGGGGAATTTGCGCAGGTAAGAGAAGCTCGAATAGCCGGTGCCGAAATCGTCGATCGACAGCGCCAGGCCCAGCGCCTTGAGCTTGTGCAGCAGCTCCACCGCCAGCGCCACGTCGTGCATGAACAAGCCCTCGGTCAGCTCGATGTCCAGGCAGGACGGCGGCAGGCCGGTCTGCTCCAGCACCTCGGCGATGGCGCCCAGCAGCTTGGGCTCGCCGAACTGGCGCGGCGACAGGTTGACGGCGATCCGCAGCGGCCCGTGCCCGGTGTCCTGCCAGGCCTTGGCCTGCGCGCAGGCGGTCTTCAGCACCCAGGCGCCGATCGGCACGATCAGCCCGGTCTCCTCGGCCAGGCCGATGAAGCGGTGGGGCGCCACCATGCCCAGCTCCGGATGCTGCCAGCGTATCAGCGCCTCCATGCCGACCACCAGGCCGCTGGCCAGGTCGACCTGCGGCTGGTAGTGCAGCACGAATTCGTCGCGCTCCAGCGCGCTGCGCAGCGCCGTCTCGATGCGCACCCGTTCCAGCGCCTCCTCGTTCATGGCCGGCTGGTAGAACTGGGTGTTGTTGCGGCCCAGCTTCTTGGCGCGGTACATGGCGATGTCGGCGTGCTCGATCAGCCGCTGCGCCGGCGTGCCGTCCGGATCGTAGACGGCCACGCCGATCGAGCAGGTGACGAAGAATTCCTTGCCCTCCAACAGCACCGGCTGCGCCACCGCGCGCATGATGCGCTGGGTCACGTCCAGCGACAGCGCCTCGTCCGGATATTCGGTCAGGATGGCGACGAATTCGTCGCCCGACAGCCGCGCCACGGTGTCGCTTTCGCGCACGCTGTCCTGCAGCCGCTGCGCCACGGTCTTGAGCAGCAGGTCGCCGGCCTTGTGGCCGAGGCTGTCGTTGACGAACTTGAAGCGGTCGAGGTCGATCAGCATCACCCACAGCGGGATGCCGCTGCGGTTGGCGAAGGCGGCCGCCTGCATCAGGCGGTCCTGCAGCAGCACGCGGTTGGGCAGGCCGGTCAGCACGTCGTGGTGGGCGATGTGGTGGATGCGTTGCTCCGACAGCTTGCGTTCGGTGATCTCGGTGCCGGTGCCCTGGTAGCCGCAGAACTTGCCGTCGCGGTCGAACACCGGCTCGCCGCTGGTGCTGAACCAGTGGGGCCGACCGTCGGTGCCCGACAGCATGTATTCGAGGTTGTAGAAGGGCTGGTGCGCCTGCAGCTGCGCGATATGATCCTGGCCCCAGCGCGATTCGCGCATTTCCTGGTGATGCTGCCAGCGCGTCTTGCCGAGAAAATCCGCCGGGTCCTGCATGCCCTTGTCGAAGAAGCCGCCGGAGATGTTGGTGAAGCGGAAGTCGCGGTCCTGCTCCCAATACCAGTCCGACGACAGCGCCAGCAGGCGGCGGAAGCGGTGCTCGCTTTCCTGCAGCGCTTCCTCGGTGCGCTTGCGGGCGGCGACGTCTTCGTTCAAGCGCTCGTTGCTCAGTTGTAGCGCATGGGTGCGCTCGTCGACCAGCCGCTGCACGCGCAGCGAGCGGCGCGCCAGCGAGTTGACGAAGGCCGCCGTCAGCATCGAAAACAGCAGGCCGCCGATCAGGGTCGACAGCGAACCGAGGTGGCTGGACAGGAAAGGGCGCGGCAGCGGCGCCACCAGCACATGCCAGGACTTGCCGGCCGCGCTGAAGGTGCTGGTGTAGATGTCGTGGTAGTCGAAGGCGAACCAGCGCTGCAGCGGCTTGGCGGCGGCCGTCTGTTCAGGCGCCTGGCCCTGGCTGAAAATCAGGTTGTCGGGACGCACGTCGTCGCCGATGTAGACCCGCAGCACCAGTTCGTGGTCGTCCAGCAGCTCGGCGCCCTGCAGGATTTTGTGGATCAGGTCGGTGGAGCGTATCACCGCGCCGGTGTTGCCGATCCAGGCCGCGCGCCGCTGCTCGGCGGTGGCCGTTTGCGCGCCCGGGCGGTACACCGGCTTGAGCAGCACGAAGCCCTTCTGGTTGCCGCGCTCCTGCACCAGCCGCATCAGCGGCGTGGCCAGCGTGGTGCCGGCGGCCGCAGCCTGGCTGACGGTGGCGGCCATCGGCAGCGACATCACGTCGAGCCCGAACGCGGCCTCGTTGCCGTCCAGCGGTTCCAGGTAGTCGACGATCACGTGCTGGCGCCGCGGCGCCATCGGCCGGTTGCCGGCGTCGTGCATGCGGTAGCCGGGAAAGCCCTGGCGCACCATGGCTTCGTAGGCGCGCGCCTGCTCGTCGGTCAGCACGCGGTGGAAGTTGAAGGTCTGCACGAACGGGTAGCGCAGCAGCAGCGGCCGCGTGAAATCGGCGAACTGCTCGCGGCTGACGCTGCCAAACGATGTGTACAGGTCGTTGAGGATGGTGACCAGCTCCAGCGTGTCGTCCAGGCCGCGGCGGATGGCGGCGGCCCGCACCTGGGCGCGCTGCTGGAAACTCAGTTCCATTTTGCCGTATTCGAGCGCGCTGACGGCCACGAACAGCAGGCCGGTCACCGCCATGCCGGTGCACAGCGTGAGAGCCGCCGCCAGCGAAATCGGCGAAGATTTGCGGAAGAGCGGCATGCTGCGCTTTCTGAAGATAGTTTCATGCAAGTGTGTCACAAGTCCTGCCTTTGCGACAGTAGTTGCCGGTGCCTGTCTTATGCCAGCCACGGTCCGGGGCAAGGGCAGGCGGCGAACATGCTATATTGCTAATTCCTTGCCAGCAGGAGCCTCGACCATGCCTCATGACCGTGCCGTCTCGCGCCGCAGTTTCCTCCACCATGTCGCCCGCACCGGCGGCGCGGCGGCCGCGTTTGCCGCCCTCGACGCGCTGGGCTGCGCCAGCCTGGCCTGGGGCGAGGACCTGGCCTACAAGGGGCCGCCGCTGCTGCCCGGCGGGCTGGGCAAGGGCAAGCGCGTGACCATCCTCGGCGCCGGCGTGGCCGGCATGACGGCCGCCTACCAGCTGGCCAAGGCCGGCTTCTCCTGCACCGTGCTCGAGGCGCGCCACCGCCCGGGCGGCCGCAGCTGGACCATCCGCGGCGGCGACCGCATCGACCAGGCCGATGGCCCGCAGCAGGCGCGCTGGCCCAAGGCGCCGCACCTGTACATGAACCCGGGGCCGGCGCGGATCTCGCACCACCACCGCGCGGTGCTGGGCTATTGCCGCGAATTCGGCGTGCCGCTGGAAATCATGATGAACGATAACCGCGCCGCCTACCTGCAGGACGACCGCGCCTTCGGCGGCAAGCCGGTGCAGGCCAAGCAGGTGCTGGGGGACGGCCACGGCTATTTCGCCGAGATGCTGGGCAAGGCCGTGTCGACCGGGCAGCTGGAGCAGGAACTGGGCAAGGAGGACCGCGAGCGCCTGCTGGTCGCCATCGCCGGCTTCGGCGACCTGCAGCGCGACGGCCGTTTCCGCGGCACGGCGCGCAGCGGCTACGCCGTCACGCCGGCGCCCGGTACGCCGCACGGCACCATCCGCCAGCCGCTGCCGCTGGCCGAATTGCTGCGGGCGGACTTCTGGCAATTCAAGGCGGAGTTCGCCGAAGACTTCGACCAGGCCGGCACCATGCTGCAGCCGGTGGGCGGCATGGACCAGTTTCCGATGGCGTTCGCCAAGCGGGTCGGCCACCTGATCCGCTACGACACGGTGGTCGACGAGATCCGCAAGACCGCCGCCGGCGCGCGCGTGGTCTGCCACCACGGCGCCGGCGCAAAAACCACCATCGACAGCGATTTCGTCATCTGCACCTTGCCGCTGACGGTGCTGCGCGGCATACCCAACGATTTCGCGCCGGACTACCAGCAAGCCATCGCCGGGGTGGAATATGCGACCTCCTCCAAGACGGCGTTCTACGCGCCGCGCCGCTTCTGGGAGCAGGACGACGGCATCTACGGCGGCCTGTCGTGGACCACCCGCGACGTCACGCAGATCCTCTATCCGTCGCACGGCATCGGCAAGGCCGACGGCGTGCTGGTCGGCTCCTACTGCTTCGGCGTCGAGCCGGGCGACGACATGGGCCGCTACCCGGTGGCCGAGCGCATCGAGAAGGCGCTGGCGGTGGGCGAGCTGTTCCATCCCGGCTACCGCGCGATGGTGCGCGGCGGCATCAACATCGCCTGGCCCAAAGTGCCTTACAGCCTGGGCGCCTGGGCCGAATGGAAGCCGGAACAGCTCGACACCGTCTACAAGCTGCTGCAGCAGCCGGACGGCCCGATGGTGTTTGCCGGCGAGTACCTCGGCTATCTGAGTTCGTGGCAGGAGGGCGCCGTGCTGTCGGCCCACCGCGCCGTTGAAAACATCGCCGCGCGCGTGCGCGCCTGATTTCCCCACCCTGAAAGGACCGCCATGAAATTGCCAGTCGCTTTGCTTGCTTCCGCCCTGTTCGCCCTGCCTGCCGCCGCGCAGACCAAGGTCACGCATATCCAGACCGCGCAAAGCGGCATCGCCAACGCCGTGTGGGCCGGCGACACGCTGTACCTGTCGGGCAAGCTGGCCAAGTCCTACGAGGGCGACACCAAGGCGCAGTCGATCGACATCTTCAAACAGTTCGAAGCCACGCTGAAAGAGCAGGGCCTGGGCATGGGCGACGTGGTGCAGATGCGCGTCTACCTGGTGGCCGACGCCGCCGGCAAGCTCGATTTCGCCGGCATGAACGACGCCTACAAGGATTTCTTCGGCACGGCGGCGCAGCCCAACAAGCCGGCCCGCGCCACGGTGCAGGTGGCGGCGCTGGTGGTGCCGAAGGCGCTGGTGGAGATCGAGCTGGTGGCGGTGCGGAGCAAATAAGCCGGGACGGCAGGCTCAGTCCGGCCCCAGCCAGCGCAGCTTGAGCACGATCCAGTGCGCCAGCAGCTTGTTGAGCAGCGGCAGCGCCAGGCCGTGGCTGCGCGCCACCTTGCGCTGCATGGCCAGCGCCGGCGACGGCTGGCCGCCCTTGACCGCGAACAGGATGCGGTTGTTGCCGGCGATGCCGTGGAACCAGCAGATGCGGCCCTGGAACGCCTGGCGCAGCCGCCGCAGCATGGGGCCGTAGTTCGGGTCGTAACTGAAAATATTGGCCGCCATCACGCCGCCGGGCCGCAGCGCGCGACGGCAGTCGGCGTAGAAGGCGGCGCTGCCCAGCGCGGGCGGCAGGCCCTGCTCGTCGAAGCCGTCGACCAGCAGCACGTCGGCCACGCCGGCCAGCCCTGCCATGTATTCGGTGGCGTCGGCCTCGATGATGCGGAAGCGGGCGTTGTCGCGCGGGATGGCGAACTGGTCGCGCAGCGCGATCACGTCGGCGCGCAGTTCCAGCACGGTGATGCGGCTGTGCGGCAGGTAGCGGTAGCAGAACTTGGCCAGCGAGCCGCCGCCCAGGCCGACCATGACGATATGCTCGGGCTTGGGATGAAACAGCACGAAGCACATCATCGCGCGCGCATAGCTGAGCACCAGGTCGTCCGGCCGCGACAGCCGCATTTCGCTCTGGATCATGCCCGGCTGGAACTCCAGCGAGCGCTTGTCGCCGCGCGTACGCACTTGCGGCCGGTTGGCAGATGAGGTCAAGTTGGTTCGTAATGTGGATTTACAGGGGCAATTTATAGTAGCATGCGCGCCGTAAGCCACATTGCATTTACAGACGGAAAATTTGTAGGTACATTGGCGATAGCACAGGCCTTGCCCCTCCGGCGGCCCTCTTGGAGACAGAAACGATGTTTTTAGACCACCCTACGCTTACCGCCACCAACAGCTTCACCGAACCGGACCGACTGGAGCGCCTGACCCGCGTCTACGGCTATGTGGTGGCGCTGGCCGACATGGCCGGCGAACAATCCTTCATCGAGAAGGTCAGCCAGCTGCATGACCACAAGGGCACGCTGATCGTGTTCTGGCACGACGCCCCGAGCGAGGCGGAAAAGGCCTTCTTCACCCGCGCCTGGGCCAGCAAGATGGGCGACGGCAGCACCAACGTCGAGCACGAGGTCTGACCGGCCCCGGGTCATGGATATAAAAACACTGGTACTGGCGCTGGCGCTGGGCAATCTGAGCCTGTGCGCGGCGCTGTTCTTTTTTGAGCAGGAGGGCCGCCGCGGCGCTCAGCCGGCGGCCGGCCAGTCCACCTGGGCGCTGGCCAAGCAGTTCCAGGCGCTGGCCTGGGGGCTGCTGTACCTGCGCGGCGCGCTGCCCGATTTCCTCACCATCCCGTTCGCCAACGCGCTGCTGCTGGCCGGCTTCGCGCTGGACGCCTCGGCGCTGTGGGAGCAGGCCGGGCGCCGCGTCTGGCGCCGCTACCTGCTGCCGGCGCTGGGCGTGGCCATCGGCCTGTTCACCGGTGCCTGGCTGATGGATGTGCCGGCCGCCGGGCGCATCGCCATCGCCTCGCTGGCGGTCGGCCTGTTCTTTATCGCCGGCGCGGCCGCGCTGGGCCGGGGCTGGAGCGCCGGCACCCTGTTGCGGCGCTACCTGGTGCTGGCGATGCTGGTGCTGGCGCTGGCCGTGATGGCGCGCGGCCTGCTGACGGCGCTGCTGCCGCAAGGCGCCGGCTGGGTCAGCCCGGCGCTGATCCAGGGCGTGGGCATCGTCGCGCTGTACCTGATGATGGTCAGCGGCGCCTTCGGCTACCTGCTGCTGGGCCGGGAAAAGCTGCAGGGCGAGCTGGCCCGGCTGGAAGTGGTCGATCCGCTGACCGACGTGCCGAACCGGCGCGGCTTCTACCAGACGCTGACGCCGTGGATCGCGCTGGCGCGCCGGCCCGGCATGCCCACCTCGCTGATCATCCTGAACCTGGACCATTTCAAGCGCGTCAACGACAACTACGGCCATCCGGTCGGCGACCTGGTGCTCAAGGCCATGGTCGACGTGTGCAAGAAGCAGCTGCGCGATTCCGACATGATGGGCCGCCTGGGCGGCGCCGAGTTCGCCATCCAGCTGCCGCGCACCTCGCTGGAGGACGCGCTGATGGTGGCCGAACGCATCCGCAACGCCGTCGCGGCGCTGCCGGTGAAGGCGGAAAAGGCGGTGATCAACATGACGGCCAGCCTGGGCGTGACCACGATACGCGCCGAAGACACCACCGTGAGCCTGTTCAAGCGCGCCGACGAGGCGCTGCAGGCGGCCAAGCGGGGTGGCCGCAACCGGGTGGCCGAAGCGCAGGCGGCCACCGGCGCGATGGAGGCATCGTAAGGTGCGTCATCAAGGCGTAACAAACTGCGCATATCGTGATTATAATTATGTAAATCGTTTAGTTTGATTTATTCTGTTTGATCACCCGCGAGCCTTCGTTGCCGTTTGCCGAGAGAGGCTTCCATATATGTACGCAGCAGTAGATTTAGGTTCCAACAGTTTCCGCCTCCACATCGGCAAGCATGACGGGGAGGCCATCCGCGTCCTCAAAAGCGTGCGCGAGCCGATCCGCCTGGCCGCAGGGCTGGACGAAAAAGGCAACCTGACGCCGGCCGCCATGCAGAACGCGCTGGCCTGCCTGAAAAACTTCCGCGCCGTGCTGGCCGCCTACCGCCTCGACGCGGTGCGCGTGGTGGCCACGTCGGCGATGCGCGTGGCGCGCAATTCCGCCGCCTTCCTGCCCGAGGCCGAGCTGGCGATCGGCTATCCGATCGAGATCATCTCCGGCGAGGAGGAGGGGCGCCTGATCTACATGGGCGTGGCCAACGCGGTATCGCTGCCCGGCGAGCGCCGGCTGGTGATCGACATCGGCGGCGGCTCCACCGAGCTGATACTGGGGCGCGGCCAGGAGATCGAAAAGGTCGAGTCGTTCAGCGTCGGCACGGTCAAGCAAAGCCTGTCCTTCTTTGTCGGCGGCCGGGTCGACGCGCCGTCCTTCGAGGCGGCCATCCTGTCGGCGCGCAGCCATTTCGAGGATGCGGCGCCGCCTTACCATCCGCAGTTCTGGAAGCAGTGCTACGGCTCGTCCGGCACCGCCCGCACCATCGCCGACATCATCGTCAAGAACGGCATCGGCCGCGAGGTCAACGCCGCCACGCTGAACGCGCTCAAACAGCGCTTCATCGAATTCGGCCACGTCGGCAAGATCGAGATGGCCGGCCTGCGGCCGGACCGCGCCAGCACCATCATCGGCGGCCTGGCGATCCTGATCGGGCTGGTGCGCGAGCTGGATATCCCGGTGGTCCAGCCGATCGAGGCCGGCCTGCGCATGGGCGTGATGTGGGACCTGCACCTGCGCTCGACCAAGCGCGACCGCCGCGAGCAATCGGTGCAGGCCTGCGTGCAGCGCTTCCACGTCGACGAACGCCGCGCCAACCGCGTGGCCGACGACGCGCTGGCGCTGTACATGCAGACCAAGCCGGTGTCGGACCTGTACACCCGCCACCTGTACTGGAGCGCGCTGCTGCATGAAATGGGCATGGTGGTGTCGCACACCGGCTACCACAAGCACGCCGCCTACATGATCGAGAACGCGGATTTGCCCGGCTTTACCGCGCGCGAGCAAAAGACCATGAGCCGCCTGATCCTGGCGCACAAGGGCAACCTGCGCAAGGTGGTCGATGCGCTGGCGGACCCGGATTTCGTCAAGGCGGTGGTGGCGCTGCGGCTGGCGGTGCTGTTCATGCACTCGCGCCTGGACATCGACTTCACGCTGATCCGCCTGCGCATGAAGAACCGCATCGAGCTGGAAATCCGCCGCGAATGGGTCAGCGACCATCCCACACTGTCCTACTGGCTGGAGAAGGAACAGGAGCAGTGGGATGAAGTCGGTGTAGACTTCAGCATCCGCGCCAGCGGCTAAATATCGAGGAGATGCCCATGACCGACAGGATCAAACGCTGCTGCGCCTATGCGCTGCTGGCCCTGTCGTTTCCAGCCGCCGCCGCCGACAAGGCCGGGGACACCAACGTCACGCTGTGCTTCGAGCAGCAGGACGTGCTGCCCTGGCGTACCGAAAAAGGGGGCGGCCTGAATTTCGAGCTGCTCAAGATGGTCGAAAAGCGGCTCGACATCCATTTCGAATTTCAGGGCATCCCATGGAAGCGCTGCCTGGCGCAGCTGAAGGCGAACGCGGTCGACGGCGCCTTCGCCGTCAGCTACAAGCCGGACCGGCGCGAGCTGGGCGAGTATCCGGGCGGGCAGCAGATCGACGCCGGCAAGCGCATGCACGTCGACAGCTATGTGGTGATCCGCAAGAAGGGCAGCAGGGTCGATTGGGACGGCAAGAGCTTCCGCAACCTCGACGGCGCGGTCGGCTTCCAGCTGGGCTACTCGGTCGGCGACGTGCTGCGCGCGCAGAACATCGAGGTGGACGAGGGCAGCCAGCGGGCCGACGAGCTGGCGCGCAAGCTGATCGCCGGCCGCGTGGCCGCCGCGGCGGTCGGCGGCAGCGACGCCCATGGCCTGATGAACGGGCCGCTGGCGCCGCAGCTCGAGCAGCTGCCGGTGCCCATCATCGAGAAGCCGTACTTCCTGATCCTGTCGCACGGCATGGTGGCGGCGCGGCCGCAGCTGGCCGAGCGCATCTGGCGCGCGGTCGAGGAAGCCCGCAACAGCGCCGCCTACAGGAAGCTCGAAGCTATTGAAGGAGTCCGTCATTGACGCGCTGGATCCGGTGCTGATCCCGGGCGGCCCGCTGGCGCGCCTGCGCAGCGCATGGCGGCGCGACATCCTGCTTCGCCTTGGCTTCGGCATCTTCGTGGCGGTGGCGCTGTCGACCGCCGTCTACACCACCTATGTGATGAAGACGCTGCGCACCGAGGCCGAGCAGAACCTGCGCGAGCGCGCCGAGCGGCTGGCCGACGTGCTGTCGCAGGCGCTGGCGCGGCCGCTGTTCGACATCAACAGCGCCGCTGTCTCCAGCGTGGTCGACGCCTCGGGCGCCACGCCTGAGGTGCTGGTGCTGCGCGTGCTGGCGCCGAACGGCGCGGAGCTGGCCAGCTACGTGTCGCCGCTGCGCGAGCCGGTGGCGGCGATCAAGGTGCATCGCGACATCAACTTCACCGACGTGCGCCGCAGTTATCCGGTCGGCTCCATCGACCTGGCGTTCTCGCGCCAGCAGATGGACCAGGACCTGCGCCGCCAGATCTACAACACGGTGGCGGCCAACCTGCTGCTTGCGCTGGGGATCGTGCTGTCGATCTTCGTGGTGGGCCGGCGCGCGGCGCGGCCGTTCGCCGATATCCAGGACGGGCTGGAGAAACTGACGCGCGGCGAGACCGACATCAACCTCTCCGGCATCGGCCGCGAGGACCAGGTCGGGCGCCTGTCCGACGCCGTGCTGCGCTTCCGCGACACCATGACCCGGTTGCGCGACGCCGAACAGGAACTGCGCGAATTGAACAGCGACCTGGAAAAGCGCATCGACGCCCGTACCCGGGAGCTGACCGGCTCCATGCAGATGGTCAGCGACAGCAAGGCCAAGCTGCAGACCATCGTCGATACCGCGCTCGACGCGGTGGTGCGCATGGACCTGGCCGGACGCATCGTCGGCTGGAACACGCAGGCCGAGCGGATCTTCGGCTGGAGCCGCGACGAGGCGATCGGCCTGGCGCTGGACAAGACCATCATCCCGCCGCGCTACCGCTACGACCACCGGCGCGGCATGCAGCGCTACATGGCCGGCGGCAGCGCGACCCGGACCGTGCTCGACACCCGGATCGAAGTGGTGGCGCTGCGCCGCAGCGGCGAGGAATTCCCGATCGAACTGGCGATCACGCAGGTCAAGTCGGAAGGGCAGGACAGCTACGAATTCTGCGCCTTCATCCGCGACATCAGCGACCGCCGCGAGCGCGAGCAAAAGCTGGTCAATGCCAACGTGATGGCGGAGGCGGCCAACGTCGCCAAATCCGAATTCCTGGCCAATATGAGCCACGAGATCCGCACGCCGATGAGCGCCGTCATCGGCATGGCCTACCTGGCGCTGCGCACGGAGATGACGCCCAAGCAGCACGACTACATCAGCAAGATCCACCGCGCGGCCTTGTCGCTGCTGGGGATCATCAACGACATCCTGGACTTCTCCAAGATCGAGGCGGGGCGGCTGGAAATGGAGGCGATTCCGTTTGCGCTGGAGGAGGTGCTGGCCAATGTGTCGAGCGTGACGGCGCAGCGGGCGGCCGACAAGCAGCTGCGCTACCTGGTGGAAGTGGCGCCGGACGTGCCGCCCTACCTGGTCGGCGATCCGCTGCGGCTGGGACAGGTGCTGATCAACCTGGCCAACAACGCGGTCAAGTTCACCGCCGAGGGCGAGCTGGAATTGCGCTGCTCGGTGCGCGAGCCGGCGGTCGACGGCGGCAAAGCCACGTTGCGCTTCTCGGTGCGCGACACCGGCATCGGCATGACGGCGCAGCAGAAGTCCCGGCTGTTCCGCGCCTTCAGCCAGGCCAACGGCTCGACCACCCGCCACTACGGCGGCACCGGCCTGGGGCTGTCGATCTCGCAGCAGCTGGTGCGGCTGATGGGCGGGCATATCGACGTCCAGAGCGAAGTCGAGCAGGGCTCGACCTTCCATTTCGATTTGCAGTTTGCGCTGTCCGACGCGTCGGCGCTGAAGAAGCAGGCGGCCCTGTATCCCGCCCAGCCGGGGGAGCTGACGCTGCAGGAGTCGCCGCGGCGCGCGGCGCGCGTCCTGCTGGCGGACGACAGCCTGGTCAACCAGGATGTGACCATCGGGCTGCTGGATCTGCAGGGCGTCAGCGTGGATGTGGTCCATAACGGCCGCGAGGCGCTGGACCGCCTGCACGCGGCCGGCCCGGACACCTACGACCTGGTGCTGATGGACCTGGGCATGCCGGTGATGGACGGCCATGAGGCGGTGCGCCTGCTGCGCCAGGACAGCCGCTTCGACGAGCTGCCGGTGGTGGCCGTGACCTCGAACGCGCTGGCCGGCATGCGTGCGCAGTGCCTGGAGGAGGGCATGCAGGACTACATCACCAAGCCTATCGATCCGCAGCGCCTCTACAGCGTGCTGACGCGCTGGCTCGGGCTGTCGATGAAGGTGATCCCGCCGATGCCGCCGCGCGCCGACGCCGGCGGGCAGGATGCGCACCAGGCGCTGGCGGAACTGCGGGCGCTGCTGGCGGAGTTCAGCGGCGACAGCCTCGATTATTTCGACAGCGTGCGCGAGGCCCTGGCGACGCTGTTGCCGCCGCTGACGATGGGCCGCCTCACCAGCCACATGGAGCATTACGAATTCGAAGCCGCCGGCAAGTTGCTGGCGGCAGCAGCAAGAGACCAGGAGAACCCATGAACACGAAAAATAAAAACCTGCCCACTGTATTGATCGTCGACGATACGCCCGACAACATCACGCTGTTGTCCAGCCTCTTGAAGGACAAGTACAACACCAAGGTCGCCACCAGCGGCGCCACGGCGCTGCAGATTGTCGCCGCGGCGCCGGTGGATCTGATACTGCTCGATATCATGATGCCGGACATGGATGGCTTTGAAACCTGCCGCCGGCTGAAAGCCGATCCGCGCAGCAGCGCCATTCCGGTGGTGTTCCTGACCGCCAAGAGCCAGGCCGAAGACGAGGCCATGGGGCGCAGCGTGGGCGCGGTGGATTTCCTGCGCAAGCCGGTCAATCCGGACGTTTTATTTACTCGCGTCGCGGCGCATTTGCGATGAGGCAAGCAAAAACTGCGTAAATGATATATATTGTTTATATTGTTGAATAAAAAATGGAGTAGATATGAACAAACCCGCCGCAAAGACCGCCGAAAAACCCGCGACCGCCAAGTCTGCCGCCGCAAAACCCGCACCGAAGGCAGCAGCGCCGAAGGCCGCAGCCAAGCCAGCCGTGAAGGCCGCCGCCAAACCTGCGCCGAAAGCCGCTGCCGCCAAGGCAGCACCTAAGGCCGCTGCACCTAAAGCCGCCGCTCCTAAAGCCGCACCTAAGGCCGCAGCCAAACCAGCACCCAAGGCAGCCCCTAAAGCCGCCCCCAAGGCCGCAGCCAAACCAGCGCCTAAGGCCGCAGCCAAGCCATCCGCAGCCAAGCCAGCCGCGCCGGAAGCCAAAGTCAAGGTTCAGAAGGAAAAGCTGGTGCGCGATAGCTTCACCATGCCAGAGCAGGAATACGCGGTGCTGGGCCAGGTCAAGAAAGCCTGCCTGAAAGCCGGTTTCGAGATCAAAAAGAGCGAATTGCTGCGTATCGGCGTCGCCCTGATCAGCCAGATCGACCTTGCCACGCTGCAAAACGTGCTGACCAGCCTGCCGCAGCTGAAGACGGGCCGCCCAAAGAAAAGCTGATTTAAAAACAACATGTCACGAAAATGACATTAGGCTGTCATTTTCTTGAAGTATTCGCTGGTTACGCTTGCTTCGTCTTCCACAGAAAGGATGAAGCATGCAAACCTCGATCATACAAGCGGACGCCCGAGCAACGTCCGGCAAGCTGGTACTCAGTATGGCAAGCACGCCGGAAGAACTGCGTGAAGTTCAACGCCTGCGCTACAAGGTGTTCATCGAAACCATGGGACTGAGTTCGCTCGTCCGCGAAGATGGCCTCGACAGCGACGAATTCGACGAGCACTGCGATCACCTGATCGTGCGCGATACCGCCACCTTGAAAGTGGTCGGTACCTACCGCCTGCTGAGCGCCTCGCGCGCCCGCAAACTGGGCCGCGTCTACTCCGAGGGCGAGTTCGACCTCGGCCGCCTGAACAACCTGCGCGGCCGCATGGTCGAAGCGGGCCGCGCCTGCATCCACCCCGACTACCGCGGCGGCAGCGTCATCATGCTGCTGTGGTCCGGCCTGGCCGAATACATGCGCCGCGAGAATTGCGACTACCTGGTCGGCTGCGCCAGCATCAGCCTGGCCGATGGCGGCCACAATGCCGTCGCCGTCTACCAGTCGCTGGCGGCACAGCACCTGGCGCCGTCCGAGTACCGCGTCACGCCGCACCTGCCGTTCCCGTTCTCCAAGCTGGAAGCCGCGCAAAAGCCGCAGGTGCCGCCGCTGCTGAAGGGCTACATGCGTTCGGGCGCCTGGATTTGCGGCGAACCGGCATGGGATCCTGATTTCGAAAGCGCCGACCTGTTCCTGCTGCTGCCGCTGGCCAACCTGGACGGCCGCTACGCCCGCCACTACGGCGTGGCAGGCGAACAGATGGCTGCCTGACGGATCCCCTCCGCCCCGTGTAGAATAAGCCGCAGTGCTTATTCTGCGGGGCTGCAATGAAGTTCGATACAGAGACCGACCGGACCGGATACCAGGAACGCTCCGTGCTGCGCCATCGCGGCACATCGTCCGACAATGCCGGCCGCGCCAACGACCGCGTCGCCGAGGAACTGCCGGTGGCGCTGGTCGTCAATGGCATTTCGCATGCCGTCATGATGGTCACGCCGCGCGAGCTGGAAGCATTCGCGCTGGGCTTTGCGCTCACAGAGGGTCTGGTCGCCAAGGCCGGCGACGTCTTCGACATCGAACTGCGGGAACATGAGCGCAGCTTCGAGGTCAACCTCACCATCGCCCAGGAAGATTTCGTTCAGCTGAAGCAGCAGCGCCGTTCGATGGCGGGCCGCAGCGGCTGCGGCGTGTGCGGCATCGAGAGCCTGGAATTACTGGACATGTCGCCGCCGCCGATCACGGCGCCGCCGTTGCACGACGCGACCACGCTGCCGCCGGCAATCGCCCGCGCGGTGGCGGAGCTGGGCCGGCACCAGGAGCTGATGAGCGCCACCGGCGGCGTGCACGGCGCCGCATGGTGCGATGCCAGCGGCGCCGTCCTGCGCGTGTGCGAGGACGTCGGCCGCCACAATGCGCTCGACAAATTGATCGGCCACCTGGCGCGCGACGGCGTGGACATGCAGGGCGGTTTCGTCTTCATGTCCAGCCGCGCCAGCTACGAGTTGGTGCGCAAGGCGGCGCGCATGAACATCCCGATGCTGGCGACGATCTCCGCTCCGAGCACGCTGGCGATCGACATCGCGGCCGAAGCGCGCGTCAAGCTGGTGAGCTTCTGCCGCAAGGACGGCTGCGTGGAATATACCTGATCTGATCGCTGCGATACCGGAAGCGATACCCAAAGCGGTATCTGAACGCACCAAAAAGTTATTGGCCGCATCAGGGAGAAGTGCCTAGTATCGGCTGTTGTCCATACTCGCCGCCGCTTGCCATGAACCGAATCATCTCCCGCCATCTGCTGGCCTCCATGCTGCTTTCCACCTCGGCGGCCGCGCCGGCCTTCGGCGCGGAACCGTCCGCCGCCGGCATGGCGCAGCAGGGGAACGCCGTGCTGTCGGTCGAACGCTTCGCCCAAGGGCTGCGCATCAAGACGGCCAGCGGCATGCTGTCGCTCGAACCCTGGTCCGACCGCATCATCCATGTGCGCTATGCGCGGGACGCCGGCTGGCAGGGCGGCTACAACCCGGCGGTGATCGCGCCGCCGCGTACCGTTGCGTGGACGGTCAACGACAGCGGCGCCAAGGTGGAGCTGTCGATGCCGGCGCTGCGGGTCGTGGTGGACAAGGCCAGCGGCGCGGTGGCGTTTCTCGATGCGGCCGGCAAGCCGGTCGTCGCCGAGAGCGGGGCACCGCAGCTGCCGCCACCCGGAGGCGGGGCGCTGAGCCAGTCGTTCGGCATGGGCGAAGAAGCCATCTACGGGCTGGGCCAGCATCAGAACGGATTGCTCGATTATCGCGGCAGCACGGTGCGGCTGCAGCAGGCCAATCGCGATGTGGGCGTGCCGATGCTGGTGTCGTCGGCCGGCTACGGCATCCTGTGGAACAACGCCGCGGTCACCGATGTCGACGCCGGCCTGCCGCAAAGCGGGCAACTGGTGCTGCGTTCTGAGGCGGGGCAGGGGATCGACTACCATTTCATCCTCGGCCCGGAGCTTGACCAGGTCATCGCCGGCTACCGCGACCTGACCGGCGCCGCACCCATGATGGCGCGCTGGACCTGGGGACTGTGGCAGTCGAAGGAACGCTATCAAACCCAGGAGGAATTGCTGGCCGTCGGCCGCCGCTACCGCGCCATGGGCGTGCCGTTCGACGCGGTGGTGCAGGATTGGCAGTATTGGCCGCAAGGCGGCTGGGGCAGTCACGAATTCGATCCGGCCCGCTTCCCCGATCCGGCCGGCATGGTGCGGGCCCTGCATGCCGACCATATTCATTCCATCATCTCGGTCTGGGCCAGGTTCGACCTCGGGCTGGCCAATCTGGCCGCGCTCGATCAGGCCGGCGCGGTCTACCCGGCCACCTACCGCAACGTCTACCCCGAGGGCAAGGGACGCTGGTACGACGCGTTTTCCGAGTCCGGCCGCGCCCTGTACTGGCAGCAGATCATGCAGCGCCTGGGCCGCCTCGGCTTCGACGGCTGGTGGCTCGACGGCAGCGAGGCGGAACTGGGCGGCGACTGGGGCCAGATGCGGTCCGTGGCCACCGCGCAGGGGCCGGGCGCCGAGGTCTATAACGCCTATCCGTTGTGGCACACCGCCGCGGTGTACCAGGGCGCGCGGCGCGATGTGCCGGAGAAGCGTTCCTTCATCCTGACCCGTTCGGCCTACGCCGGCCAGCAGCGCAACGCGGCCATCACCTGGTCCGGCGACACCAACGGCAACTGGGACACCTTCCGGCGCCAGATTCCGGCCGGCCTGAATTTCAGCCTGAGCGGCATTCCCTACTGGTCGGCCGACATCGGTGGCTTCTTTGGCGGCAAGCCAAGCGATCCGGCCTATGCGGAGCTGTTCACGCGCTGGTACCAGTTCGGCGCGTTCAATCCCATGTTCCGCGTCCACGGCACCGGGGACGGCAAGGAACTGTGGCAGTTCCCGCCCGCGACCCAGAAGATCCTGCTGTCTTACGACCGGCTGCGCTATCGCCTGCTGCCGTACATTTACTCGATGTCGTGGGACGTGACGCACCGTGGCGGCAGCATGATGCGCCCGCTGGCGATGGACTTCCGCGCCGACCGCGAAGCGCTGGCGATTACCGACCAGTACATGTTCGGCCCGGCCTTGCTGGTCAATCCGGTGGTGCAGCCGTCGGCGGCGGTGCGCACGGTATACCTGCCGGCCGGCGGGCAGTGGATCGATTTCTGGACCGGCGCGCGCCATGCGGGCGGCCAGGTCATCGCCGCCAAGGCCGATATCGCGACCTTGCCGCTGTTTGCGCGCGCCGGCAGCATCGTGCCGCTTGGCCCGGTCAAGCAGTATGCGGATGAGCCGAGCAGCGCGCCGCTCGAGCTGCGCGTCTATCCCGGCCGCGACGCCAGCTTCGAGCTGTACGACGATGAAGGCGACGGCTACGGCTACGAGCAGGGGCGCTACGCCACCACGCGTCTGGAATGGAACGACAAGACGCGCCAGCTGACGCTGTCCGCGCGCCAGGGGCAGTATCCGGGCATGCCGGCGCGGCAGGCGTTCAGCATCGTCTGCGGTGCCGCGCCGCAAGGCAAGGCGGTCGCGGTCAGCTACAGCGGACAGGCGGTCTCGGTCGGCCTGCCCGCATGCCGCTAATAATCGAGTAAAAATTTCGCTTGCATCCCGGCGGTCGGCGGATTATATTGATTGTACCGATCGGTACAATCTCACTTATCCTCAAAAGGAACTCTCATGACCCGCCCCCCGCTGCCCCCGTTCACCCGCGAAACCGCGATCCAAAAAGTCCGCATGGCCGAAGATGGCTGGAATACCCGCAATCCAGAGAAGGTTTCACTGGCCTACACCGAGGACTGCCGCTGGCGCAACCGCGCCGAATTCGTCACCGGCCGCGCCGAGATCGTCGGCCTGCTGACGCGCAAATGGACGCGCGAACAGGAGTACCGCCTGATCAAGGAATTGTGGGCATTCGAGGGCAACCGCATTGCGGTCCGCTTCGCCTACGAATACCATGACGACTCCGGCCAATGGTATCGCGCCTACGGCAACGAGAACTGGGAATTCAACGACGACGGCTTGATGCGCCTGCGCCTGGCCAGCATCAATGAAGCGCCGATCGCGGCGGCCGAGCGCAAGTTCTTCTGGGATCAGAACGCGCCGCGCCCGGCCGATCATCCGGGATTGAGCGATTTCGGTTTTTAAGAAAGTAAAAATGGCAAGAGTAATGGTTGAACGCGGCGACGTGATTCCGCTGCTGGCGGAAGTGTTCCGCACCTACGGCTACGAGGGCGCCAGCCTGGCCCGCATCTCGGAAGGGACGAAGCTGGGCAAGGGCAGCATCTATAACTTCTTCCCCGGTGGGAAGGACGAGATGGCCGACGCCGTGCTGGCCGAGATCGACGGCTGGTTCCGCGACCAGGTGTTCCAGCCGCTGCGCGCGGAGGACCCGGCGCAGGGCGTGGAGCGGATGTTCGTCGCGGTCGGCCGTTACTTCCTGTCGGGGCGCAAGGTGTGCCTGGTCGGCGTGTTCGCGCTGGGCTATGAGCGCGACCGTTTCGCCGCCAAGGTGCAGGGCTATTTCGCCGAATGGGTCGATGCGCTGGCCGATGCGCTGCTGCGCGCCGGCCGCGAGCCCGCCGCGGCGCGGGCGCTGTCGGAGGACATCGTCGGCGGCATCCAGGGCGCGCTGGTGCTGGCGCGCGCGGCCGGCGAACCGGAACTGTTCATGCGCACGCTGGAGCGCATGCGGCAAAGGTTGTCGCAGCCATAGTCCGTTTTATACCAGCCCGATGTCGCGTCCCCTGGTGCCGAAAATCTGCTCGACCTGGCCGGCATTGAGGCCGTACATGCGCGCCAGCAGGCCGCCGAACATGGCGCGGTATTCGTTGAGCACCGGGTAGTCGCGGTTCTGGAACAGCGTCGATTGCTCCAGCCGTATCTGCTCGCCGCGCACCTTGCCGCCCTGGACGCCGCCGCCCAGCACCCAGTACACGGTGCCGTGGCCATGGTCGGTGCCGCGGTTGCCGTTCTCGCGGAAGGTGCGGCCGAATTCGCTGACGACGATGACCACCGTATCCTTCCAGTCCGGCCCCATCTCCTGCGCGTAGCCGGCCAGGCCGCGCCCCAGTTCATCGAGGCGGCCGGCCAGGTAGCCGGTGGCGCCGCCCTGGCCGACGTGCGTGTCCCAGCCGCCGACGTCGACGAAGCCGATGTTGTATTTGTCCTTCATCAGTTTGGCGATGCGGCGCGCTTCCAGCTCGAAGCCCTTGGCGGTGATGGCGTTGCGGTTGGCCGCGTCCATCTCGCCTATCATTTCCTTCATCACGTCCTCGCGCACCACGAAGCCATCGCGCACCTGCTGCGCCAGCGGCGTGCCGTCGTACATGGCGGCGATCAGCCTGGCCTGGCGGGCGTCGACCGAGGGCTTGGCGATGGAGCGCAGCGCCATGTTCGGCAGCTGCGCGCTGCCTTGCATGATCAGCGGCAGCTGGTCAGTGAAGGAGATGGCGCTGGCCTTGTCCGCGTTCAGGGTCGCGGCCAGCCGGTTCAGGAAGCCGGAGCGGTAGTCGCGCGTGCGGTCCAGCGGCTGGCCCAGTTCGATGCTGTCCTGCGTTTCGAAGTGGCTGCGCGAGATATCCTCGGTGCCGGCGAACGGCACGAAGGCGGCCTGGCCTGCCGTGAACAGCGGATAGATGCTGTCGCGCAGGGCCGGATGCAGGCCCCAGTCGCCGTCTATCGGCAGCGCGGAATTGAGCTCGGCGCTGGGCCTGGGCACGGCGATGTTGGGCCGCACCTGGTAGTAGTACTGGCTGGAGATCGGCACCAGCAGGTTGGTGGCGTCGTAGCCGCCGCGCATGAAGACGAACAGCAATCGCGTCTTGCTGGCCGGCGCGGCCCACAGGTTGCCGGCCAGTGCGGCGGCGGGCAGGGCGGCCAGCGATTGAAGCAGGGTGCGGCGTTTCATGGCGCTTCTCCTTAGCGGTGCATCAGTTCGGGCGACGACAGCAGGAAGGTATTCCACTCCTGCGGCGAGGTGGCCTGGTCCAGCACCTTCAGCGTGGCGGGGGCGATGGTCTTTTGCAGCGACTGGTAGTACAGCGCGTTGGCCAGTTGCGGGAAGGCGGGGCGCTCCTGCGCCTGCGGGCCTTCGGTCTTGAACAGGCCGGCGTTGCCGGAGCCGATGGCCTTGGCGATCTCGAAGCGGGTCGTCATCTGGCCCGGGCTGGCCCATCCCGACTGCGTCAGTGGATAGCCGTCCGGCGTCTGGCGGCCGTACAGGGGTTCGGCCATGCGCGTGAGCCAGTACAGCATCGGCCCGGTGTTGAGGATGGTCTTGTCGTCGTAGGTCAGGCGCACGGCGGAGACCACGTAGTGCACCGGGTCCTTGAATTTACCGCCCAGCGACTGCGTGAACTCGGCCGACGTGAACAGGGTGCGCAGCACGGCGGCGATGTCGCCGTCGCTGGACAGGAACGTGGACGACATGCGCTCCACCAGCGCCGGCGGCGGCTCGTCCGCGACGAAGTAGAGCGCCAGCTTGCGGCTGACGAAATGCGCCGTGGCGGGATGGCGGCTCAGGCGGTCCAGCGCCTCGTCCACTTCCGCCAGGCCGCGGCCCTTGACGGTCTGTCCCAGGAACTCCTTGTTGCCGTAGTCGTGGCGGTTCGGGTTGAATTCAAACAGGCCTTGCCGCACATACTGCGCCTGCAATTCCTTCTTGACGTTGGGCGCCGCCGTGCCGAGGTTGACGCCGACGCCGGTGAGGATGCGCGCCAGCTCCTGCACGTCGCGCTGGCTGTAGCCGCCGTCCACGCCCAGCGTGTGCAGCTCCATCAGTTCGCGCGCATAGTTTTCGTTGATGCGGTTGGCGGCGTTCTGTTCATTGTCCAGGTAGCGGATCATGGCCGGATGACGCAGCGTGGCCGCCAGCAGGTCGCGGAACTTGCCCAGCGCGTGCGGGCGCAAGGCCGTGTCCTCGTAGTCGCCGACCAGCGCGCGCAGGTTGCTCTTGCCCTGATGGACGTTGAAGTGGTTCAGCCAGAACCACGTCATCTGCTCCTGCAACTGGTTGGGCGAGTACAGGTCGCGCAGCAGCGAGCGGGTGGCCGCCTCCTTGGCCACGCGGTTCATCTCCTGCTGGTAGGCCTGCTGCGCGGCTTTCTTCTCGTCGTCGACTGCGATCTTGTCTGCGTCCTTGCGCTGCTGCTCGAGGTCCTGGTTCAGCTGCACCAGCGGCTTTCTGGCGATGGTCATGGCGTCGATCTGCGCCTGCACGGCGGCCGGCAGCACGGCGGGCGCGGGATGCAGCTGCTGCTCCAGCCACGCTTCGTAGCCGATTTTTTCCGCTTGCCGGTAGGTGCCCAGGCTGACGCCCCAGCTGACGCGGTTCAGGGCGCCGCTCAGTTGCTCCGGCGTGAGGGCGACGGAGGGAGTGGACGGCACGCCCGCGCACCCCGCCGCCAGCAGCGTACACAGGGCCGCCAGCGAGCAGACAAGCGGCCGCGTAAAAGTGGGTGGCATCGTCATCGCAATCGGCCTCATCAGGTATGTAGAAACAGAGTATGCCGAGTTTCGACAGATGCTGTCTGCAATTTGTGTATTTTGCAACAAAATGTTACAAGCAATCTTGCCAAAATTGGAATGGGTTACTGTGGTTATTTCCAGGAGACCATCATGCTTACACGTGTAGCACTATCTTTGCTGGCCGCGCTGGCGCTCAGCGCCGGCGCCCAGGCTGCCGTCACGATGAAGGTCATCTCGGCGGCGGAAACCAGGCGGGTCATGGACGTGACATTGGCTGACGACTATATTTCGGTCAGGATCGACAAGGTAACCACCATATTCGACTTCAAGAACCGGCGCCGCATCGCGATCGACGAGGCGGCAAAATTCTATGTCGACTACTCGCTGTACGACACCGTAGGTTTCCGCAAAATAGAACTCAAGAACCGGGAGGGCTTGAACCAGATGCTGGCCAAGGCCAATGCCGCCGTGGCGCCCGGTCTTGCGGTGGACCGCGAGCAGGAGCTGTCGATCGCCGACGATGCCGCCACCGTCATCGACGAAAGCAGCGCCGGCGCCGCGCGTGAATTTTCCAGCGGCGGCCGCATCATTGCCAAGATCAGCACGAAAGGCGCCAAGGTTGGCGCGGCTGACGCCGCGCGCTTCGCCCAGTTCCTGCGCTATACGCAGATGGGCCATCCCCAGATACTGGCCAAGATCGCGCAGGGAGACCTGATTCCTGACCGGCTGTCGTTCTCGGTCATCGGATTGAAGGAAGCGCGCACCGTCAACATCGTGGTCGACGCGGTGACCGCCATCGCGCCGCCGGCGTATGACCTGCATGGCTACACGCGGCGCCAGGTCGAGGCGCCAGCCCCATGGATCGACGTGCTGCTGGACCGCATGGCGGCGCTGACGCCGCAGCAGTTGCAGGCGCTGCGCGCCGCCCATGCGTGCGAGACGGCTGCCGACTACCGGGAGGATCAGTTGCTCGACACGGTGCTGGGCCGCATGGAGTGTCCACTGGCCACGGGCGAGGCGATGCTGCCGTTCACACCCGAACAGCAAGAGCAGCTACGCGCCGCAGGCGAGTTGCGCCTGATGTTCGCCAGCACCCAGCCGGGCGCGCAGAAGGAAACCTTGGCATCGGTGGATGTGCTGACCGGCCTGCGCAAGCAGGCGCCGCGCAAGGCATACATGCTCAAGCTGTTCGAAGCGAACAACCGCCTGCGGCTGGGCCAGCGCAAGGAAAGCCTGCAACTGTTTGGCGAAGTGCTGGAGGCGAACCCTGTGCTGGCCGGCGCCTACAAAGACCTCGGAGATTTGCTGCTGACCCAGTTCGACCCGGCGCGCGCCTGGCGTTGCTGGGATATCGGCCGACGCCTGGCGCCGGAAATGCCCAATTTCGCGCCGGTGAACCAGTTCGAGGCGGATCTGCTCAAGCGCCATCCCGAATATTTCTGATTGTTTCTGATTGCGGCCGGCTTTGGTATATTGATGCACACAACAACCAGCCGAGCATCGTCATGCCCACACTCGATCCCCGCGTAGACGCCTACATCGCCAAGTCCGCCGACTTCGCCCAGCCCATCCTCGAGCATCTGCGCGCGGTGGTGCATGCGGCCTGCCCGGACGTCGAGGAAACGATGAAGTGGAGCTTCCCGCACTTTATGTACAAGGGCATGATGTGCAGCATGGCTTCCTTCAAGGCGCACTGCGCGCTGAACTTCTGGAAGGCGGAGCTGCTGATGGCCGAGGAAGCCAACCGCGAGGCGATGGGTCAGTTCGGCCGCATCGCGTCGGTCAAGGACCTGCCGCCGAAGAAGGCGCTGACCGGCTACATCAAGAAAGCCATGAAGCTCAACGACGACGGCATCGCCGCGCCGGCGCGCGCCAAGCCCGCCGAGCCGCGCGAGCTGGCGATACCGGACGACCTGGCCGCCGCGCTGAGGGAAGTGCCGGCAGCGCACAAGCATTTCGAGGCCTTCAGCCCGAGCAAGAAGCGCGACTACGCCGAATGGATCGCCGAGGCCAAGACCGAGGCGACGCGCACGCGCAGGCGCGAGCAGGCCGTTGAATGGATCGCGGAAGGCAAGGCAAGGAATTGGAAATACGAGAAGTGCTAGGGAGGGGCAATGCGGCGTTCAGCGGGGTTTGGGCTGTACGCAGTGCGCATTAAGGGGCGCCGGATACCGCATGCCGGCGCCTGGCATGGCAAGATCAGCTAAGCTGCTCAATGCATGGACGCGGTCGACAGATCCTTAAGTTCCCGTATGCTGATGTCGGACTTTTCATGCATACGCAGCAAAATTGTTGCCCCGACGGCCAGCTTGCGGTGTCGGATCTTGCTGATGATGGGAGGCTGTACTTCCAGAACTCGGCACAATTCCGCGTCGTTCTTCAAGTTCATTTTTTCAATCAAAGTATCCAGAAGCTTGTTCGGAACAAAACTGGATGGTTCCAGTGCCCGAGCGCGATTCATGGCTTCGATCAGTTCCAGCTTCTTCTGCCGTACGTTCATGATGCTCCTCCTTTGCTCAAAACGTAGAAAAATGAAACGTTTCCTGGCAAGGCTAGCGGCCACATTGTTGGTCTGAATGTGGTACGCAACTCAACATTCTTGATAACCATGCAAGTTGATTTTAATAATACTACGCTGGGCAAATAATGGGCGCCTTTAACAAAAAAATTATCTTGTTTATTGCTTAAACGGGTTGACGATTGTTGTTTCCTGTATGCCCGATTTGGACAGATGTAGGATTTTGTCTGTCATCTCGGCCGCAATTTGCGAATGTGTCACCATAATCGCGCAGGCGCCGGTGGCTTTGATTTCCCTGCGCAACAACGTCAGGATGCCGTGGGCGGTATCGGGGTCGAGGTTGCCGGTCGGTTCGTCGGCCAGCACCAGGGCGGGTCGGTGCACCAGCGCGCGGGCGATGGCCACCCGCTGCATTTCGCCGCCGGACAGCTGGTGGGGGAAGTCGCCGCCGCGGCCGCCGAGGCCGACCGCGTCCAGCATCTCGCCGGCGCGGCCGGTCGGCAGGCCGTTCAGCAGCAGCGGCAGGGCGACGTTCTGCAACAGGGTCAGGTGCGGCAGCACGTGGAAGGCCTGGAAGATGAAACCCATGCGCGCGCGGCGCAACCGGGTGGCGGCATCGTCGTCCAGGCCGGACATGGCCACGCCGTCGATGAGGATGGGCGATTCGCCCGGCGCCGCGTCCGGGCTCACATCGGGGGTATCCAGGCCGGCGATCAAATTAAGCAGCGTGGACTTGCCGACGCCGGAATCGCCCATGATGGAGACGAATTCGCCGGCCTTGAAGTTCCACGACAGCTTGGACAACACCGGACGGCCGCCGGCATAGGATTTGGACAGGTTGCGCAGCTCGAGCATAGGGGCGGGGAGGGGAAAGGATTAGCGGATTAGCGCGTCAAGGCGCGGCGCAGCGCGAAGCTGATGCCGTCGACCAGCGCGACCAGCAGCAGCATGGCGGCGATGACGGTGGCGGCCTTCTGCATCTGGAACAGCGACAGGTGGTACTTGAGCATCTGCCCCAGGCCGCCGGCGCCGACCACGCCGAGGATGGCGGCGGCGCGGATGTTGTTCTCCCAGCGGTACAGCGTGTAGGACAGCATCTGCGGCAGCGTTTGCGGCAAGGTGGCGTAGAAGAAGGCCGCGCCGGCGCTGGCGCCGTTGGTGCGCAGCGTTTGTTCCGGCAGCGGCGCGGCGTTTTCCAGCGAGTCGGCAAACAAGCGGCCCAACACGCCGGCCGTGTGCGCGCCCAGCGCCAGCGTGCCGCCGAAAGGCCCGAGGCCGGAGGCGATCAGCAGGATCGAGGCCCACACCAGTTCGGGAATCGAGCGCAGCACGTTGAGCGCGGAGCGCATCAGCGCGCGCGGCGTCTTGCCGAAACGGCCGGAGGCGGGCAGCGAGAACGCCAGGCCGGCGATCACCGCCAGCAGCGTGCCGAGCGCCGACATGGCCATGGTCTCTATCGTGGCCCAGCCGGTCTTGACCAGGAAAGGCGCCGACAGGTCGGGCGGCGCGAAGCCGGCCAGCAGCTCAAGCGTGCTGTTGACGGCTTCGGCGGTGAAGAATTCGCGCCACTTCAGCGGCAGCGTGGCGAAGCTGGCGGCGATCAGCACGGCGAGCAGCGCCATCAGCGACAGCACGGTCCAGTCGCGGGCGGGAGGTTTGGGCATCAGGTGCTTCATCCGAGGCGCCTCCGCAGTATCTTGGAAAACAGGTCGGCCAGCGCCACCAGCGCTACGAACACCAGCAGCATGGACGATACTTCGGCGCCGGCCAGCATTTTCATCGATTCATCCATGCGCTGGCCCAGGCCGCCGGCGCCGACAAAGCCCATCACCACCGAGCCGCGGATCGCGCATTCCCAGCGGTAGACGGTGTAGGACATCAACTCGGACGCCGCTTCCGGCAGGGCACCGTACAGCAGCGCGGCGAGCCGCCCGCTGCCGTTGGCCAGCAGCGTGTCGCTGGCGTGGGCGTCGGACGATTCGAGGATCTCGGCGTAGACCTTGCCCAGCATGCCGCAGTAGGTCAGGGCGATGGCCAGCACGCCGGCGGTCGGGCCGAGGCCGATGATGCGCACGAACAGCAGCGCCCATACCAGTTCGGGCACGCTGCGCAGCGCCACCAGCAGCCAGCGCACGCACTGGCGCGCCAGCCGGGCCCACGGCCGTATGCGGCCGGTGCCCAGGCGCGAGATCGACAGCTGCTCGTTGATGATCAGCGTGGCCGGGATCGCGCCCAGCAGGGCCAGCGTCAGGCCGGCGGTGGCGATGGCGACGGTCTGCCAGGTTTCGCGCAGCAGCATGGCCAGGAATTCTGCACTGTGGGCCGGCACCAGGAAGTCGGCCAGGAAGCGGCCGGTGGAGGTCAGGCTCTGCCAGTCGAACAGGATCCACGGCTTGAATTCGGTGACCACCAGCGTCGGCCACAGCACGACCAGGCAGACCAAGGTGATGGCGACGCGGCCGCGCCAGGCCGGATCGGGATGCGCGCGAAGGGGTGAGGCGGTAGCGCTCATTACAGACATGCGCCGACGCCCAGCTTGACCGCCATCGCCTCATGTTCCGGCGACGGCGCGCTGGCGGCGGGCGGTTCGCCCTGGTACAGCGCGGCGATCATCTCGGGCGTGACGCGGTCGCGCGGCAGGTCGAATTCGATGCGGCCGTCGCGCAGGGCGACGATGCGGGGGAAGTGTTTCAGCGCCAGGTCGACCTGGTGCAGGCTGCAGATCAGCGTGGCGCCGCGCGCCCGTGCTTCGTCGCGCAGCGTGGCCAAGGTCAGTTCCGACAGCACCGGGTCCAGCGCGGACAGCGGCTCGTCCACCAGCAGCGCCTTGGCCGGCGACAGCAGCAAGCGCGCCAGGCCGCAGCGCTGGCGCTCGCCGCCGGACAGGCGGTCGACGCGGGAATACAGCTTGTCGCCCAGGTTGAAGCGCGACAGCGCCTGCCAGGCCGCTTCCGGATCGGCGGGCTTGAACAGCGACACCAGCGCGCGCCACAGGCTCCACTGCGGCAGGCGCGCGGCCAGCACCGCCGTCACCACGCGCTGGCGCGGCGGCAGCGGAGGGGTTTGCGGCGCCAGGAACAACTGCGCGCGCAGCTTGTGCCGCGCGCCGCCACTGAGCTGCCACGGATCGCAGCCGAAGGCCTGGAACTCCCCTTCGGCGGGCCGGTGGGCGCAGGCCAGCGTCGCCAGCAAGGTGGTCTTGCCGGCGCCGGACGGGCCGATCAGGGCCAGTTGCTCGCCCTGTTCGACGGTCAGCGTGATCGCGTGCAGCGCGGCGGCCCTGGATGCGCCCAGGTGGCGCACCGTCAGGTTTTGCAGTTGGTAAGTCGGCATTGACGATTTATTTTTTCAGCAGGCCCGCGTTCTGTGCGGCCGCTTCGATGGCGGTGTAGTTTTCAGCCTTGGTCGGAATGAACTTCGAAGCGCGCTGCAGGTCCATGATGACCTTGTCCTGCGGGTTCTTCGGATCGAGCGCCAGGAAGGCGTCGGTCAGCTTCTTCTTCAGGTCGGCGTTCATATCGGTGCGTACCGACCAGTTGTAGTCGTAGTAGCCAGGGGTGGTGTAGAACACGCGTACCACGGCCGGATCGACCTTCTTCTCGGCCACCAGTTTTTCCCAGACCGAGATGTTGAGCGCGCCGGCATCGACCTTGCCGCCCGCAACTGCGGCCACGGTGGCGTCATGCGCGCCGGAGAAGGCGATGCGTTTCAGGTCGGTATCCGGGTTGATCTTGGCGGCCAGCAGGTACGAACGCGGCATCAGGTGGCCCGAGGTCGACGATTCCGAGCCAAAGCTCAGCGTGTGGCCTTTCAGGTCTTCCAGCTTGTTGATGTCCTTGTTGGTGGTGATGAACACCGAGCGGAATTTTTCATCTTCGGCACGCTGCACCAGCGGCGTGATCTGGTTCTTGCTGCGATCCTTGGCCTGCACGAAGGTGAAGCCGCCGAACCAGACCATGTCGACCTTCTTGTTGATCAGCGCTTCGACCGAGGCGGCGTAGTCGGTGACGGGAGTAAACTCGACCTTCATGCCGATTTTCTTTTCCAGGTACTCGCCCAGCGGCTTGAACTTGCGCTGCAATTCGGTCGGCGCCTCGTCCGGAATCGCCGATACGCGGAACACATGGTCGGCGGACTGGGCCTGGGAATGGGCCGCTGCCAGCATCAGGCCGGCGGCAAACAGGGATTTGATCGTACGCATGGCGAAAAATTTCATGGTGGTTTGACCTTTTTTTGTAAGATTTGTACTTCTGCTGCGACTAATGTGACTATGAATGTGAAGCGCCGCACCGTTTTTTTTGGTGCGGCGCCCCAAAATGGATATTCGGCTATCATAACAAAAATGTTATCCATAGCTGGATGACCACCTCTGAAAGGCAGAGCACTTATGCAGATGTCCCGTTTCTCGGCGATCCGTGTTGTTTCGCCCTACGCAAGCAACACGCCGCCGCAGCGGCAGCCCGCCAACGGCAGCGCGGCGGTGATCGCCGAAATCAGCGCGGGTTTGCTGGCGCCCGACGCCCACACTTCGCCCAAGTTCCTGTACGACGGCCTGGGTTCCAAGCTGTTCGAGGCGATATGCGAGCTGCCCGAATATTATCCTACCCGCACCGAGGCCGGCATCTTCGCCGCGCACGGCGCCGACATGGCGCGCGCCATCGGCACCGGCACCACGATGATCGATCTGGGCGCGGGCAATTGCGCCAAGGCGGCTAGCCTGTTCCCGCTGCTGCAGCCGGCGCAGTACGTGCCGGTGGATATCTCGCGCGATTTCCTCACCGAGGCGGTCGGCCGTTTGCAGCAGCGCTTCCCGCACATCGAGATGACGGCGCTGGGGCTGGACTTTTCCAGCGGCTTCGAGCTGCCGGACAGCGTGCGCCACAGCCGCCGCTTGTTCTTCTATCCCGGTTCCTCGATCGGCAATTTCTCGCCGGAGCAGGCGACGGCCTTCCTGCGCGGCCTGCGCGCCAACGCCGGTGCCGATGGCGGCCTGCTGATCGGCGTGGACCTGATCAAGGACAGTGGGGTACTGGACGCCGCCTACGACGACGCCTTGGGCGTGACGGCGGCCTTCAACCTGAACATGCTGCGCCACCTGAACCATCTGATCGGCGCCGATTTCGATGTCGGCCAGTGGCAGCACCGTGCCTTCTTCAACGCCGCGGAAAGCCGCATCGAGATGCACCTGGAAGCGCGCAGCGCGCTGACGGTGCGTTGGGACGATGGTGAGCGCCACTTCGCGCGCGGCGAACGGATACACACGGAAGACAGCTATAAATATACGCGGCAATCGTTTGTCGGCCTGCTGGAGCGGGCCGGCTTTGCCACCGCCCAGGTGTGGACCGATCCGGCGAACTGGTTCGCCGTCATCCATGCCCGGGTCATCCCGGACTGAAAGCCGACCATGGACATGCGCCTGCCGCCGCAAGACATCAAATCCCGTTTCGCCACCGTACGCCGCCGCTCGCTGGCGCTGGCCGAACCGCTGACCGACGAGGACTGCGGCGCGCAGTCGATGCCGGACGCGAGTCCGATCAAGTGGCACCTGGCGCATACGACCTGGTTCTTCGAGACCTTCATCCTGGAACCCATGGAAGCCGGCTTCGAGCCTTTCCATCCGGCGTTCCGGGTGCTGTTCAATTCTTATTACAACGGCATCGGCGAAAAGCATCCGCGCGCCCAGCGCGGCTTGCTGACACGGCCGGCCATGTCGCAGGTGCGCGCTTACCGCGCCAATGTCGACGAGCGCATCGCCCGGCTGGTCGCCAGCGATCTGGATGACGAGCAGCGCGCGCACCTGACAATGCTGGTCACGCTGGGACTGGAGCATGAACAGCAGCACCAGGAGCTGATGCTCACCGACGTCAAGCACCTGCTGGCGCAAAACGCGCTGCTGCCCGAGTACATGGATCTGCCGCTGCCACCGGCGCCGGCCGCGCTGGCGCTGGCCTGGCTGCCGTTTGAAGGCGGCCTGACGGACATCGGCCATCGCGGCGGCGGCTTCTGCTTCGACAACGAACTGCCGCGCCACAAGCAGTATGTGGCGCCGTTCGAACTGGCCTCGCGGCTGGTGACGAACGGCGAGTACCTGGAATTTATCGCCGCAGGCGGCTATTTCAACGCCGGCTTGTGGCTGGCGGAGGGCTGGGACTGGGTGCGCAGCCAGGGTCTGAACTGCCCGATCTACTGGCAGCAGGACGACCAGGGCCAGTGGCTGGAGTTCACGCTGCACGGCGCGCAGGCGCTGGACCTGAACCGGCCCGCCACGCATTTGTCGTTGTTCGAAGCGGATGCTTATGCGCATTGGGCCGGCGCCCGTTTGCCGACCGAGGCCGAGTGGGAATTCGCCGCCGCCCAGGCGGAGGTGGAGACCGGCTCGCTGCATCCGGCCGCCGCCGATGCAGCGGACGGCGGCGGGCTGCAGCAGATGTTCGGCCACTGCTGGCAATGGACCAGCAGCAGCTATGCCGCCTATCCCGGATACCAGAGCGCGCCGGGCGCGCTGGGCGAGTACAACGGCAAGTTCATGATGAACCAGTACGTGCTGCGCGGCTCGTCCTGCGCCACACCGGCGGGCCATGCGCGCGCCAGCTATCGGAATTTCTTCCCCGCCGGCGCCCGCTGGCAGTTCACGGGCATCCGGCTGGCCCGGCTCACAGCGCCTTGAGGAAGGCGGCCAGGTCGGCCGCTTCCTGCGGCGTGAAGCCGATGTTGAAGCGCGTATCGTAGAACGTCACGATATCCTCGATGGTGTGCACCGAACCATTGTGGAAGTAGGGCGAGCGCGATTCGATGCCGCGCAGGCTGGGTACCTTCACCTTGCCGATATCTCTCCATTTACCAGACAGCATGGCGGCGCCGGGATCGGTGGTGGCCACGGTTTCGCCGGTGGCGTTGTTGCGCAGCGTGTAGAGCGGCATGTCGGCCGTGCGGCGTGCGCCGTCCGATACGCCGGTGTTGAACATGCGCGTGACCGAGTGCGTGCCGGCGTTGGGCGCGTCGTGGCAGCTGGCGCAGCTGCCGCGTTGCAGCGGACGGCGCAACTCGTCGTTGAAGCCGGCCACATTGGTGATGTTGAACGGCTTGTTATTGAAGATTTGTTCGCCGCGCGCGATCGAGGCGCGGGCCAGGTTTTGCGCGCTTGGCGCGGCAGGCGGTGGCGGTGCGGGACGGCCTCGCACCGGTGGTGGAGGCGGAGGCGCCGGGCGGTCCAGGTTGCGCCACGCGCCGAATATCGCCATGACGTTGCGGTTGAACGGGGCTCCGGTTTGATAATCGCCGGACAGCAGGTCGTTGATGCCGTAATAGAAGGCTGTGGAGGCCAGCGACGTGGGACCGCCCAGGGCGCCGGCCTCGGTCAGGCTGCCGGCGTCGATGGAGCTGATCTGCGCGGTGAACAGCGTTTTCTCGAAGTCGACGATGGCGCGCTGTTCGGCAGCCGTCAAATCCTGCGCCGCTTCGGCGTGGCCGCGCACGGCGTCGTTGGCCTGGTGCAGCAGGCCGGCATCGACGGCGGTGTAGCACTGCGCCGGGCGCACATCCTTCAGGCAGACGGTTGAATTGGCGTCGGCCGGGGTTTCGCGGCTGTCCCACATCACGCTGCTGGCGAATTTGAGATTGGTGGTCGGCAGCGGCCGGCGGAACAGCGACAGCTCCCTGGCGCTGGCGTAGTTGTACGGATCGTCGGTCTTCACCAGCGTGAATTCCGCGCCGGCGGGCATGGCCAGGCCGACGCGGATCAGGCCCTTGGTCAGCAGCATGCTGTAGGCGACGCGCTTCTGGTCCAGCGTGGCCGTGGCGGCCAGCGGCGAGACGGCGCCGTCGACCAGGCGGAAAACGGGATCGGTGCCGGCGCTGTCGGCGAAGCGCGCGGCCAGCTTGTCCGGGCCGATGCTCCAGCCGTTGTCAGGCTGGTGGCAGGTGGCGCATGAACGGCCGTTGCCCATCGGTTTGAAGAAGGGATTGGCGGTATCGACCGCACCGGCGGTGCTGAAACTGAGGGAGGCGCCTTCGTCGTTGGGCACCGGCGCCAGCACGATGGGCGGCGCGGAAGTCTGCACTGAGGCGGCAAGCGTGGCGGCGCCACCTGGTGCGCCGCCCTGTGCCAGGCGTGGCGCGGCGCTGGCGGTTGTGCTGTCGGCGGTCGGATCGCTGCCGCCGCAGGCCGCGAGCAGGGCGGCGGTGGCGATGGCCGGAGCCAGGTTCAGGACGCGGTGATACATGGTGTGCTCCGTCTGTTTGTTGATGACGGGCCGAGATTGCACCGCAATTGTGTGGGAAAAATGTAGGCGGACCGTAGTGTGGCGTTTTAGCCAAGCTCCATATTTTCTGCACATTTGGCGGTTATGATGGCGGGATGACGACCATGAGCCAGCCATGCGGTTGACCATCGCCCGCAAGATCGCGCTGGCGGTGACCGCTATCGTCTTTCTCTGCGTGGGGACGATGGCGTGGGTCGCCAGCAGTAACCTGAAGCGCGGCTTCGTCGCCTATCTCAATGAATTGCAGGTCCAGGATTTCGACCAGTTGCGCGAGCTGCTGGAGGACCGCTATCGCACCGAAGGCAGTTGGGATTGGCTGCGAGGGAAGCCGCGCGCGCTGGGCGAGCTGCTGAACAGGATAACGCCGATCAGCCAGGTGTTCGAGCCGGACGGCGACACGCACCGTCCGCGCCGCGAGCGCCGTCCACCGCCGCCGCGCCGGGCCGGCCCGCCGCCGGCGGACGACGGTCAAGGCGGAGCGTATGCCTATCAAGCCAGGCCGCCGCGCCGTGAACCGCCGCCGCCGGAGGCGGATCCGCCGCCCGCCGAGGCCGAGCCCAGGCCCGCCGCTCCGCCGCCGCGCAGCAACGATCCGATGGATTTCGCCTCGCGCATCTCCATCACCGACGCGCAGGGCGGCAAGTTGATCGGACCTCCCGACATCAAGGTCGGCGCCGAACGCGCCATCAAGGTGGATGGCGTGGTGGTCGGCCACATGCGTCTGATGCCGCTGCGCGAGACCGGCGGCGCCGACGCCAGCGCCACCATTTTCCTGCGCGAGCAGCTGCGGTCGATCCTGCTGCTGTCCGCCGTCCTGGTCGGCCTGGCCATCCTGGCGGCGATCTGGCTGGCGCGCCACCTGTTGCGGCCCGTGGCGGCGCTGCGCGACGTCACCGCCCGGCTGGCGCTCGGCGAATTCAGCGCCCGCGCGCCGCTGCTGTCGCGGGACGAGGTGGCCGAGCTGGCGCTGCACGTCAACGCCATGGCCGAGGCGCTGGAGGAGAGCGAACGCCGGCGGCGCAAGGTGCTGGCCGACGTGTCGCACGAGCTGCGCACGCCGCTGACGGTCATACGCGGCGAAATCGAAGCGCTGCTCGACGGCATACGCCAAGCCGACGGCAACGCGCTGCAGTCGCTGCATGCCGAGGTGCTGCGCCTGAACAAGCTGGTCGACGACCTGCACCAACTGACCATGGCGGATGCGGGCGATCTGCAATACCACTGGCATGAACTGAACCTGGCCGAGCTGCTGCGGCCGACGCTGGAGCGCTACCAGCCGCGCGCGCAGAAGTGCGGCCTTGATCTGAGCTGGAGCCTGCCGTCCGTCCCCATGATGATGACGGGCGATGCCGGGCGCCTGCAGCAGGTGGTCACCAATCTGCTGGAGAACAGCCTGCGCTACACCGACGCCGGCGGCCATGTGGTCGTCGCCTTGACCAGCGCCGCCGGCTATGCCGAGATCACCGTGGAGGACAGCGCACCCGGCGTGCCGTCCGACGTGGTGGGTAGCATCTTCGAGCGCCTGTACCGGGTGGATGCGGCCCGCACGCGCGAGCGCGGCGGCAGCGGGCTGGGTCTGGCGATCTGCAAGGCGCTGGTGGAGGCGCACGGCGGCGCCGTCGGCGCCACCGCATCCGTATTGGGCGGACTGAAAGTGCTGGTCCGCTTGCCACTAAAAAAATAGGAGACGCCGTGTCCCATATCCTCATCGTTGAAGACGACGTCAAGATCGCCGCGCTGCTGGCTGACTACATGGGCGCCGCAGGCTGGCAGACCCGCAGCGTGGCCGACGGCCGCAGCGCGGTCGAGGCCATCCGGGGCGGCGGCTTCGACCTGGTGCTGCTGGACGTGATGCTGCCGGAGCTGGACGGCATCGGCGTGTGCCGCGAGGTGCGCGTCTTTTCCCAAATCCCCATCATCATGCTGACTGCGCGCGTCGACGAGATCGACCGCTTGCTTGGCCTGGACAACGGCGCCGACGATTATGTCTGCAAACCGTTCAGCCCTCGCGAGGTGGTGGCGCGGGTGCGCGTGCATTTGCGCCGCAGCGCGGGTGCCGGCGGCACGGTGCCAGTCGTTGCGGTCTCGCCATTCCAGATCGACCGCCCCGGCATGCGCATCCTGCACAACGGCGCCGCGCTCGCGCTGACGCCGCTGGAGTTCCGGCTGCTGGCCGAGTTGATCGAGAATCCCAGCCGGGTCTACACCCGCCAGCAGTTGCTGGACTTCGCCCACCAGGACCAGCGCGACATCGGCGATCGCACCGTCGACTCGCACATCAAGAACATCCGCCGCAAACTGCCGGACGCCGAGTGCCTGCAATCCGTGTATGGCGTCGGCTACCGTTTCGAACTGGCTTGAGATTGCCAATAAATATAAAGTAATTGATAATGGCTGCCTCACTCATACTAGGGCGCCGATCATGCAGGAATTGGATTTGACCGAGCAAATCACCCATGCCGGCGCCGCAATGGTGGTGGTGCTGGCGTTGTCGGTACTGGCCCTGGCTGTAGCGCTGGAGCGTCTGGCGCACCTGCGCCGCAAATATATCGTACCGGATGGACTGGCGCAGCAACTGGAGCCGCTCTGGGATGCCGGAAAATTCGATGAGATCGAGGCGGTGCTGGCCGCCAGCGACAGCACCCTGGCGCGCACTGTGGAATACATGGTCGAGCACCGCCACCAAAGCGCGGCCATCATCTCCGCCGGTTGCGGCGACCTGGCCTCGATCGAGATGCGCCAGCACCAGCAGAAGGCGCAGCCGTTGGCCGTCGTCGCCACCGTGGCGCCCATCGTCGGCCTGCTGGGCACCGTGATCGGCATGATCGAATCCTTCCACGTCATCGCCTATGCCGGTGGCATGGGTGATCCTGCGCTGCTGGCGGGCGGCATCTCCAAGGCGCTGATCAATACCGCCGCCGGTCTCAGCGTCGCGCTGCCGGCCCTGTGCCTGCACCACTATTTCAAGAGCCGCGTGGTGTTGTATGGCCTGGCACTGGAAAAGCAAGTCAACCGCCTGATCAGTCGCTGGTTCATCGCCGCGCGGGAGGCCGCGTAGCATGCGCATCGACCTGGGTGACGAGGATCAACCGGAGATCGGCCTTACGGCGCTGATCGACTGCATCTTCTTCCTGCTGATGTTCTTCATGGTGGCGACGTCGTTCAAGCAGCAGACCACGCAGCGCAAGGACAAGCAACTTCCGATCACGCTGCCGGCGTCGTCCAATGCGCTGGAGGAGTCGGACGACAACGCGCGTCCGCTGATCATCGGCGTGGGCCGGGACGGCAAGCTGTATCTGGAAGGCGAGGCGGTAACGGCCCAGGGCTTGCACTCGCGCCTGCGCGCCGTCGCCGCGGCCGATGCCGGCACCCGTATCCGCATCGACGGCGACAAGCAGGCCGCCTACCAGCACATCGTGCGCGTGATGGACCTGTGCCAGATCGAAGGCCTGCACAATATCGCCATGCGCACGCGGAACTGAATCCGATGGACCGCAAGTATCTGGTCGTTTCGCTGCTGGGCCACGGCGCCGCCGCGTGGGTGTTGTGGAGCGTCGGCCAGCATGCGGCCGGCAATCAGAACGAAGTGCGCGCGGCGGACTACGCCGAGCGCGCCACCAGTGCCGCGCTGGGCCGCGAGATGAATGAGCTGGCCAACATCAAGGCCGCGCTGGAACAGGGCAGCGGCAAGGATGCGGCCAGGCTGGCGGCATCTGGGCCGGCGGCTGCATCGCGCGAACAGCAGGTGCGCAAGACCCCGGAGCAGATGGCTGCCGCGATCAATGAGCTGGCGCAGTCCATCGAGCAGCTGCGGCGCGAGGCCAAGGCGGAGCAGCTAGCCAAACTGCTGAAGATATCAAGGGAAGAAGCCTTGAAAAAAACCGAACAGCGCAAGCCGCGGACGTTGGATCCGAAGACGATGACGCCCGCCGAGCTAAGTCTGGCGATGGGCCAGATGCAGCGGCAGGCCAGCCAGGCGCTGGCGGCGCGACAGGATCAACTGCAGCGTCAAGCTGACGGCGCGATGGTGAAAGGACAGGGCATCGGTGACGGTGAGAGCACGGGTTTCACCGGCGCCGCCGTGGGCCGCAGCGGCGCCACGCCGCTGCCGCTGGGCAGTGCGCTGGACCTTACCGATGCCACAGGGGCGGTGCACCGCGACTCTTCCGCTGCCATCGCGGTGCCTGCGGTGAATTCGCTGACGTTGCGTCCCGGGGCCAGCCGCGCCATCGGCAGCGACGGCGTCTACGCCAGCCGGGTCTATATCGACACGTGGTACATGATCGGTCCGTTCCCTGCCGACGACAGCACCCGTGTTGCGCCGGAGTTTCCGCCCGAGCAGCAGATCGATCTGGATGCCGTCTACCTCGGCAAGGACCGCCGGCTGCTGAAATGGGAGTACACACATTTCGACCGTTATCCCGTCGTGCCGGTCGACGGTGCGCAGTACGCCATCTACTACGGCTATACCGAGATCGCTTCGGACCGCGAGCGCGATGTGTGGCTGGAGATCGGCGGCGACGACGATTCCAGGCTGTGGCTGAACGATAAGCTGGTGTGGGCCAGTTTCGAAGGCATGAAGCCGTGGTACCAGGATGGAGGCTATCGCTCGCTCCGCAAGGAGATCGACGCGCTGAACCTGACCGAAGGCAGCCGCAAGGTCCATCTGAAAAAAGGCCGTAATACGCTGCTGTTCAAACTCTATAACGGCCAGGCCGAAATGTTCTTCTCGCTGGTGCTGACCAGCGGGCAGCATCCGGCCGGCTCTCTTTAAGGTCGCCCATGTTGATACGCCGTTTGATTCCAGATGATGCCGCGGCCTTCCTCGCACTGCGGCTGGCGGGGTTGCGCGAGTCGCCTTCCGCGTTCGGTTCCAGCTACGAGGAAGAGCGCGACACGCCGCTGTCCACGATAGAAGCGCGGCTGGCGGCCGATTCCGGCCGCAATATGTTCGGCGCCTTTGATGGCGACGAGCTGGTTGGCCTGGTCGCGGTGGGGCGCGAGGCCGCGCTGAAAATCCGGCACAAAGGCTATATCCGCGCGATGTACGTGGCCGAAGCTTATCGGGGCAGGGGTGTTGGACGGCGCTTGATGGAGCACGCGCTGGCATTCGCTGCGACCATGCCGGGTGTGCAAAGGCTGACTCTGTCGGTCACCGCGGGCAATGCCGCGGCGACCGAGCTCTATGAGTCATTGGGCTTCCAGGAGTTCGGCCGTGAGCCGGATTCGATGATCGTCGACGGTCAGCTGTACGACGAGATCATGATGTCGCGGACGATACTCGTTACTTCGCCGTCCTGAATCAGGCGGTGGCGTCGGCGCCCGCCGGTGCCGCAACTGCTGCGGCTTCCTGTTGCGTGATCTGGCGATTGACCGCGCTCAGCACCGCCTTGAACGAGGCCGTGACGATGTTGCTGTCGATGGCCGCGCCGAACAGCGTTGGGCCGTTGGCCAGGCGCAGTTCGACGTAGCAGGCCGCCTTGGCGTTGGCGCCGGAGCCGATCGAGTGCTCATGGTAGTCCATCAGCTTGATGTCCAGGCCGAGCGCATCGACGAAGGCGTCGATCGGGCCGTTGCCGCCGCCCTGCAGTGCCATCGGCAGCTTGCGGTGGGTGAGGGCGATGTCGATCTGCACCGGCTCGTCGCTGCTGGTGTCTTCCACCATCTTGTGCGAGTTGTAGGCGTACGGCGAAACCTGCTCGAAGTATTCCTTGTTGAAGATGTCGTAGATGCCGTCGGCGGTGATCTCCAGGCCGGTGGCGTCGGCCACCGCCTGCACGGCGCGGCTGAACTCAATCTGCAGGCGGCGCGGGAGGACCAGGCCATAGTCCTGCTCAAGCAGATAAGCCATGCCGCCCTTGCCGGACTGGCTGTTGACGCGGATGACGGCGTCGTAGCTGCGGCCCAGGTCCTGCGGGTCGATAGGCAAATACGGAATCTCCCACAGCGCGCCTTCCTTCTGCTGGGCGAAGCCTTTCTTGATCGCGTCCTGGTGCGAGCCGGAGAAGGCGGTGAACACCAGGTCGCCGACATACGGATGGCGCGGGTGCACCGGCAACTGGTTGCACTCTTCGACGCACTTGCGCACTTCGTCGATGTCGGAGAAGTCCAGGCCGGGGTGCACGCCCTGGGTGTAGAGGTTCAACGCCAGCGTGACCAGGTCGACGTTGCCGGTGCGCTCGCCGTTGCCGAACAGGCAGCCTTCGACGCGGTCGGCGCCGGCCATCACGGCCATCTCGGCGGAAGCGACGGCGGTGCCGCGGTCATTGTGCGGGTGGACGCTGATGATCAGCGAATCGCGGCGCGCCAGCTTGCGCGACATCCATTCGATCTGGTCGGCGTAGACGTTGGGCGTGCTGCACTCCACCGTCGACGGCAGGTTGATGATCATCTTGTTCTGCGGGGTTGGTTCCCAGATCGCCGTGACGGCGTCGCAGATATGCTTGGAAAAATCGAGCTCGGTGGTGGAGAACGACTCCGGCGTGTACTCGAAGCCCCATTCGGTCTGCGGGTGCTGCTTGATCAGTTCCTTCACCAGCTTGGTGCCGGTGGTGGCGATGTTGGTGATCTCTTCGCGCGACATGCCGAAGACGACTTTGCGGAATACCGGCGCCACCGAGTTATACAAGTGGACGATGGCGCGCCTGGCGCCGACGCAGGATTCCACCGTGCGGCGGATCAGTTCATCGCGCGACTGGGTCAGCACGATGATGGTGACGTCGTCCGGAATGCGGTTTTCCTCGACCAGCTTGCGCACGAAGTCGAAGTCGGTCTGCGAGGCGGAAGGGAAGCCCACCTCGATTTCCTTGAGGCCGATCTTCACGAGCAGCTCGAAGAAGCGCAGTTTTTTCTCGGCGGTCATCGGTTCGATCAGGGCCTGGTTGCCGTCGCGCAGATCGGTGCTCATCCAGATCGGCGGCTTCGAAATGACGTTATTCGGCCACTGGCGGTCGGACAATTGCACAGGGGGGAAGGCGCGATACTTGGCTGCTGGGTTCTGCAACATCATGGGGTGCTCCTGGGTCTTTAAATTTTGGGAAGTGCTGGATGCCGTGATCCGACGAATCGGGTGTGCCGGCGCTACATGTGGCGAAGGGCTGCCGCGCGGCCACGGAATACTAGGCTCGGCAACCGATCGGTAGTTTTAGCAGTAGCGACAAGGACGAAGCTGGGAGCATCGGTGCAAACTTTCCTGGGATTTGAAGACATGTGCGGCTTGTGGCCGGCACGGGGTACAGCTGGAACGCGGCTAATTAAGCGCGTGCTAGTAGGCGCATCGCTAGCGATAGGGCGCTAGGCGACGGCAGCAGGAAAGCGGATAGGTGCAGATGCGAGGTCATGGACCTTAATGTACGAGATAGCCGGCGTGGCTGTCAAGGAAATTTGACCAACTTGCAATTATTGTATCGGATCGGCCTCTGTCCAGCTTCATCGCTGCCGCGGGGCATTGTTTATCTGATCCATAATGCTTTTGATCTCGCCTTCCGCCTCCGGCGTCAAATTGATGAACATGCAGCCGATATGGACTTGTTCGCCCAGCAGGAAGGAGCGGATGGAGCGCGTGAAGCGTACCTCCAGTTCTGCGACGATGTCGGTTTCCAATCCCAGATACAGCTGCACTTCCTGCAGTTTGCGGCCCTTGAGCAAGCCCTTCGCATCGCTCTTCGAGCAACGCAGGCCGATCCCGCCCAGCGAGAAATCGTATATCGGCAACTCATGGGGGGTACCGTTCAGCTCATACGAAGCCATGAAACTGGCGCCCAGCGGCGTCTCCATGCGCTCCGAGGCACGCCGGTTCAGCACCGCGCAGGTCTCCGGGAAGATCATCGGGATCAGCTGTGGCTGGCCGGGAAGCGAGGTCCATTCCGGTTTGGACAGGCGGAATTGCAGCTTCGCGCTGCGCAGCCAGGCGACGAAGGTGATGTTGCCTGGCTTGAGGGTCTCACCTTCGTTTAACTCCATCACGAAATTCGGCAGCTCGGGATCGACCTGCAGTATGCGTCCGAGCACCACCTCCCGGCTGCCGGCCGCGTACATCGAGATCGCGTCGCCGCTCGCAGCCAGCAGGGTCAACGCGTCGCCGATATCATCTTCGGTCGTCATGTCATATGAGTTGGCCGATACCGGGAAGGGGGCCATTGCATCTTGCGGCCGTGGCGGTCCTTTACGGATCTGGGCGGCAGAGGGCTCGTTGAGCAACATATGGCCTCCTTGTAGTTAGTGCAACTTTAGACATTGTTTAGGTCTGTTTATAATCCCATCATAGTTCGTGTTTTTCCATAAAGCAACTTTATTTTGATTTTGAGAAGAATCCGCCGTTGATAGAGTGCTGACACTCATTGACGTTGGAGCGGACAATGCTCATCGAGGCGGGGCCGCCGTCGACGGAGTTTGACCGCCAAAGTTTGTTCTGTTGATCATTACGAAGGTCCGTAACGGGAGGCTTCGGCCTAAAGTGAGAATGCGTGAGCTTTGCAGAAATGCCAGATGCTATGCTGAATGCCTTCGGCCGGGGCTGGCCAGCAACGGACGTGTCAGAGATTGCGCATGTGATGTGTCCCATATGACTGAGAAAATTTGACAGTTTTCGGCCAAGAGCCGACCTTGGTAGTATGGTAATAGAAAAGAACACTTTTATTTGCTGCACCAGGCAGCAATCAGTTCTGCGGAAGAAGCAATGTTTGAATATAGCGTGATTGACATGTTCCCGATCGATGGTCGCTGCGTCGTTTTTACAGGCAAAGTTGAACAGGGCGAAGTACACCTCGGCGACAAGCTCTTTTTGAGATCTCAGCATGGGGAGGTCGGCGTTACCGTCAAAAGCCTCGAGCCGAGCGGCTTCCGGCGGTCAGGCGCCGTGGCCGGTGACAACGTTTCAATTGTCGTCGAACCCTTGAACCTAGACGCCATCGCGGATGGATTTTGTCACCTCGGCGACAATTCGTATCAGGTTCGCGCTCTTAGCTTGAATGGCGAATGCACGCGAAGTCGTTAGTCGGCGATCAGCGGACCTCGCTCGCGACGACAACTACAGGGAAGCAATGTGAAGATGCTCGTATCAAGGAAAGTCGTTGGAATCATTTCTTCTGTGGGCATGATATTCATGGCGGTGGTGTCTCCAGCGACAGCTGGCGATGCAAAATCAAACGACTGTAGATTGGTGCCGTCTCATAAAGATGAGGAATCTGGAGACGAGCGGTCTCACTCTACGGCTCGGGTACTGATCAAATATGTGGAGAAATATTGGGATATCGCCACTTCGGAAAAACCGGAAGAGGTTTCAGTGTCACGTGTGGATGACCCTTCTGGTGACGGGTCAAGACTTGATTTTTACAACGTACAGTTCAGGACTTTCCAAGCGGGTTTTTATCGCTATCCGGATGGGACAGCGATGCCATCAGGCCTTTCTACAGCATCTACCAAATTCAATCTACCGTGCGGGCTGAAGGTGGGGAAAACGCAAAAAAAAGGTGCGAGCCGTTTTAGGTGCACCTACACAAGTTCAGCAAGAATCTTTTATTTATGGTACTGGTGGCGACCAAAATGGTGAGGTAATTTTTACCTTCAAACGAGGGAAACTGACCCAGGTCGCTTGGGCATACGACACACACTAGGTGCATTTCTGCTGTTCGGGGGCATCGGTTTCCCTCAGATGCTGTAACCGGCCAACAACGGACGTTTAATTTTAGATAGATTATGAGATTTCTTGAACGCTTGATGGATTGGGAGGGCACAGTTTATTTCATCGGTGCAATTGCTGGGCTCGGTGTTATCGGGTACATTGTCTCAAATTGGTTTCTAGAATTTTGGAGTCGCGGCAACTTTGCCGCAGCTTTCGGATTGTTGGCAGCTGGGATTTTGTTGGCTAGCCTCGCTTTGATTCGGGTCCCCATTGCACTTATCGTCGTGTTTAGTGGAGCAGCGATTTCAGCTACGGCATTTTTTTCGGGTCATCTAAACCTTTTGTTGCCGTAGGCGTCGATTCCGCATCCGGCCAGAAGCAATGGGATGGACTCCTCCTCACCTATCGGCGTCGATGCGCCTAAACTGGAGTTTCGACACAACCAGTTGA